>JAPZAP010000129.1 GCA_027460585.1 Candidatus Methanoperedens sp. | reverse complement strand
AAGATTATATTCAAATTATGATGTATCATTGGCAATTCTCAACCTACATCTATTGATTATGAAAGAGAAAGGAGTAAAGAAAATTAATTCATGCGGAGATGGAACAGGATATTCGTTATCCATAAAAAAGCATTACGCTTCGGAAACACAAATACGAAAAGATAAGGCAAAAGAGTATTCTGGAACCAAGGCTTTCGCCTATTCCTTTAAGTTGATGGATCTTGACTCCAAAATGTATGTAGCAATGGGAATGAGCTTAATAAGTGAAAAGGAAGCTTTTGATAAAGCAATGGAAATGCTAAAACACTTTGATATCGAAATCGAGAGCTTTAGGCTTGATAAATATTAGAGCTCATCGTCGTGCGTAGATAGATTCGGGAAATCAAAAGTCTACGGCATTCCGAAAAAAAATGCAACTTTAAATGGTTCATGGAAATGGAAGGATAACAATGGAAGAATTTGTAAATGATACAATGACATCTTCGACAATATTATTTGCGTAACAATTCCGAATCTGGATTTTCGGCTGACAAAAGATGGTTTGGATGGAAAGTGGGACAAAAAAGGGAGGAACGCATTGACACAGCGTTAACGTGTACGGGTGTCTGGCATAATTTGATGAACCTGTACCCCGGTTAATTTTGTCCCACAGCCCAGAATGCCAGAAGGTTTTTGTAATAGTAATCTATTATTATAGTAATAATAGTGATGAAAAATTATATTTCATTTATGTACTCTGGTTTGGTTCCATGCTATGTGCGGCAATTGTTGTTCATTAATAATAAAAAAAATGAAAACAAAATTGTCACTGAGAAAGATGATAAGGCCCAGATGAGCATTGACTACGTTGCAGGTATGAGCATATTTCTCATGGCGGTTGCTTTTGTATTCCAATTCATGTACGGTATATTTACTCCATTCCAGCCAGGCTCTGATGAAATTACACTGGCTGCCGATAGAGCAAGTACAATACTGGTAGAACGCCTACTAGTTGCTGATAATGCAGGAGCTATGAGTGTAATAGACCAGGGGAAATTATATTATTTTAATAATATTAAGCTAAACCATTCAAACCAGACCGCCTATAACAGTAATCTCAGCGAGCTTGGACTTTTCAGTCCGGATGCTACTTCTATTTTTGATATCAACGTATCGGTTGCATATAAAAACGGCACCCTCATGAACCAAACCGGTTTAACGAATCCAGGCGGCCCACCGCTTCCTGAAAATACAGATATCAGTCAGATCAGGCGTCTGGTATTGATAGTAAATTCCTCTACAGGTTATAATGAGACTGCAATACTTTCTGTGAGGGTGTGGTAATGTTCGATGAAAAAGCGCAGTTGTATACACTGGAAGGCGTGGCTGCGGCAATGCTCATGCTTCTGGTCATAGTTTATGCTATCGATGCGACATCCATGACGCCCCTGACCTCATCAACATCAAATGTGCATGTTGAATCCGAGCTTCAGGCGCTGGGGCAGGATATCTTGAACATGATGGATTATGCTGAGCCAGGATACAACTCGAACCTTAAGAACGACATAATAACTTGGGATGGCTCTGAATATATCTGGAACGGTTCTAGCTACGTAGGTGGTTCAGGCACCCTATCCAATAACCTGTCAGCAATGTTAAATGCCACTTTAATCCGGCAGGGTATTGCCCATAATGTAGAGATTATTTATCTTGATGACGTCACGCTTACGCCTAGCAGCATGAACCTAATATACAACGGCGATCCTTCTTATAGTGCTGTAGTGGTTTCCAGAAAAATCGTGCTGCAAGATACTGATTCCCCTTCCAACTTTAACATAAAGGATATTGATCCTTCAACCAGCCTGTTTAATATTGTCGAGGTTAAACTCGTTTTATGGAGGAACTGATGGGATTAATTGAAAACCGTGATGCACAGTTCATGCTTCTTGGAGGTTTCATCATTGCCATCGGGCTTGTGATAACAACTGTCATTCTTAACAGCGTCATATTCGAGGGAAATATGGCGATTGGGGCAGGAACACAATCTTCGAAAACCGAGATAGTTAACCTGATGCAGATTACAAAAGATGAATCCAGGGCAGCGTATAGAAATGTATCGGCTCCCGGAGGAAATAGAGTCCCGATGATAAGTAATTTCAATAACACGACACGTAATTTCAGGGACAACCTGTCAACGATTTATGCGTTGAACGGGGAGGGTGTTAATGTGAGTTGGAATGTTACTAACTGGAACAATGGTAGCTATGCTTATTTCACAGATAATGGGACGGTGGGCGGCTCGCCGAACTGGACTGTAATCCAGAATGTGAACAATAGCAATATTACTGTGAATGTAAGTACAGGGGGGTTTTATATTAACATAACGAATTCAACAAATTTTTGGCGAATTAACTTTACAAATCCAAATCCGCAAAATCTCACAATCAATAATAGCCAGATCAATAAAAATATAAGCCAGCCGTTCACTGTTTCGTTTATAAACGGCACTAATGCAACTGGTAGATTCAATATAACAGGATATGCCTTTGGCAGGAACTTCACCCGCGCTCGCGATTATATCCTGTATGCCAACGTTTCCTACTCAACCAGCAGGGTGAGAGCGGATATCACGATTCCTATTTCAGTACCGTGGTGATGTTATGAATTCCAGGAACCTTATAAAAGATGACAATGCTGTTTCCATCTCTATCGGGTATATACTCATGTTTGCAATTACAGTGATTGTTATTTCAGTAACCATCATCTCCTTCTATAGCCTTACAAATTCCAATGAAAAGGCAGCCATGACTGCAACCTTTAGACTCATCGGGGCAGGGCTTTCAAATAAGATAACTACGGTGGATACCATGGTCAATATAACAAATTCCTATGGCGGAACTGTGAACTCTCTTGAATACGAGTTCCCAATGTCTGCATCTGTAGCTGATAGAAGCTATACGGTTAATATAACAAATTCCCCTTACCAGATAATCCTGCAATCGGACAACGGCGCAATGACCACCTCTTCTTTCAATATTTCTACCAATTTTACTCCAATACAGATATACAGCGGGGCAGAGAATTACAAGATTTCATACAATAAATCCGGCAGCAGTCTTAATTTGGTGGAACAATAAAGGTCTTGGATATTATTATCATAATTAGTATGAAATATTTAAATACTAAGTCGCACATTCATTTTAGTAAGATGATTCCAACTAAGAATTCTTTAGGTACGCGATATTTCCTGAAGTCTCAGGACGCAGTAGCTGAAGTACTGGACTTTATCACAATAGTTGGAATTCTTTTGATCTGTTTTAGTATAATAGGGCTTGTGGGCTACCCTGCATTAAGGAGTGCCCAGGAGGCAAGGTATATAGAAAATACTAAACAGACCTTTATTGTGCTGGCAGATAATTTCAATAAAGTAGCCTCCGGGCAGGCGCCATCACATGGAGGAGTTATTAAGATGTATGGTGGGAGACTGAGCGTTACCGGAAACAGCACAATCCAGATCAATGTGACCGATTCCAGCGGTAATGAAAAAAAACTGGAGGGCGGACCCATGCGCAGTATCGAAAATTCCATAGGCGACACGGTGGTTGCCTATGAGGGAACTGGAGTATGGGTAAAATACCCGAACGGTTACGTTTTGAATGTTTATAAGCCGCTTATTACCAACCGAAGCGATATGCTAATCATACCTGTAACATACATCAGCGGTTATCCGTCTACATCCGGCACCGGAATGAGCAAAATAACAGTTTGCCAGCAGCAGATACCCTCGCAAGAAGGGGGATGCGGGATGCCAGAACTTATTCACAATAGGAGTGTGAGCAGTGTGACCAGTGTTACAATAATAATCACTGGAGATTACACTTCAGGGTGGCAGGATTACTTCATTAACACTATGAAATGGAGTAAAATTGCCGACGGGACGTTCAGGTTGAACACTACTACGAATCCGGATGTTTACATACTGAAATCACAGATTTACACGGAGATCATATGAGGTTCCTGGGATCAGAAAATGCAGTTTCAGAGGTTGTAGGCTATGCCCTCATATTAGCCTTAACGGTTACAGGTGTAGGCATGATAGTATTGGTCGGTGTACCTTCAATTTACCAGTTGCAGGATATGACAAATATTAAAGATGCTGAGCAAGCATTCACCATGTCGAGTTTCAGGGCAAGCGGTACTTTGCTTGGGGATGCGCCGATGCGTGTGGATAAAATCAACCTTGGAGGGGGCACTGTGACATTAGAGCCCAACATGACAGGCAAGGAGAGTTATGTGACTATAAAGAGCGCAAATGGGACGTTTAATATCAATATATCCATGGGAAAAGTAAAATACAGTTATGGAGAAAGGATTTTAGGATACGAAGGTGGAGGCGTCTGGTCAAAATATCCCTCGGGGGGCTCGGTCATGCTCTCCCCGCCGGAATTTCATTTTGACGGGAAGACGCTGACGTTTGCAGTGCTCACGGTGAACGGAAATACCACAGTCGGAGGAAAGGGAACGGCAGAAGTTATCTTCAAGAATAAATCAACTTCGGTATTATTTCCTACTACTGATCCAAATAAGCAAAACCCGCTCAACTTCAGCAACACCGGAAAGGTTTACGTGAACATTACGAGCGACTTCTACGATGCGTGGGCGGATTATGCCAGAAGTCTTTCCTATACGAGTGTCAAAACGAATTCGACAAAACATACAGCAAACATAGAACTCACGGTTGTTCCTTCTACTTTTGGGGGAACCAATGTTATAACCAATCCAATTAACTTCCCGGGGATTGATCCCAGCGACACCACCCCTCTTGACAATTTTAGCTTTAAGATAATTCCATCGTGTTCAACTGAACACGGACATGTACATTGTGATAATAAATTAAATTGGGATATTCGTGGAACTTCCGGAAACAAGACTTTGATATTCTATTTTAAGTCAGAAAATTGGGACGTTGGCAATAACGTTGACCTTTCAATAGGCTATATTGATAAAAGTTCTCCAAGCAATGGTGAGACTTGGTTAGGATCTGATATTTACACTATACAGCCGGATTATTATATCTATGTGGATTTGCTCAACAAGAGTACCAGCTTAACATATATTCAAAATATTGTTGGTTCAACCAATGCCAACGTTTGCAAGACATCCGGCGAAAAGATCACAGGAATCGACAATCCAGCTCTTTCATGGGGCAGCAGCCCATACATAAATGTGTCCAATGTGAATAGGACGCAGACCCTTTACAACATAACAGAGCACTACTTCTGGGAAATGTCACAAACCGGAACTTTCTTCTTTAACCAGTGTTCGCCGGGAGGTAATCAAAACCCCGACCCGAGCCAATCTTCAATGATTGTCAATTATAATGCCACAGGAGACATTACTTTCCTTCACATCTCAAATAATATCGCAGATGTGAGCATAAACTGAAAATTGCAGATTATTAAATCTAAATGGATTTGCTTTTCATCGAAATCTATGCGTGGATCATTATTTATCGGCCAAAAAAGATATAAACAATTGGAGCAAATACAGGATAAGGGAAAATTATGGAGTTAAAAGATTATATTGAATTTGCAAATAAAAATCCTGCATGCTATGTTGCGACCACTGATGGCGACCAGCCAAGAGTTAGGGGTTTTTTGATGTGGTTTGCCGATGAAAGCGGGTTCTATTTTCATACGGGAACCCCAAAAAATGTATGTAAGCAATTGAAGAAGAACCCAAAGCTGGAAGTATGCTTCATTGCTCCTTCCCAGGATCCTTCGAAGATGAAAATGATGAGACTGGCAGGAAAAGTAAAATTCCTTGATGACCTCAAGCTCAAAGCAAGATTACTCGAAGAAAGACCTTTCTTGAAGGCGATCGGCACGGGAAAGCCAGACGACCCGCTGTTCGCGGTCTTTAAGATATACACAGGAGAAGCTCATTTCTGGACAATGGAGACAAATATGAGAGAGGCGCAAGCAGAGAGGGTGACGTTTTGACACTCCCATGAAAATTTAAACAAATTTCATTTTGGTGTCAAAGCATCAAGAAAATCCTTAAAGGATTTGCAGTTTTTCCCAAGTTTATCAAAATCCAATTCAGCGGCAAACTGTGGAAGTTTCCATTTTTCATAAGAGTATTTGGTTTTTAGCTCATCTGAAGGTTTCTGATGCTTCCATTTTAAACCTTTGCTGATACATATCCATTCTTCAATCTCATATTCTGCAAGTATGATTTTAACAGGTGTTGCCATATTATTCGGTATATGGCTTTGTGCCCTTTCATATCTGGTCTTATAATTTTGAGGACCATCAGCATCAAGAATTATTATGATCCGATCAAATTTGTTATCAACCATTTTCAAAATTTCATCTAGTTTTCCATTACAATCAGCCGGTAAATGTTTTGGTTTTGAAATTATTAAGTTTTTATTTACCAGGTTCACCGCTTTAAGTCTTTCAATTACAATTGGAAAAAAAGGAACGCCCCAGGAATCTTCGACAATTAGTGTTATTTTCATGTTTTTTATTCGATGTGAGATATATCTCCATAAAGCCAGCCTGTACTAAACGTTATACCTTTTTCCTTTAAGAAATCTCTTAATTTATCTGGATCTTTAATTCTCTTGAATCTGGATTCTCCCTGTTCTTTCTCTACAAGAACCATATCATCAGGCTCGGTCATATCAACTACAACTGGCGAGTGCGTCGTTATTATCGCCTGGACATCGGTTGCTTTTATTGTATCAAGAATAAGTTCTAAGGTTTCAGGATGCAGGGAGTTCTCAATTTCATCAATTATTAACAGGGGTGGTTTCAGGAAAATCGCTATGAGTACAGTCAAAATTTTATATATTCCGTCGGAAGTATTTGGGGGTAAAAGTTCAAATCCTTCTTCAAAGAATTTTATCATGACCCTGCCGTCCTCGGTAATATGTGGTCGCACATCTATTTTTGGAAAAACCATTGTAAGGGGATTGTAAATTTCTTCTGGAATTTTACCTTCTTTGAGATAAATTGTATGAAATGCACTTGCGATATTGGTTCCATCTTCTTTTAGAGTTTCTTCTCTTCTAAGAGGTTGAGGATTTTTCATCAAGCGAATATTGAGGGGGTAGAGAATCAATAGTTTATTGAGGGTAAAAAGTATAATTTCTGATGCAACATTATAAACATTTTCTGAATTGTATATTTTGGATTGGACAAAGGGAGTTAGAATTTTCAAATTCAAAACCTCAAATAGTTGATACGATAGTTTAGCAGAATCAGAAAATTCATTAACAATCCCAAGCTCCTCAATATCATGAATTATATCTAAAAGTCGTCTTTCATTAAAATCAAAACCAATTCTTGCCTCTTTTATAAGATTTTCCTTTTCCTTATAAATTATCATTTTTCCTTCAGAGCCTAGATTGTATTCTTGAGGTTTTTCAATAACATTATCTATAAATTTCATATCGTGTTTTGCCGATATCCATTCCCCTTTTTTCTCTAATTTCAAATAACCTCTAATATCCAATACTTCTCGCAAAATCTGAAATTTTCCCCCGGTTCCAGTAAAATTTGTCTCAAAATAGATATCATAACCTTCAATATCAAAAAGAAGGCCAATAATTATGGGCAGCTCTTCTTTTCTCTGCCAAACTACATTGTCATACCCCCACCATTCTAAAAAAGGAAAACTATCTTTATCTGCGTAAATCTTCTTTAAAAGCCTGAATGCCTCAATCAAATTCGATTTCCCCGAAGCGTTCGCCCCCACGACTACATTCATCTTTCCAATATCGATTTCACAATCATGAAGGCTTTTGAAATTCTTAATAAAAACCTTCTTAAGAGACGCTTTTACCATCAAAGCATTATTTAAAGAACATACTATTTAAATTTTTGTAATCAAAAATAATAAAACGTCGATGCAGACTCACATCTCTGCCCTCAACTTCGCTATCCTGTCCCTTAACTTCACAGCCTTCTCAAAATCAAGGTCTTTCGCAGCCCGATGCATTTCCGCTTCCATATCCACAATATCATTGAAAATATCCTCTTTTTCCAGCTCCTCTTTGGTAACCGGGCGCGGCTCAACAGCCTTTCGTATGGATTGCGGCGTGATATTATGCTCTTTATTATATTCGATCTGCATCGTTCGCCTCCTGTTTGTCTCCTCTATCGCCCTTTGCATCGAACCCGTCATCCGGTCTGCATACATTACAACTCTTCCCTCGACATTCCTCGAAGTCCTGCCTATTGTCTGTAAAAGCGAGCGGTCAGAGCGCAGGAAACCTTCCTTATCAGCATCAAGAATGGCAACAAGTGCCACTTCAGGAAGGTCAAGCCCCTCTCGCAAAAGGTTGATCCCCACAAGCACATCGAATTCACCAAGACGCAGGTCTCTTATTATCTCGATACGCTCAAGTGTCTCTATCTCTGAATGCATGTATCTTGCCTTGATCCCGACACCAAGAAGATATTCGGTCAGGTCTTCAGCCATTCGTTTTGTAAGCGTTGTGACAAGAACCCTGAATTTTTTAGCAGTTTTTGCATTGATTTCCCCGATGAGGTCATCTATTTGTCCTGTTATGGGTTTCACCCCGATAGCAGGGTCAACAAGCCCTGTGGGGCGGATGATCTGCTCCACTACCTGTGCGCTCATATTGACCTCATAATCAGCAGGAGTTGCCGAAACATACATGACCTGGTTTACCCTGGCGCTGAATTCATCAAAAGTGAGCGGGCGATTATCGTACGCAGATGGCAGCCTGAAGCCGTAATCCACAAGAGATTCCTTTCGCGCATGGTCTCCTGCGTGCATGCCCCGGATCTGCGGGATGGTAACATGGGATTCATCTATCACTATCAGGAAATCTTTCGGAAAATAATCTATAAGCGAGAAGGCCGCTTCGCCCTCGCGGCGCCCGTCCATATGGCGGCTGTAATTCTCGATCCCCTGGCAGTACCCGATCTCATGCATCATCTCAATATCGAATCTTGTGCGTTGCAGAAGGCGCGCAGCTTCCAGGACTTTCCCTGTTCGCTTTAATTCCTGTAATCTTGTTTTAAGTTCTGCCTCTATCGATTCTATGGCCAGGTCTATTTTTTCCTGCGGCATAACGAAATGCTTTGCCGGATAGATGACAAGTGTATCATTTTCCCTCAGTGTCTTCCCTGTCAGGGGATCAAATTCCGAAATGCGGTCTATCTCATCCCCGAAAAGTTCGATCCTGACCCCTGTTGATGCATACGACGGGAAGACTTCGATCGTATCACCGCGCGCCCTGAATTTTCCCGTGCTAAAATCAAGGTCATTTCGCTCATACTGCATATCCACAAACCTTCTAAGAATTTCCTTTCGGGTTATCTCTTCACCTTTTCGAAGAAGAATTGCCATATCGCGCCATTCCTGCGGCGATCCGATGCCGTAAATGCAGGACACGCTTGCTACAACGATAACATCCCTGCGCTCAAAAAGCGACCTTGTTGCTGAAAGGCGCATCCTGTTTATTTCTTCGTTTATGGAGGCATCTTTTTCAATATAGGTATCTGTCTGCGGGATATATGCTTCAGGCTGGTAGTAATCGTAATAACTTACAAAGTATTCAACTGCATTTTCAGGGAAAAATGCCTTGAATTCCGAGTAAAGCTGTGCTGCAAGGGTCTTATTATGTGAAATAACAAGTGTTGGACGCTGGATTTTCTGGATGACATTGGCGACTGTGAATGTTTTTCCAGAACCGGTCACACCGAGAAGGGTCTGGTGCTTCATTCCCTGATCAAGACCCAGGGTCAGTTTCTCGATGGCTTTTACCTGGTCGCCTTTTGGTTCAAATAGTGATATGAGTTTAAATGACAGGTTTTTGCCTCCAGATTACATTCTGTTTATCGGTAATAAAAGGATTACATCCTTTCGGGGGGAATTTTTTTTTTATCCCAAACATTAAATCAGCGTTAATGAGTGTTTGGGCTTATGAATAGTATTCATCAAAACTAAAGGAACACGGATTGCGCGGATGACGCGGATACGCACGGATTTGGGGTTTCTGATTCAGATATTTCCTTCTTGTCCTTCGTAATTGTCACTTTGTTGGTTTCTCCTTTTTGATTGAACACGAAGTGACTCCTCCCCGCACTCTGCTGCGCTTCATACGATGCCTCTATTCTTTGTCAGGAATCTAAAGTTGTGATTTAGAAAAGGAATCATTCTTAATATAATTGTCTCTTGCCGGGATTGTCAAAACGTTTGGTGTTGGGGGCTATCATAAAATATTTGGAAATAAAAAACCGCAGATAAACGCGGATGAACGCAGATTTATGATAGCGTATTTACGTTTTATAATATTAACACCAAAAGATTTTACACCCTCCTCTTGCCACACTTGCCACAAATTACTTTATACGCTTTACAATCTTACAACAAAAAAATGCCTTCTTTTACCCGTGACGAAAGAGCTTCAATCGAGCTCCCCATAAGACTTGTAGTATATGTGATCCTGACAGGGGCAATAATAGCCATTACAGCTATCGGATTATCACAAATATGGCCGGGTATCACCGCCGATTCCATGGAAAAGCAGATCGGAGAAATAAAAGTTTCATTAAGCGCAATGCAAAGCGGCAGCGCACGTAATTTGATCGATTCTGATTCCCCTGCGGGAAATATTCGCACCTTTAAAATTACGATCCCGGAAGATGTGGATTATCTTGCTTTTGGGGCAGACCCCGATCCTGATAATGACCATAACCTGACGAATACGCCGCTGGATTTGCTTACCGAAGGTGGAAATGTTATTTTTTACAGTTCCGGGAAAGGTGGAAAGAAACGTATCCCGATTGATGGAACCGTTGAACTTCGCGAAGGACTGCTTGATAATGGGAGATGGATCATCAATAATTTTGAGGACAAACAATATGGCACAGTCATCACTGGAAAAGGAAAGTATGAATTAACATTCGAACTGGTCTATGACCCGATCTCAAAAGAAAAATACACACTTGTTCATTATACAGATGATCTGGACGCTTTCATAAATCCTTATGATCCCACGATACTTCCAAACAACATCTGGATCACATTAAATCCCGCCTCCATTCCTGCAGATGGGGTTACAAATGCGGATATCCTGGTCAAGTTAAAGGACAAGAAGGGACGGGATGCCCCCAGGGACGGGGTGATCATAAACCTGTCAGCTTCGCTTGGAACTCTTTCGGCGTTGAACCTGACCACCATTAAAGGAAAGGGAACGGCATCCATCAGTTCAGATATTGTCGGAACGTCTTTGATCACTGCAACATCACCGGGTCTAAATCCGGGTTCGGCTCATTTGACAATAACGCCGGAACCAATAATTATAGAGTTCAACAGATGGCTCTTCTATGAGGATGAAATGCTGGGCGGGGAATTTTCAACGAATCAGGATTTGGAATATACGATTTCTTTTTCGGGATATGCGACAAATTTCCAGGTGCCATTTATCGGGGTATGGTGGCCTAACGCAAGTATAGAAATTGATGGAATAAAGATGGGTGAGGAAATGATAGACAGCGAATCCCTGATGGCAAGAACGCTTAATAAGACGATGATTTCAGCAGGGAATCATACCTTTAATATCAGTTTGAAAAATGACAAATATTTTCCATTATTGGGGGATACAAACCTGTTTGTTGAAAAAGTTGAAATAGCAGGGTAAATATTACAGAAAACTTAAAATCATCGATCATAATCAAGAATTTCAGGGAGAATTGTTAATTATGGTCTGCGATTTGTTTCATTTTCAAATAATATCTGGCTATTCATCTATCTCCAATAAGGTTTCCTCAATTCAATATACGCATTATGCGCAACAGTAGCACCATTTGCCACAGCAACCACAACAAGCTGCAGATCTGAAGCGATATCTCCGACCGCATATATTCCATCTATATTAGTCTTCTGGGTCTTATCGGTCTTAATGTATCCCTTTTCATCCATTTCAAGCCCAAGCTTCTTGAATATCTCCGTATTCGGAGTCAGGCCCACAGCCAGCACCACTGAATCTACAACCTGCTGGATGTTTTCATCTTCCTTGAGGTCTTTCATTATCACTTTTTCAACTTTATCAGTGCCAGTGATCTCCACCATCTCGGTATTATAGAGAACCTTGACCTTATCGATCGCTTTTAAGCGTTCTATCTTTTGCGGCACAGTCCTTAATTCATCTTTCCCGCAGGCTATTGTGATTAGATCAGCAGTCTCTGAAAGGCTTAGCGCCGAATCAACTGCGGAATTCCCACAGCCTACTACCAGGACGCGCTTTCCCATGAAATTCTGGGGATTTCGTACATAATAATAGACACCGCGGTCATTTTTACCGAATTTTTCTTCGCCCTTTAAACCGGCTAATTTAGGGGAGCTTCCCGTTGCCAGAACGATTATCTTGCCCCTGTATTCACCGCTGTCCGTAACGACCTTCCTGTCTGCCGTGATTTCGTTAACACGCTCTTTCTTAAGGTCAACTTTCAGTTTCTTTGCCTCATTTATCCATGATTCAACAAGGTCAGAACATGTTGTTTTTTCACATAATCCCGGAAAATTCTCGATCATCTTTCCTGGACACAGCCATGACAATATTCCGCCCCAGGCAGAACCCTCAAAAATTGCAGTTTTAAGCCCGCGATATGCGCAAAGTATTCCGGTTGTAAGACCTCCCGGACCTCCGCCCACGATGATCACATCAAAATCATATTTTTCCGCTTCAAGTTTTGCCTTCTCTTCTTTATGGGTCATATAATCCTTAATTGCGGCATGCAGCGCGTCAGCTGCCAGGTTTGAACAATGCATTTTGATCGCAGGAAGACCGCCAAGTTCCTCTGCTACCTCGCCCCGGGTGATCTTGAGTGCTTCTTCAAGTGTTTTTCCAATAGCCATTTCAGTTATCATGCTGCTTGTGGCAATAGCTGACCCGCAGCCGAAGGTTTTGAATTTAACATCTTTTAATATATTGTTCTCGACTTTGATCTGGATCTCCATCAAGTCGCCACATACTGGATTTCCCACCCTCCCTGTGCCGTCGGCATCCTTTATCTGACCGACATTTCTCGGATTCCTGAAATGATCCATTACCTTTTCTGAATATTCGAATTGTTCTTCCATATTATTTCCTCGGGTAAAGCGGTGATAATTCTCTTAATCTTGAAACTATTTTTGGCACGGATTCAATAACATGATCGACATCTTCTTGCGTATTTGCGCGGCCAAGCGTCAACAGGAGAGATCCATGCGCTTCTTCATGCCTTAATCCCATTGCTATCAGGACATGTGAAGGTTCAAGCGTTTTCGAAGAGCACGCTGAGCCTGTGCTTGCTGTTATTCCCAGGTCGTTAAGCTGAAGTATAATGCTTTCACCTTCAATGAAACTGAACCTGAAACTTGCATTATTGGGAAGCCTTTTTGTCCTGTGACCAGTAAGATATGAATATTCGGTTTTAAGTATATTATCAATAAGCCTGTCCCTCAATTTGACAAGCCTTGCGCTTTCATCAAGCATTTCTTTTTGCGCTATCTCTGCTGCTTTCCCCATGCCCACAATTCCAGGAATATTCTCGGAGCCGCTCCTCATCCCGAATTCCTGTCCCCCTCCGAGCATGAAAGGAATTACCCTGATCCCCTGTTTCATATATAGCGCTCCTGTGCCTTTGGCGCCGCCTAAATCATTGGAAGAAAGGGTCAAAAGGTCTATATGTTCTTTTTCAACATCCACCGGAACTTTACCGCATGCCGCTGTCCCGTCCACATGGAATATTATTTTCCTGTCTGATGCGATCTCACCTATTTCCCTGATCGGCTGGATCGTTCCTATTTCGCCATTGGCGTACATGACTGAAATAATGATGGTCTTATCGGTTATGGCATTCTTTACCTGTTCTGGAGACACAAGTCCATCCTTATCCACAGGCAGGAATGTTACCTCAAATCCATTTCTTTGCAGGTCTTTTAAAGTATTCATCACCGACATGTGTTCTACCGAAGTTGTGATGATATGATTCCCCTTATCTTTATATCGCATCGCAGCGCCTCGAAGCGCAAGATTATTGGACTCAGTGGCGCATGAAGTGAAAATAATGCTTTTCGTATTTTGCGCGCCTATCAGCTTTGCAACACTTGTGCGAGCGTTCTCAAGCTCACGTTTGGCTTTTCGCCCTGCCGAATGAAGTGAGGAGGCATTCCCCACATCGACATCAAAAAACGGTATCATGGCTTCAAGCACCCGTTTATCTACGGGCGAAGCCGATCCGTAATCCATGTAAACCTGTCTCATATTGTCCTTTGTTATATGCTCGTATTAATATTGTATACTCTTCTTAAAGTTATATGTCTTATTTAATACGCCTGTCCCTGCCTTCAGGACCTTCGCATTCCGGTATGTAACATGTGGCATCAATAAAAGCGCATGCTTCATTGCAGCCCGGACACCTTTGCGGCGGTGAGGCTTTGCCTTCGAACTGGTAGCCGCACATTGAACACTTCCACTGTATTTTCATATTTCTCCTAAAACCACATCGTACCATCAGCTTCAAGCACAAGATCGTTAAGCGTAGCGGCTCCAACTACCTCTGCTGGTGGAATAAAATCTCCGGTTTTAAGGTTTATGAGCTGGCAGCTCTGTTCACAAACCATGAGCTTAACACCTGCTTTTATTGTCTGGTCCATCACTTCTTTTAGAGAAGGGAAAGCTCCCATCTTTATTTTTTCCGCATTTCCTTTTTTAACTACCGTGACTCCCATTCCGAGGAAATAGATTATTGCATCGATGTCCATCGCTTTTGCGGTCTGGGCAAGGATGAAAGGCGAATAAAGGCGTTCAGGTCTATCGATTCCGCTTGTCTGGACATATAGAAGGTTTGTCATTTTATCTCCCAATCTTATAATATGATTAATAATAGATACAACTTTGCATTTTACGATAATCTTAAATTGCTGTCAATCACAGTTATATTCTGCTGCAATTCATTTTTCTTTGATCCAATATCCTGTTTAAGTAACTCAAGTTGTTTTCTTGAAGCGTCAAGTTCTTTTTCAGTTATCATGAGCTTATCCTGCAAATTGGATAAAGCATACCTCAGGTCTTTTTCTTCGCCAATTACCTTCAAATTTGATATTTCATCATTTTTCCTTTCAATATCCTGGCGGATCGAGTAATATTCCCTTCTCTTTTCACCAAGAGTCGATTCAGCAAGCTGTATTTGAGGAAGAAGTTTATCTGTCTTCGGGAGGTTCAAATCCCCGCTCTCAACGATTTTCCGGAATGTAACAAAGAATTCCGGGGGAACATCGACCGGACATGACAGGCATAAATTCAATGCTTCACGATCTTCCGGCTTCAAGGTATGTCTTCCACTATCGCTTAATTGCTTCAGCCTGTTAATTGCTTTGGCAAGTGGTGAAATGATTCCCTTTATTTCAGATGTTTTTTTTTCAGCATCGGCTTCAAGTAAAACAAGATGGTCTTTCGAGGAAGTATATTGTTTCCAGGGTTCACTCTGGAGCAGGATATTCAGGGATTTTTGTTTTTCATCGATTTCTTTTTTTAATGAAATGCTCTTTATATCATTTTCTTTTATTGATCTTTCTATTGAATCAATATCCACACTGATGTTCCTGATGGTTAAAACGAGTTCCTGCGATTTATCCAGGGCATCAAGTAAATGCTTCTTCGAATTTATGGGTTCTATGAGCTGGTTAAGGAGCCGCCCCAGGGAATTGACATCTGCTATGACATTCTTTGATTCCTCAAAATACACAAGTTTTGTATACTGGTAGCTCTTCATCATGTTCTCAAGACAAACTCCGAGTGTCTGCATACCGCTTTCATGAAAGGCAATTATTGTTTTGACATCTTTATCTTCCGGGATAATTATGTTCTCCATCAGCATTTTGACCTGTTTTGCCATATTATCCCTGTTGCTTGTTGCGATCTTAACCATTTTAAGATGAAATCGTCCCTCAGGCTTCGTTTTCTCAAGTTCTGCAGTGCTATTCTTTATTTTAAGTAGTGTTTTTTCGATTCCGGGAAAGATGGAAGCTACTTCCCCGCTTGTTTCTTGCGATATTTTCCGGGACTTTGAATCAAGCCACTGCGGAAGTTGTTCAAGGCTTATAGTTTCCCGGCGGTTTTCCTTATTCCCAAAGATTTTGTCAATCCATTTCAATTTGAATCCTGCATCCTGAATGCTTTTTCAGTTTTTTTATTTTACGGTTTCATATCCGGCATTTATCCATTCGGTAATTCCGCCCTGCATATTATAAACTTTCGAAAAGCCGCTGTCCACAAGAATCTTACTGGCAGCGGCGCTTCGGATTCCTGTGGTGCAATATACAATGATCGATCCATTCTTTGGTAATTCCTTAAGCTTTAAATCGAGTTCATTTGCCGGGATAGCCTGGACTGCCAGCAATGTTGAATTTTTAATGTGTCCCGAAGCGTATTCCCCAGGAGTCCTGACATCGAGAATAAAGACCTCACCCTTGTCGATCATTTCTTTCGCTTGTTGGACATTGACGTTCGTGTATGTATTTTTCACGGATTCATTGATGCCCGTAATTGTGTTTTTATCAGGTTTTTTGTCACCCATGCATCCCGATAATGCTACTGAAACTACAAAAAACAAAACTACGATTAATAAACTCCTGTTCATGTTCCAATCATACTGTTGAAAAGTATAAAGAGATATCGAATCAATTGGAATCTTTTAAATATTCATCAAATATTTTTTTGCCAGCCAACAACTTCCAATCCCTGGACATTTTTGAAATGACCATCATTACTCAGTAGCGGAACATCCTGTTCCAAACATAATGCAGCTATCCATATGTCATTTTCAGGAATAGGGGTCCCTTTTTTCTTAAGTTCATGACGTACTTTAGCATAGTATATTGCTACTGCTTCATCAACTGGCATGAGAATAGAATTATTGGCAAATATGGTAATGTCATATTCATTTTTTTCTGGTTTTGTGCTATTTATCGCTCCATATAAAAGTTCACCAAGCACGATAGCCGTAAGAAATAGCAAATCAGTACCGTCTATTAAAGTGCAGACACCAAAAACTGCTTCCCTATAAGCGATTACAGCATTGCGTCAACAGCAAGCTTACCATTCACCTTCAATTTTTTCAAATTCCTCATCGATAATAGTCTGCATTTCTTTTGCTTCTTCATGAGTCAATGTTCCAGCCAGGTCACGAAGGCATTTTTTGCCATGTTGAGGACGCCCATTTAGTATTAAATTCTCAAGTCCCATAATCCCTCTAAGAGGTTTAATTGGTTATATACTTTCTAAAACTCCCCCAGCGTCATCTGCCCCTTCTCTTCCGTCAAATTCGCCACTCTCACTCCAACCCTTCTAAGAATTACCGGGTTTTCGGCAAGGAATTCTTTTGCAAGCTCATGTGCATTGCTCTTTATTGTATCCAGGTCTTTTGCAGGAACAGCCAGTGTATGGCTTTTTGCCCGTGTTTTAAAATCAGTGGCTATGGCAATAAACGCAATAGACTTAAAACCCACTTTTCGTTCCCCCAGTTTCCTGTGAATATCCTCTGAAAGGCTGTTGATCACTTCATTAATAATTGAAAGGTCATCCGTGTCTTCTTTTAATGTTGCTATCCGTCCGATCTGCCCGGTTCCTTCATGTTCCTCAAGAGGGGAATCATCAATCCCTTGTGATGCCTGTTTCAACCATTCTCCTTTTGCTTTCCCGAATTCCCTGATAAGTACATCCATGGACAATCCTGACATGTCACCTATAGTCCTGACATTCATCTCATTCAGTCTCTGCTCAGTCTTTTTTCCCACACCCACAAGGTTTGTTATTTTAAGCGGCGCCAGGAAATCCATGACGTCACCGGGCTTCACCACTGTCAACCCATCAGGTTTCTGGAAATCAGACGCTATCTTGGCAAGAAGCTTGCTGGGTGCCACACCGATGGAGCATGTCAACCCGACTTTCTCCAGGATTTCCTTTTTTATCATGATGCCATACATCCTTGCGTCATCAAAATCAATAACTTGCCCCGTAATGTCGCAGAAAGCCTCATCAATGCTCTTCTGTTCGAAAGCATCACAATAACCTCTCAAAATTCCCATGACTTCAAGAGACACGCTTTTGTAAAGCTTCATGTTGACAGGCAGGAATATGGCATCAGGTTTCAATTTTTTTGCCTGGCTTATGGGTATTCCGGCTTTTATCCCGAATTTTCGCGCCTCATAATTGCTTGTGCTTACAGCGCCGCTATCCTTGCTTCTGCCTGAATAGACGCATATGACCACAGGTTTGCCCTTGATTTCAGGATGTTCTTTCTCCTCACACTGGGCAAAGAAATAGTCCATATCCATGTGAATTATTATTCTTGGGCTTTGCATTATGAAAATAATGACGTTTTGAGAATATAAAGTGGTTGGGGGATACAAATTTTTCTGCAGATAAGTGCTATTGGAGGCATGTTTGGGATATATCATTCGAGAATCTTGAGAGCTTTGTTAGGGCACATTTTTACACATATCATACATAAATTGCACATTTCATGAATTATCTTTACCCTTGCGGTTCCATCGATATGTTCTATCGCCTTGGTGGGACATACGCTATCGCATCTGCGGCATTTTTTGCATCCGATCACTGTGATATATTTCATTTTTTCAAGAACTTATTCTTTAAGTAACTGTTTTTGTGCTGCCATAGCAAGTATGGAATTAACAAGTTTCCTTCCCTCTTCAATATCATTTACCATTCTGATAGTTACTTTTCCACTCGCGAAAAAATTCACTTCCCGCCTCCCAAGACGAACTATCACAACTCCGAGGCTTTCGGAGTAACGTGCGTCCACAGTTTCTGCAAGTTCTTTAAGATTTGGCGGGCTATCTAAATGCGCTATCATACGAATTTTCCATGGATCAGCAAAGCAGGGAAGCACCGCTTCTATACGTTCTACGAACATTTATCCCTCGTCAAAGAATAATCTTTTACTAAAGTATATAAGGAATAAAGTTTGAATTCAAAGAACGTTGATATCTAATCTAAATTTATGAAAACTCAAAGATGTTGCGCTACTGATACGCTGATAAAGGTAGAATTAGAAGAAGAACTAAAGAAACGACTGGAAGAAACACCAGATGAAGAGAGTTTAGAGAAAAACAGTAAAATTTTTTACGGTCTTTCGCACCCCTTACGCCTAAAAATAGCACTTCTTTTAATGAAAAACGACCAATGTGTTTGTGAGATTGTTAACCTGACTAAAAAGAAACAAAATCTGGTATCTCATCATTTAACTATATTAAAGAAAAGTGGCATAGCGGACTCCTATATGAAATCAAAATGGAAGTATTACAAAATAAATGAAAATGCAGTCTGTGTATTAAAAGGCCTCAAGATATTTTAGTAACAATTGTTATTACAACAATTAATACATCTATGCTTTGGGTTTTTTGCGAACTTTTCAGTGAATTGATTTTACCATGGAAAATTGAGGTTAGCGATAGTTTCTTTTAACCACGGGACTAATAAGTATCCCAATGGCAATACACCCTATTGAATACCGCTACGGGCATGCGGAAATGAAGTCTGTATGGAATGAAGAGACGCGGCTTTCCAAAATGCTTTCAGTTGAAGTGGCTCTTGCAAAAGCCCAGGCAAATCTTAGTTATATCCCGAAAGGGGCGGATGAGAAAATAACAAAAGGTGCAAAGAATGTCAAGCTTGACCGGGTAAAAACAATAGAAGATGAGATTCATCATGACGTAATGGCAGTCGTACTTGCACTTGCCGAGCAATCCGATGATGCGGGAAAATGGATACATTTCGGCGCAACTTCCAATGATATTCTGGACACGGCAACGGCTCTCCAGATTAAAGATTCAATATTGATCCTGAGAACAGAGACCGCAAAATTGCGCTCAGTCCTTATAGAAAAGGCGATCCAGCATAAGAATACGGTATGTGCGGGACGCACCCACGGGCAGATCGGAGTTCCCACTACATACGGCTTACGCTTTGCGATATGGGCATCAGAGATTGACAGGCACATCGAAAGGCTTGACCAGCTTACCTCGCGCGCCACGGTTGGTAAAATGAGCGGCGCAGTGGGAACGCAGGCTGCTTTCGGGAAAAAAGGCATCGAGATACAGAAAAAGACCATGGATATTCTGGGTATAGAGGCTGCGGATGTTTCAAACCAGATAATCCAGCGGGACAGGCATGCGGAATTTGTGATGTGGATGGCAAATACTGTCACAACTCTGGATAAAATATGTATTGAGATACGAAGTCTTGCCAGGAGTGAGATCGCAGAAGTTGAGGAAAGCTTTGGCAAGAAACAGGTAGGCTCATCGACGATGCCTCATAAGCGAAATCCCATAAAGTCAGAGCAGGTCTGCGGACTTGCAAGGATAGTTCGCGCAATGGTCGAACCTGAGCTTCGAAATAATACCCTATGGGATGAACGCGACCTGACAAACTCATCATGCGAACGTATCGTATTCCCGGAATCATGTGTGCTCACTGACCACGTTATCCGCTTAACTTCGATAATTTTGCAGAACCTTCGTTTTTACCCTGAGAATATAAGGAAAAACATGAATCTGCTCAACGGTTTGAACATGGGTGAGGCGATAATGATCGACCTGAGCAGGAAAGGAGTTGGAAGGCAGGAAGCCCATGAGATCGTGCGCCAGTGCGCGATGTCGGCGCGTGAATCAGGTATACACATGAAAGATGCGCTGATCATGAATGAAACCGTGTCAAAATACCTTACTGAAGGGGAGATAATCCAGCTAATGGACCCGGATAATTATATAGGGACAGCAGTTGAACAGGTTGAATCTCTTGCGTCTCAATTGAAAAAACGAAAATAATAACTATAAATTAATGAGGATAAATATTTGTTAAGAAAAGCAACCATCAAAGACGTGGAAAAGATATGGAAACTCGTAAATAGTTATGCAGATAAACGCATTATGCTTCCACGCTCATTGAGCGAATTGTATGAGAACCTGAGAGATTTTTATGTTGTCATTGAGGATGATAAGCTTGTAGGCTGCGGCGCCCTCCATATAGCATGGGAAGATTATGGAGAGATACTGTCCCTGGCAGTTGACCCTGAAAAGTTCAGGCAGAGGATAGGTTCGCAGCTGCTTGAAGCATGCGAAAGCGAAGCAAAGATGCTCGGATTGAATAAACTAATCACGCTGACATACGTGCCTGAGTTTTTTGAAGCGCATGGGTTCGTAAAAGTGAAAAAGAGCACGCTGCCACATAAAATATGGAGCATGTGCATTAAGTGCCCCAAGTTCCCTGAGTGTGATGAGATACCTCTTGTGAAGAAGATAAATTAGGTTTTAATAGAATCCTCTCATTGAGATGATTCAAATCCGATTGTTTCTCCCCCGAATCAGTTATACAAAAAAAGAAACCAAAAACCTATGAATTCCGGTAATTGCCCCCGACGATTTTCTGTATGTCGGGCATTGGTATATGATATTCTTTTGAAACTACTCTCTCTGCTTTGATCAGGGCTTTATTTTCGTTTAAACCGCGATTCACTAATTTATTTTTCCTTTTTGAAATAGCGGTTAATACATCGAATATATCCATTCGTTCAGCCTCCAATAAAGATATTCTAATTGAAAATATTTAAAGCTATTTGATAATCAATAATAATTATAATGATACTTATTGGATTATCTATCCCTTTTCATGTAAGAGATAATGTCATCGATGACTTTCTTATCAATAACCCCTGGCTCTGTCATTTTTCGTGCATCGAGAATATCATTTAAATATTTCCGGGGGATGATATCGTTCTCAATAAGCACCTGCTTCAGGGATTTGTTCTCGGCAAGGGCTGTTTTCACAAGCTTTGCCACCATATCATAACCAATATATGGATTCAACACTGTTGCAAGAGCCTGGCTGTTTTCAAGTAGCTCATTGCACCTTTTTTCATCCACGACCAATCCGGAAATACAATCCTCGCGAAACATCCTGATAGTATTTGTCAAAAGCTCAATATTCCATAACAGGTCAAAAGCGATAAGCGGTGTCATTACATTAAGCTCAAGCTGACCAGCTTCTGCTGCCATTGCAACAGCATGGTCGTTGCCTGCCACCTGGAAACATACCATGTTGACCGCTTCTGCTATGGATGGATTTATTTTTCCTGGCATTATGGAAGAGCCCGGTTCAACTTCGGGAAGAACAATTTCAGAAATACCTGTCCTTGGTCCTGAATTAAGAAGGCGAAGGTCATTTGATATCTTATTGAGTTCAATGGCAAGCATCCTCAAGGCATTTGAAACATCCACAAAACCGGTCATATTCCATGAAAGCATGATGCTGTTACCAGCCTTGAATTTGAATCCCGTAAGCTTATTCAATTCCGAAATAACCATGTTCTTGAAATCAGGATGAGTATTGATACCAGTCCCGATCGCTGTGCCCCCAATACCCAGCTCCAGCATACTTTTTTCGGATGCGATCAGCCGCTCCAGGCATTTTTCAAGGGCGGCAGCATATCCATTGAAAACCTGGCCATACCTTACAGGAACAGCATCCTCAAGATGAGTCCTGCCGACCTTGATCACATGGTCGTATTCCCTGGCCTTTGAATGAAATGCGCCGATCAATCCTTCGATTTCCTTTTTTAGAGATTTAAGTGTAAGCAGTATGCTCAACCGTATAGTAGTTGGGATAACATCGTTTGAGGATTGCGCCATATTTACGTGGTTATTTGGATGAACTATTGAGTAATCACCCACATTCCCGCCAAATTTTAATATCGCAATATTGGCGATCACTTCATTCATGTTCATGTTAAAAGGAGTGCCTGCCCCGGCCTGGAATACGTCAAGAATGAACTGGTCCCTGTATTTTCCGCTAATGATCTCATCAGCAGCCTGGATTATCGCATTACCTTTTATCCCATCAAGCAAATTGAGCTTGATGTTGGCTTTTGCGCATGCTTTTTTTATGATGGCAAGTGATTTTATGAAATCGGGATTGGCTTTGATCCCACTGATCCTGAAATTCTTTGATGCGCGTGTTGTAAAAGCGCCATAATAAACATTATCGGGGACTTCTATTTCTCCTAAACTATCCTTCTCGATACGTGTCATTCTTTGATCCCCAATTATCTCATCATCTGCGGGTTCTTTGGCAGAGGCTTGACCAATGCTGCAGCTTCCCAATCAGCCTCATAGATATGCAGGGAGTTGCAAAAATCCACGACCTTTATAAGCTTCAGGTTATTGGGTTCAAGCACTTCCCTTTTCATCATTGTCAGAAGCCCGACCATATTGCTGTTCCACGCCGCAAAAAGGTCTCGCGACCTCCACATACAGTGCATTTCAGCATTCCCATTCCCGATATCACGAACCCAGAGCCTCTGGAGACAGGGTTGGTCTTCTTTCACAAAGAGGTCTCGCTCAGGTATCCACGTAATTGCCTGGCGCCTCCTGGAAACACCCTGCGGCAATAATTCCCTGATCGCTTTTAGCTGGTCAACATCCTTCCCGCGCGAGGGATAATTTATCAGCCTGTCCATGTAGTTATACTCAAAACCCTGTTTTTTCCAGTCGTAATCCCTCTCCCACTGCCGCACGTATTCTTTCACATGCAATTCCTTCGTGGGGAACTGCGGATGAAGCATTGGCTCTGCGAAAGGTTCGCGTATTTCGATCACCGAACATATATCCTTTGACATCGGACCATATTCAGTCTTTATCTCCATGCCGTTTTTCATGACAAAATTCACGGCCTGCCCCCATGCATCAGCAAGACCGAATGCCTGTATCAGGTTCGTTGGTGGATATTTCATGGTAGTTTATACATCTGGAATTGATATTAGGTTTACGATATGTTTTGGGAAATATATCAAAAAGTCTCAAGAAAATGGAAATTTAAGACAGGATAACAGGATCGACAGGATATGAGCCAATTGAATATCCTGTTCCTCCAGTAAATCCTGTCAAAAGAATTGAGTGAATAAAAGAAAATAAGCCAAAATTATAAATCCTCTCATTTCCACATTGGGCTAATGGACAAAATTGCATGCTCCGTAAATTCATTATACGAACGCTACCCTTATCCTTCCCTTCCTATTCGCAATGAAAATGACCTCGCACATAAACTCCATGCCAATATCATGTCAAAAATACTTACCACTGCGGGATTGGATCAAAGCTCTTTATCCGGCAAAGAAATCCTGGATGCAGGTTGCGGCACAGGAGAAAAATCCTGCTATTTTGCCTATTATGGCGCACAAGTGACAGCGATCGACCTGAGTTGTTCTTCTCTTGCAAAGGGAAAAAAGCTTGCCGAAACATTCGGTTTAAAAGTGGATTTTAATAGATGTGACATCATGGATTTTAAGACACAAAAAAAGTTTGATCACATATTTTGCCTTGGTGTGCTGCATCATACAAATAACCCTTACGGGCGCTTTCGAGTGCTTTCGGATATGTGCAAACCTGGAGGGACAATAACTATCGGGCTATATAACAGGTACGGGCGCTTTCTGCACAGGGCAAAACGGGCATGGATACAATTGAATGCAGGCGAAGATATTGAAAAGCGAATGTCCTTTGTTGAAAAATCCATATACAGGGGAAAATTCAAAAATACGCATGAGCAGGCTTATGCTGCTGACAAATACGCCAATCCTTACGAGAGTTATCATACTATCAATGAAGTAATTGATTGGTTTGAGAAAAACGATATTACATATACGGGATTATATCCAAATTCCGATATCGGGATATTGCGATCTTTCCTGACACAATTAAAATGGCTAAAAAGCAGGAACGGTTTTTTCATAATTTCAGGAAGGAAAATTGAGCGATAATTGGCGTTTTATCGACCTTGACAAAATTGACGGCTTCTACAGTGCAGCTCTATTTGAATCCATAGCTAAACATGTTGGAGCGAACCTTTCTCCTGAAACCATCCTTTTCTGGCGCGTAAAGTCGCCTGTTTTGTATCTTGGATATCACCAATGCGTTGCGGATGAGATAAATGAAGATTATTGCAATGACCGCAACATCGGTATTATACGAAGAATCCTGGGAGGAGGATGTGGATTTTGTGATGAGAATCAGATACTTTTCTCTGTGATCGGCAAAGAAGGAGATATAATACCAACCGATATCCAGGAGGCATATAAAAAAGTGCTTGGCGGCGTTGTGATCGCGCTCTCAAAAATTGGCACTCTGGGTGAAATAGAACCAGCGCGAAATGCTGTTTATACAAAGGGCAGGAAAATATCAGGAAATGCCCAGGGGCGTATTGATGGCGCAGTATTGATAAACGGGAGCTTACTTTTGGATTTTGATTTTGGATTAATGGACAAGGTACTTAAGAACCCGACGAAAAACCTTTCTCCGGTAAATTGCGCGCGGGAAGGGATGATAACCCTCAAAGAACTTGGGGTGATGGATATTGAATTTGTGAAAAAAACGCTAAAGCATGGCTTTGAATCGGCGCTTGGAATAACCACAGGAGAAGGTGCGCTCACAAAAGATGAGATCCAGATGGCAGATCGCTTATTGGAGAAGTACCATGATCACGAATGGACACATAAGATGGATATTAAAAAAGCCATGCGGAAAAGTTCATCATGTTGTAATCCGTGAAATCTGTGTAATCCGTGTCTTGAGAATGTTTTTCAGACACAGATTTACACCGATTCACACGGATTTTTGGTTGCATCTCGTCTAAATATTTGAGCTTTAACCGATGAAAAGTTCTTGCGCGCCTCTTCTTCAGTGACCCGGATCACATCCCTTACAGGAATACCGGATTCCTGGGATACTTTCTTACATTCATCGAATTCTGCTGAAATATTCAGCAAAGCCCCCCTTAGATCCCTTGCTACCTTTACTGATATTTGAAATTCTTTGCCGTTCAATGAAATTGAAACTTTATCCATTTCGCGCCGGGCGATCAACCTGTGTTTTATTGGTATTATCCTGACTCCAAGCGACCCTGTTTCCTCGATAATCTTCCTGGCAAGCCTGCTTGAGTCTTGTGGTTTTGCGATAACCTGGATAATATGACCGCTTCGCCCTTTTTTCATGGTTGCCGGAATAATCGAGACATCTCTTGCTCCTGCATCCATCAACACTTCTATCAGGTTACTCAACACCTGTCCTGTCACATCATCCACATTGGTCTCAAGCATTTCGATCATGTCTGAAATGAGCGAGTCATCCACCTCACCTTTAATAATTCTCAGCACATTCGGGACATGAAAATCCCTGCTTCCTGCGCCATAGCCTATTGCTTCTGTTTTAATTGCGGGGCTCCCTCCCGTCTCATTAACAAAATAAGCAAGTAGCGCAGCTCCGGTGGGAGTGAGCAGTTCACCTTCAACCGGTCCCATTTGCCATGGAAGAGAATATTCCTTTAATATCTCAAGTGCGGCTGGTGCAGGCACCGGGAATTTTCCATGAGAGAACTCAATAAATCCCATCCCAACAGATATGGGCGAACAGAATATCCTGTGGTCTTTCAATCCCAGGTCATGGAACGCAGTACATGCCCCAATAATATCTGCGATCGCATCTTCCTGGCCCAGTTCATGAAAATGCAGTTTTTCAATAGTTGTCCCGTGTATCTTTGCCTCTGCATTTGCGAGGATATTAAAGACTGAAATTGCATCTGAAATAACAGCAGGCGGAAGGTCGATGGAACTGATCCGATCAACGATCCCATTAAGAGTCATGCTTCCCTCTTTTTTCGTTGAAACATCGACGCAACATGCAGATATTCCCTTTCGGTTCGTTCTTGAAATCTCAACATCAACACTTGCTGCAAGTTCCATTGCATCCTTTATCTTCCTGGCATCTGCTCCAAGATCGATAAGCGCACCTATGGTCATATCGCCTGAAGCGCCGCAGAAAGGATCAAAAAGGATAGCTTTCATCTTATCTACTTATATTTGTATTATGATTTATAAGCACTTTCTGGATTTATAGAAGAAATAACCTACCACGAATATCGTTATAACTGGCGAGACCCATTGTTTTATCTCATATCCAAAGCTGTCAAGAATCATTATTATCCCTAGGAAAAATATCGAATACATCGCACCATTTTTTAGATAGATGTAACGTTTTACATTTTCAATATTCCTTACAGTCAGCTCACGGACAACAAAAGCTCCTATCCCGTTACCGATGAGGATAAGCGGAACCGAAAGCGTGAATGCAAAAGCGCCAACAACGCCGTCGATCGAGAATGTAGCATCTATCACTTCAAGGTACAGGACCTTGCTCCAGTCGCTCATGTTCCCCCCGCCGATTAAATCCTGTTCATGCTGCTCTGCATTCTGTTTAAACCCGTGGGTTATAAAAAACGCCGTTGACCCGACAACTGCTCCTAAAGCCATAAAGGGATTCTTTTTTATCGCGAGCCAGACAATGATCGTAAGAATAATGGAAACGATCGCAAAGAACCATACTCCATGTTTATGGAAGAATCGCTCGCCGCGAAGACCGTAATTTTTTGCTTCTATAAAAAGCCAATGGAAAAACAGGAATATGAGGAAAACGCCTCCCCCCACGAGCAAGAATGGTGATGAGTCTTCGATCACCTTTTTTATTTCAGGATTCTCGCTAAATGTTGCCGTAAATGCACCAACAGGTCCAAGGGTCGGATTTGTTGCCCATACAATAAGCCAGGGCAGCATCCCTCTTACCACAAAAACAGCAAAAAGCAATCCATATAACAGGAACCATTTTCTTGCACGCTGCGACATCGTTGAAAGGACTTCTGCATTAATTACAGCGTTGTCAATGCTGCTTATCGTCTCAAACAGTATAAGACCGATAACAATAAGGATCATTGAGAAGATTTCCATAAGATCACGATTTCAAGATTTACGAGAGGTTTTAAACATCTCTAATGTTTAAATAATTAATTAAGACACTCTTTCTTTTTCATCGTCAAAAAAATATTCAGTTCACAATACTCTCAACTTATTTGGCCTTTGAAGACCTACCACCAATGAGCGCAGTATCTTTTACGATTTCTGGGAAGTCTGACCGGGCAATCTTCTCAAGGTTTTTACATGTTAACAGCATTCACAGCACCTTACCAAGGCGCATTTTCAGGTCTGTGATATATTTTTCCTTATTTTTCCAGGTGATATAATCCTCCCATGCAGGATGGCTGGGTATCTTTCTGGATTTTATCGCTTCATATAAATCCTCTTTTGATGGGACATTATACCTTTCCAAAAAATCATCTATGTCATCCTCTGCCAACCTTATTTCTTTTTCCATAAAGGATATTAAACCAAGATGGATGACTTTGTCTTGAGATAATCCTATTACATGGCTGAGGTCAGCGCTTATTTCTGATATTGTATCTTCGCTTTGCATTGAATATATCTTTAAGATTTATGATAATTAAACTTATCGTAATTAATACTTTAAAAGCGGCACATTCCTTCATCTATCCCAGCCCGCGCCTCCATCCGTTTATGCCGGCGCTGGAAGCAGCCCAAAGAAAGGGGCGCGGGGATTGTGGAAAGGGTGGCTGGAGATGTAAAATACGGTCATGCGACAGAAAGGATTTTCCAGGATATGATATAAAAACAAAGATCATTCCACAATGAATCTACCCTGGATCATACCCATCCAGCAGCTCCATCTTATCGTGCCTGCTTCCGTTGGTGTGAATTCGATGGTCTGTTCGCCTTTTTTGACGTCAAATGCCAGGCCATAAGCTGGCACCTGGATCGCACTGTTACAGCCAGTCAATTCTTTCCCATTTATTATCCATTTTACCGGCACTCCTTTTTTCAATGTGAAAGTACTTGGAACAAAGCCGTAACGATTGACTTCCATCCTTATTTCCTGAGATCCATTATTCACATCTAAGGTTTGTGATGATGGGGCTGGGTCTATCGTTGTTTTTGCATTGTTTGCCGTTGTCCCGATATCAAAACCTGCGCCTGTCAATGCCAGACCGTTGTTTATCATAAATATTCCAAGTATGATCACTACTGCCCCTGAAAATTTTAGTATTTTATGGGTTGCCTTTGATCCGATAAAGCTTGTTATATAGCCAAAAGACAGCATTACTGGTAGTGTACCTAATGCGAATACGAATAGAAGCTTTGCCCCTTCGATCATGCTTCCTGTGCCTGCCGCCATGATGTATATTGCCTGCAATGGGCCGCAGGCTATCATGAGGCCATTAAGCAGGCCGATAGTCATAGGATCGGAATTGCTTTTATTTTGCCTGTAAGTGAATTTCGAGATGAATTGCGGGGTCTTGAACTGGATCTTTCTTAAGACCGGGAAAATATTGAGCATTTTCAGGCCGAACAGCAGCAGGAACAGTCCTGCAAGGATCCCTGCAATGCCTCGCATCAATGGAGTAAAGGCGATTATACTTCCCAGAAGACCGAAGATGGCGCCGATAATGGTGTATGATAATGTCTTGCCAAGACCATAAGCGAGGTGTAATTCGTGTGGTTTTTTTCCTTCATTTATACCTTTTGTGGAATAGGATACGACAAATCCGCCACACATACTTACACAATGAAGACCGGTTAGTAATCCGACTATGAAAAGCAAGCCATAGCTCATATTCTGGGTTATCTGTGGCAATTCTATTGTTTCAAGGGATTGAAAAGCAAAATATGCGATTACGACGATTCCGATAACGCTCAGTATCCAGCCTGACGTCGGCATGTTTTTAGTTCCCGGATATTCTTCACAAATGTAACCTCGCGAGTCAATCGCTTTTTTTATACTGTCAAAATTTGTTTTATTGGGGTCGTATGTTATCTTTACTTCTTCTGTTGCGTAATCAACATCGATCCTTTTTACGCCTGCAATCGAATTAACCTGCTTTTCAATAATCTTCTCGCAATTTTTGCAGGTCATTCCTTTTGCCTTAAATTTCTTTGTTACATCTGCCACTTGTGTGGTTCCCGGATTACCTGCGCCGATATCGCCTTTTGCTTTTGATTTCTTTTTTAATTTTGACATATTGGAATCATTTTTCTTCATTTCATGCGTTTTTCTATAATACCAGGCCAGATAGATGCCGATACGATCATGCTCAGGATGAACACGAATATCATCCCAGCCATAATATCCACATTAGTGTACAATGGGATTGCCCTGCCGCTGTTTTTCAACAGCGCCAGTGCGAGGAATACTACAACTAAAATAATTGATGATACAATGCTTGCTATAATGCTGTACATGCCGGTTTTGCCTTTCATTTTATCCTGCTCCTTTTCATGAGTAGTGAATTAGTCGTTACAGAAACAGAGCTCATTGCCATGAATGCCGCTGCAAGTGCAGGTGTTATTATGATCTCATGGTAAAAAGGATACAATATTCCCGCTGCAAGGGGTATACCGATAGTGTTGTATCCGAATGCCCAGAACAGGTTCTGTTTGATCTTGCCCATAGTCATCTTACTCAGGCGGATGGATGCAACCACATCAAGAAGATCGTTCTTTATAAGGACAATTCCTGCTGATTCCATAGCTACATCGGTTCCTGCTCCCATGGCAATTCCAACATCGGATTGTGTCAGTGCAGGCGCATCGTTGATGCCGTCACCAACCATTGCCACGATCTTGCCTTCAGCCTGCAGTTTCTTTATCTCATTTGCCTTATCCTGCGGCAGCACTTCTGCAAGCACACGGTCGATACCAACCTGTTTTGCTATTGCGGAGGCTGTTCGTGCATTGTCGCCTGTGATCATAACAACTTCAATACCCATCTTGTGCAGCCTGCCAACGGCTTCCTTGGAATTTTCTTTGAGGGTATCGGCGACTGCCACAATTCCTATGGCTTCCTTATCCACTCCAATTAGCATAGCTGTCTTGCCATCGTTTTCCAATTTTTCCATCGAAGCATTCAGGTGGGTCACATCTATCCCGTTATCAGTCATGAGTTTACGTGTGCCCAGCAGTATCCGCTTGCCGCCGAATCCTGCTTCAACTCCGCGACCTGCTATTGCTTTAAAGAAGTCGGCATCCGGCACATTGATGTTGCGTGCTGCGGCGCCTTTTACGATGGCTTCTCCAAGCGGGTGTTCAGAGCCTTTTTCAGCTATTGCAGCCATGCGCAAAACCTCTTCTTCAGAGTGTTTCGCTGCCCGGATGACATCTGTGAGCACAGGTTCGCCCCGTGTCAGTGTACCAGTTTTATCAAACACGATCGTGTTCAGTTTATGCGCCATCTCAAGGGGCTCACCGCCCTTTATCAGGATACCATTCTCTGCGCCTTTGCCTGTACCCACCATGGTGGCGGCAGGTGTTGCAAGGCCGACTGCGCAGGGGCATGAGATGACAAGTACTGTTATTGAGATCAGCAGGGAGAACAGGAACGGACTGACTCCTGCAAATGCCGCAGATCCTGCGACACCGAAAGCCTCAAAGCCTATAAAGAACCAGAAGAAAAATGCAAGAAGCGCTATCACATGCACTGCAAGAATGAAATGTCCTGCCACCACATCGGCTATCTTCTGTATTGGCGCCTTGGATGTCTGGGCGTTTTCCACAAGTTCGATTATCTGGGCAAGGGCGGTATCAGAACCCACTTTTGTTGCCCTGAACCTGAATGAGCCCGATTTATTGATTGTAGAACCTATTACGGTATCTCCGGGATTTTTCTCAACAGGAATGCTTTCCCCTGTGATCATAGCTTCATCAACAGCAGACATACCTTCAGTAACGACGCCGTCAACGGGCAGTTTCTCACCAGGGCGCATCACAACGATATCGCCCACTTTTACGTCTTCGACCGGCACATCTTTTTCCACGCCGTCCACGATAATGCGGGCGGTCTTTGCAGCAAGTCCGATGAGTTTTCTTATGGCTTCCGAGGTTTTGCCTTTGGTCGTGGCTTCAAGATACCTGCCAAGTACGATAAAAGTGATAAGCAGCGCCGCAGTGTCATAGTATGTCATTTCATAACCAGGCCCCAATGTTAGGAATGTCGCAGCGACGCTTACTGCATATGCTGAACCTGTTCCTGTCGCGATGAGCAGGTTCATGTCGGTGACTCCGTGTTTTAATCCTTTGTAGGTTCCGGCAAAGAACTGCCTTCCAGGGAAGAGCATTACGATAGTGGTCAGGATGAAAAGCACTTTGTCATTGGCCAGGAAAGAAGGAACGAATCCGAGTAAGTTTGGAAATGCATTGCTCATATCCCCTAAGGAGATGGGAATTCCAAGTGCAACTGCGATTATCAGGTTGTTACGCTGTTTTTTGATCTCATCTTCCCTTGCTCTTTGTTCCCTGTCCTGCGATTCTTTCTTATCGATTTTGCTGGCTGCTGTGTATCCTATGCCCTCGATGGCTGATTTCATGTCCGCAACAGACACAAGCGCCGGGTCATATTCAACATGGGCTTTTGCAAGGGAGAAATTGACAGCCACGGATTCAACGCCATTGAGTTTTTTCAAAACTTTTTCAATATTCTGGGCGCATGCAGCGCATGTCATGCCCCCGATATCGAATGTTATTTTATCCTTAACAACACCGTACCCGATCGATTTTATGGAATCTTCAATTTGTTTCTGGTTTACAAGTAAGGGATCGTATGTTATGGATGCTTTTTCAATAGAAACATTGACTGTGGATGAGACGACTCCTTCAAGCTTTCTTGTAACTTTTTCGATATTGGCGGCGCAAGCGGCGCATGTCATGCCTGATATTTTAAGTGAGATGGTGGCGGAAGAACCTGATTTGGGCTTTGCGGCAGGTTTTTGAACTGTATCTTTTTTATCTTCAATAACCACGGGGCAAATCTGGTCACTTGGCGCAACTTTTGACTCTGGTTTCGGGATTGTCTTTTCACCAACTTCATATCCGGCATCGATGACAGCCTTTTTTATTGTGTCAAGATTTGTAGCACCTTCATCGAATTCTACAGTTGCGCTGTTATTTTCAAGGCTGACATCCACAGATTTGACGCCCTTTACTTTAGAAATGGCATCCGTCACCCTCTTATGACAATGCATGCATGTCATCCCACAAACGCTGATTGTTTCTTTCATAACCATGTTACTTCCCGTATTGCTCTTTTTATTCTGGCCTGGCTTTACCTTTTATTTCCTGGCCGTTAGCCCATGATCTGCCTATGCTTTATATCCGGCTTCAACAATTGCTGCCTTTATTGCATCCACATTTGTTATTTTAGGGTCATAGGTTACAGTTGCCTCTTTACCCGCAAGGTTCACGGTGGTTGCTGATACACCTTTCACTGATGCGATCGCTTTTGTAACTGATGCCTGGCAATGCCCGCACATCATTCCTTCTATCTTTATTTTTATTTCAGTCATAATAATCATTAATTTGTTTTTGTGAGTTTATATTTTATGTATTGTACTTATGTACTTTACACGAAATGTAAATATTTGCTTTACACCAGATGTAAATATATACTTTGCGGAGATGGTGAGCTTGCACCTAATGTCCCGATTTTTCGTCACTTTAAGGTGCAGAATAGAGTTTAGGTGCAAAGCCGCAGAACGCAAACGTTTAATAACTCCATAATATTATTAATAATTATGATATGTATCTTCACAATTCGTTATTCATAGACGGGTTCGATGTAATATAAGATAATCATATAACTTTAACAGGGGATAATAAAATGAAAGATATATTTAAATATGGTATTGGTTTTTGGTTAGTAGCTGGCGTTTATAGCTTGATAAATATGATTTTAAATCTTAAGCTTCTTTCATTTTACCTTATCCCGGAGATTCCTTTCTAACTCATCAAACGCAGGCGGCCTGATCTGGAATATTTCAATTCCTTCGGGGAAATCTATCGGCCTTCCGTCTGTGATTATAAGTATCCCATTTGAATCCATGGGCATTTCACCTATAATCCGGGTAACATCTTTACCCATTTCTTCTTGCTTTTCCTGGATATTTTTGATAAGATGATTTCTCCATCCTTCAAAATCAATGTCTTTCCCATAGAAGCTTCGGTGAAGCCTTTCTATCGCCGGGAGAAAACTCATGGAATATTCATCAAAAAGGATTTTTCCTTCTTCAAGTTGTTCTTTCCTATCGATTTCTTTTATGGTGGCTTCGTTATCCACAAGGCTTTTTATGAATTTGTAGTGATTACTATCTTTGCCATATTTTTCGAAATATTCAAGATTTACTTTTTCAGTATCAAATATTCCTTCCATATAAACAGTACTGATTTTTCCATATATAGATATGAAATAATTGATCTTTTCCCTGACTTCTCCCCAGAACCTCTCCACTTTTGCGGCATCAATATTATACTGTGAAGCCATTTCTTCAAAAGGAAGAGTGGGAACTACGTAGAGTTTGCGCTTTGATGTAAAGGTCGATACTTGTGGTTTTTCTATTTTTCCAAGCTCTGCCATAGGTTTCACTTATGATCGAATGAATATAAATATTTGTTTTCGCAAAGATTATTTAATATTCGCAAGCAACTCCTGCAATCCCTTTGCATTGAGCCTGCACTTCTCCCCATCTAATTCTGCATAGCATTCCTTTACGAGAAAGTCAAGCTGGAATTTCAACTGTGATTCGGAGATGCCTAGGTCCTTTAGGATCTCCTTCCGGGTTTTCCCGAAAACTCCGATGGATTTCACTATCTTTCTCCTCATCGGATTCTCAAGTGCTTTGAACATTATTCTGTGGTCTTTCGGAGTTTTTATCTCGCAGGCATCGGGTTCTTGCGGTAAAGAGTCAATCTCGTCTTTCATATATCATAGCCCCCTTGATAATTAGTCGTGTTATCTATTAATTGTATCGTAGCGGGCTTTTAAATTGGGGATAGAGGTTAGTTAGTTTGAATCGAACCAAAGCCTGAGCAAGATTTTATTTCGACCGGATTCGAACCATATCCTTCATGAAAATCCCCAGGCGGTGCGCTCCCCGTGTCCTCATAGCCGCCCTGTGGTTATGTCTGCTGTTACGCGCCGGGAATCAAGCGAGCCGATGGGCGCCGAGGTCTCAGCGAAAAAAAGAGTCTTGGCAACTTGAAACCGCAGATAAACGCAGATGCACGCAGATTTAAACCGACATTCCGGCGCAAATACATATCGTAATAAGCGTCCATGCTTTGCGTTCTTTGCGAACTTTGCAGTGAAAAGCGCGGAACATTTATTAACATTTTAATATATTTTTCGGGCGCGCAGACATGTTCCCGAAGCAGCATTCGTGGAATTCTAAGGGCGGCGCATCTCAATCCCCCATAGCCGCCATTGGGTTACTTCCGCTGTTACGCGCCGGAAATCAATCGATTCGATGCGCACCGATGCTTCCATTAGAATGACGCGTTCTGGTCTTTCCAAAGTTCTTCAAGATTCCCGCTCTTTACATTTCCATCTTTGTAAGCCTTCAATGCTTCTTTTACTCTTTTAGATAGTTCAACCCTTCTTAACTCAATCTGCCATTTAGAAAGAATATTACTCCCGATCATCAAATCCATTCTTAACATACATGATCTGCAGCTGTCTCTATCTGTTTGGTTGATTGATGTTTTGCGATAAGTTCCCTCACCGTTGAAACAAGCTGAATTGGAACTTCCATTGCTGTTTGAGTTCTATCCTTAAAAGCAGCATCGTCTTCTGCGGCTGCTTCTTCTTCAGTTTGGTCTTCATAATGAGAAAGAACCAGCCGTACTCTCTTCTCATCCCAGCCTTTTGGATATCTGCTTTTCATTTTTTCATCCTGCGCTTATGTGCCATTAATGGTTTACCTACTAAATCAAAAGCCGTTATGACAAAAATACTTTTTGGTTCAAGGTCAAAAACGTAGATCACTTTCAGGTAACGCCCTGTGTCCGTTTGCCCAATGGCGACCCTGGAACCTTCTTTCCCGGATCGATCTTCTCCTGGCTTTATTAAAACGGCCATCACTTCTTTCTTAGATATATGATGGTTGTATATATGGGGCTGGCCGGTTTCTGGATCTTCATAATAACGGATGTTCATATTTCAATCTTTATTCTATACTGCTTGTTTTCTATATAACTTATCTTTTTTACCTCTGTCTCTTTATCTAATATAATCGTCAGGATAAAACAGGTATTCACTAAACCAAGGAGGCGCGCTCTCCATGCCCCTCATAGCGGCCCTGGGTTACGTCCGATGCATTGTTCTCGCCGGGAATCAATCGAGTCGGAGCGCGCCGAAGTTTCTGCAAAAAAAGAGCCTTAGCAATTTGAATCCATAGATTTCCGGGAAAGGCATGTACTTTCAGGTGTCTCTTATCTTAAAAACCTTATCTTTCAAAACAATAAATTTTTTATAGACTTCGGTCGATTTCAACAAATTTTCAAGCAAATGCATCTTTATGGCACTATTTGTGGTGGAAGTCCGGATCAATATTACGCCGCTTGTTGGTTTTTCCAATCTGAAAACAAGTTCACCAAAATCCTTATCGTCGGTTATTAAAACTCTTCCTTCTTTGTTTGCTTTGTCCAGAACTTCATCATCAGATGCAGATGGTTTCCAATCACCAACAAAGATAGTATCATATCCTGCAACATTCAATAGATTTGAAAGTCTCTTGCCTGTGCATTCATCTACCAGAAATTTAACTTTCAAGCCGCTTCCACCATCGGTATAATTTGTTCTCCGGCTATGACATGTGAAACATAAATCAGTGCTGCTCTGACATCTTCTTCTGTAATATTCGGATATTCTTCCAGGATATCGCTTATGCTCATCCCATCCGCCAGTCTATTAAGTATGGCATCTACAGGAATCCTGGTACCTCTAATAATAGGTTTTCCAACCATTATTTTAGGATTTACTACAATTCTTTCCTTCATATTCATAATAGTTGGATTCAAATCTATTATAGTTTTGTATGTTTATTTGAAACATGTTTAGGCTTTAAAGCAATGGGGTATTGCTCACACCTTTTGATTCAGAAACAAGCGGCGCCATCCCCATGTCCTCATAGCCGCCCCTGGGTTACGTCTGTGACGCGGGATTCATCGATTCGATGCGCGCCGAGGTTTTCAGTCAAAAATGGGCTGTGGGACAAAATTAACCGGGGTACAGGTTCATCAAATTATGCCAGACACCCGTACATGTTAACGCTGTATCAATACGATCATCTCTTTTTTGTCCCAGTTTCCATCCAAACCACCTTTTGTCAGCCGAAAATCCAGATTCAGAATTGTTTTGCAAATAATATTGTCGAAGATATGTCATTGTATCATTCACAAAATCTTCCATTGTATCTTTCCATTTCCATTGAACCATTCAATGTTGCATTTTTTTTCGGAATGACATAGACCTTTGCCTTCCCGAATCTATCAACATAAGACGATGAGCTATAATATTTATCAAGCCTAACACTCTCGATTTCTATATCAATATGTTTTAGCATTTCCATCGCTTTATCAAAAGTTTCCTTCTCACTTTTCAAGCTCATTCCAAACGCCACATACATTTTGGAATCAAGATCCATCAATTTAAAAGAATATACGAAAGCCTTAGTTCCTGAATACTCTTTTGCCTTATCTTTTCTTATTTGTGTTTCTGAAGCGTAATGCTTTTTTATGGATAACGAATATCCTGTTCCATCTCCGCATGAATTAATTTTCTTTACTCCTTTCTCTTTCATAATCAATAGATGTAGGTTGAGAATTGCCAATGATACATCATAATTTGAATATAATCTT
>JAPZAP010000128.1 GCA_027460585.1 Candidatus Methanoperedens sp. | reverse complement strand
TGCATTTCATGCAAATTTTCATATGAAGAAGTACTTGTTCCGCTTCTGGAAATCTTGCCATAATTCACCTCTGGTGGACTGCTTACTTGAATGTTATAACATTTAACCTTTTGGTATCAAAATTTAGCAGTTTTACTTTCCTCTACCTGCCGGACTATCTGCGGGTAACTCCCGAATACAGAAGCAAGATCTATTGTACAAACAACATCCACAATACCGATAGCTGCAATAGGATTTCCGTTATAGTCCTGAACAGGACAAACGACCACAGGTATCCCTTTATAAGCACCTTTTGTGGGTATCATGTGGATGACGCAATTTTTCTGTAGAGCCTCTTCAAGCACGGGTCCGGTATAATTATTATCAACTACATTTCCCTTTTCAAGCCTGACCCCTTTTTTGTTCTTGCTGCGCATTGTTACTGGCAAAGAAAATAGTTCATGTACCATTTTTGCAAACGGAAGTATCTCTTCACTTGAAGAATTCTCGGATATTCTCAATTCAGTCATTATTAATTCTCCCTAATACTAATCTTCGCAAGCCCTAATATCCTTTTCCTTTATCTTGCCGCCAGGTTCTATTTCCTCGAATATCTGCCCTTCAAAAGAATATACCTCTGCCCCTTCAATCCAGGCATCTGGCATGAGTCCCGCCTTCATGCAGGTCTGGCACAGGAATTCAGTGCTGTCAAAACCATGTTCAACTGCGACCTGGGGAAGCAGGAGTCCTGAACTTTTTTTCATTGAAACAATCAGACCATCCCGTCCGATCACGATCTTTTCAGGTATGTCCCTGGGTTTTGCTTTAATGCGTTCCGGGACGGTAAGAATTGTCACCTCTATAAAAAGATCGCCAACTTCATCAAGCTCGACCGGGTAGAATCGCGGGTCTTCGCGTGCCGCATTTATCGCCGATAGTATGATCGCTTCCCCGAGACGGAGAACCGGATACGGTCTTCCGATGCAGCCCCGAAGCTCTTTCATTTCTTTTTTCTTATTCAATGTTACAAAAACGCCACGCTTTTCTTTAAAAACATCCGGAAGATTTTCCGGTTTGATCTGTCGTCCATTCCCAAGGCATTCTTTTATGGCTGTTCTTGCAAGGCGTACTGCCGTTTCTCCCTCAGTTATTGTTAGCATGATAAAATATTATTATACAATCGTGGGTATTAACCTTTTCTGAAAATGTAGTCTGTCAAAAAGTTTGGTGTTAGGGGCTATCATAAAATATTTGAAAATAAAAACCGCAGATGAACGCTGATGAACGCAGATTTATGATAGCGTATTTACGATTTATAATATTGTAACACCAAAAGATTTTACACTCACTGAAAATGGTTCTGTCAAGTCTTCGGTTGTTTAAGAAGCCTGTCAAAACTCGGTTGCTGGAATTTAGAAAATAATAGTCGTTAGTTTTATATTAACTACCAACAACTAATTCATTAGGTGATTAAATGACAACCAACATCATAATAAATAACAGAAACACCCAAAACAACACAAAAAGTCGGCGAGGTGGCTCGAAAACTGGAGGTAAACGCCCTATTTGCCGTGCTTGTGATGGGACGGGATGGGAAGACCGTTTGCACATGAATAGGTGTAAGCCATGTCAAGGCACTGGATATTTCCTTGGGTGATAGTTCCTTTTTTCATCAACCGATTTTTGAGAGGCTGTCAAAAAGTTTGGTGTTGGGGCTATCATAAAATATTTGAAAATAAAAAACCGCAGATGAACGCTGATGAACGCAGATTTATGATAGCGTATTTACGATTTATAATATTGTAACACCAAAAGATTTTACACTCTC
>JAPZAP010000127.1 GCA_027460585.1 Candidatus Methanoperedens sp. | reverse complement strand
TTCCATACGGACGAATTGCCGAATTACGGTATTACAAATGAGGAAGTGGAAGCTCTAAGGAATGCCGTGGGCGCAAAAGAAATGGATTGTGTCGTCATGGTCGCAGATTCAAAGGAAAAGGCGCAGGGGGCAATGGAAGCCGTAATAATAAGGGCAAGTGAAGCTCTTAAATTCATTCCCGAAGAAACAAGGCGCGCGTTGCCTGACGGGAATTCTTCTTATATGAGACCGCTTCCGGGAGCAGCGCGCATGTATCCTGAGACTGATGTTCCGCCGGTTGTGATCACTGAGGAAAGAATTCAAAATATCAGGCTTCCTGAATTGATAGGCGAGCGAAAGGCGAGGTACATGAAACAATTCAATCTTAATGAGGAACTCGCCAATCAGATCGCACGCTCTGGCAACTTCATTGTTTTTGATAAAATAATGAGCAAGATACCGCAAGCCAATCCGAATTCAGTCGTTAGGGTGCTTGAGACCATCCTCTATGAACTTGAAAAAGAAGGTATTGATGTTAAAAACATAACGGAAGATCATCTTATGCAGCTTTTCAGGCTTCAGGCCGATGGAAAGATTCCCAATGAAGCAATTGGGAATGTCCTTAAAACAATTGCATTAAAGCCTGAACTTGCAATTGAATCGGCATTACAATCACTTGGCGTTGGTGGCGTGGAAAAAGGAGAATTGGAAACCGCCATTGAAAAGCTTATTGAAGAAAAGATGGATTTCATAAAGGCAAAAGGCATAAATTCAGTAGGACCGCTGATGGGCATCGTAATGAAGGATTTCAGGGGCAAGGTCAGCGGCGAGGAAGTCAGCAGTATTTTAAAGGAAAAAATCTCGAAAAAACTGGAGTAACTTATTGATTTCAATCGGAAACTTCAATGGCATTTTTCAATTCCTCAATACTTTTGAATGAATTGAATTTGCCCTCCTTATCAATTTTTTTCAATTTTTTCATGTATTCAGGACGAACTTCGTGGAGGTCCTTGTGTATCGAATCAATTTTCATATGATACTTCCTAATTGGATTCAAGAATTTATATGGCTTTTCAAAATATGATCCGATATTTTGCTGAGTCCTCTCGAACATAAATATTTTTCATTGCACTTCATCTGTGATGGAAAAAAAATATGGTATGCATCAAAACGGGCTATGGAGGAGTATTATCCGAACATGGGATGAAGTTATATGGAAGAGCGAAAAGAGGGTCAGGATTTATGAGCAGCAATATCCATATCAGATGTAAGTTTAAGGATTCGGTTAAGTATGAAGATATTTGTTAGTTCGACCTTTCTGGATTTAAAGGACTATCGGATTAAAGCGAAGAAGGCTATTGAAGAAAGTAAAAATGAATTTATTGGAATGGAAAATTTTCAAAGCCACACGCATGAGCCTACGGAATTTTGCCCTGAGAAAGTGGAAGAATGTGATTCTCTGGTTCTTATTGTTGCATACAGATATGGGAATATTCCTGATGGGCAGACTATTTCAATAACACAATTGGAGTATGAACACGCGCTGAAAAAAAAGATTCCGGTTCGAATTTATCTGATGGATGATAAACATCCATGGCCTTCTGATTTAAGGGATGAAAATCAAGAGTCTATTGCTGGATTTCGTAATTTGCTTAAAAAACATACATGCTCATTTTATACCACCCCTGACGCATTTTATGATAAACTAAAGCTGGACATACAAGAATTTCCCATTCCACCCGGATATTATCCTCCCTACCCAATGCATGAGAACTTTACAGGCAGAAAGCAAGAGAGAGAATTGTTAACAAATTGGCTGAGAAAAGATTCTCATCCAGTGTTGGCCCTTATTGCTATGGGGGGCATGGGAAAAACAGCTATGGCATGGTACTGGCTCACAGAAGATATTAAAGGAAGTGATGAACAGCCAAGGAAGATTTTATGGTGGTCATTCTATGATAGCGAGGCAAGTTTTGATAGATTCCTCAGGAAAGCTATCGAATACTTCAGCGATGATGAAGTTGATTTGAATAATCTTGCATCAACAAGGGACAAGATGGAGTTTCTTAATGAAATCCTGTCCAAGAATCGCTATCTACTGATCCTTGACGGAGCTGAAAGGGTTTTGCGCAATTACTACAATTTGGGTTCTCCTTATCAGGGCGATGAAATTAAAGAGGATGCAAAAGGGGATTTTCGTTCCTGCATCGAGCCAAATTGCGGTATGTTTCTCCAGTGGCTGACGAGTGGCGATACGAAGACAAAAACATTGTTGACCAGTCGTTTATACCCAAAAGAACTTGATGATTTAGAAGGCTGTCTGCGGAAAGATTTAGAAAAGATGGATAAAGAAGATGCGGTTGAATTTTTCCACCGGCAGGGCATTAAAGGAGGAACAAGAGCTGAAATAGAAACAGCCTGTGAAAGTGTTGGTTATCATCCGCTTTATCTCAGATTACTTTCAGGTATGATTGTGTGCGACCCCAAAAATCCAGGAGATATACAAGAGTGGATGAAATACGATCTAATATCAGAGTTGAAAGGCAAAGAAGGTCACAACATATTGGAATTTGCTTATAATTCGCTCGATAAGAAAAAACAAGAGTTCATAAGCAAACTTTCAGCGTTCAGAAATCCTATAGATTGGGATGCGACTGTAATTTTTAATGAGTTTGGCGGTGAGGGAAAACTAAACAAAATTTTGACTGAACTAGTGGACAGAGGAATGCTTCTCAGAGATAAAAAAAGCAATAAATTTGATTTGCATCCAATTGTGAAGAAATATTGTTATGATAGGTTAAAGCATAAGGAATGGGTTCATGCTGAACTCATAGATTATTTTGCTGTAATTCCAGATTCAGAAAAAATCGAGTCTGTGAATGATTTAGCACCTGTTATTGAGTTATATCTTCATACAGTAAGGGCTGGGAGGTATGATGAGGCAATGATTTTATATTATGATAGACTTTGGAAGAAATTGTGTTATAGATTTGGAGCAAATCAAACACAAATCGAACTCCTCCATGCTCTCTTTCCCAATGGTGAAGATAAATTACCGAGATTGAGAAATGAATCTTCTCAGGCATGGGCGCTAAGTTCGATTGCGATTTCTTACTCTGCATCAGGGCAGCCTAGACGGGCAATGCCTTTATTTGAGATGGAAAATATATTGCAGGAGAAAGCAGATAACAGAACGAATTTAGCCAACGGTCTGACCAACCTTGCTAATGTTCAAATCCAATTCGGCGAACTTGATGCTGCTGAATCCAATATCAGACGTTCAATTGAAATATGCCGTGGAATTAAGACGGAATTTTGGGAAGCTGTTGGTCATGAGGAACTGGGGAGAGTGCTTATGTATAGGGGGCAATTTGAGGAATCAGAAAAGGAACTTATGATTGCTCTTGAGTTGTCCAGAAAAATGAATAATGCTCAATATATATTTGTAGTCTGGGCATTTGGCTCACTCCGTGAACTCCTCCAGTTCAACGCCAAAGAAGCCCTCGATCATGCCATTAAAACGCGTGGACTGGCTGAAGATGAAAAACATGAAAAAGACATTATTTTTGCAGAATGGATTCTGGGTGCAGCCCATCTGTTGAATGGAAATCTTCCCGAAGCGGATACTCATTTAATAGAGGCATTATTCAGAGATAGGAAAATCAATCTTGTAGAATTTGAACCTAACATTCTTTTAGAACTTTCAAAACTGCGGTTCAAACAAAGCCACAAAGTAGCGGCATTGAAATCAACGGAAGAAGCCCTATTGATCGCTGACAGATGTGAATATAGGCTGAATCAGGCGGACATTCACAACTTCCTGGCAGAGTTCTATCTGGATGCTGGAGATCTTCCGAAGGCGAGAGAGCACGGTGAGATCGCAAAGGAGAGAGCAGGGTGCGGGTATGTGCCTGCGATGGAGAAGGCGGAGATACTGTTAAAGGAGATTCAGTTAAAAAGTGGTTAGAAGTGCTCATTTAAGGCTTAAAAAATAACCTGCCATCCTTTTTCCTTCCAGCCTGTGTAAAGTTAGGTTGTGTCCAACAAATCGTGGCTTTTGACAGGATTTACAGGATCAACAGGATACGATTTTGGTGGCAAATCCTGTAAATCCTGTCTAAAAAAATCGTGATATAGCCACCGAGGTGCAAAGGCAGGATTTAGACTCAAATCTCATTAATCGCCATTGCTATTACGGGCGCCACACTCACGACACTTACTCCTTTATCAATAGTGTCAGTAGCGATTATCCCTTTCACTCCTGCCTTGAATAATTTCAGGATCGCATTATTAGAAAGAACCGGATGCACGCATGCTGCAAATACTTCATGCGCTCCCTGTTTCCTGAGCAATGGTATTGTTTCGGCAATGGTTCCGCCTGTCGAGATGATATCGTCAATAATGATAACATCCCTGCCCTTCACTTTTAGATTCTTGGGCTGGATCGATACGCTCTCACCGCTCAATCTTGTCTTATCAAGATAATCATAGTCAATACCAAGATCTTCCGAAGCGCTTTTTGCAATACCGATAGCGCCGTCGTCGGGTGCAATAATAAGAGGATCGTGGAATTTCATGGTTTTTATGTATTTGCCGATCATCGGGGTGGCATCAAGGTTCACAGTTTTTGCATCAAAAGAGTCAAGGATGCTCTGGTCATGGATGTTTATGGTAAACACATTGTCGGCCTTTATCGTTCTTGCAAGTGCGCGGGCGGTTATGGGTTCCCCACTCTTGAATCGTTTATCCTGGCGGGCATAACCCATGTATGGGATCACGACATTGACCTGCGATGCTTCACTGCATGCATCGATCAACTGGAGCAGGGCGACAAGATCGGTATCTGTGACCGTGCTCTGGATTATTGTGACGTCCTCTCCTATATCGTCAATGATTCTTGTATAAAGTTCTCCATCAGGGAATTTCCTGAATTCACTAATAAGCAGATTGGATCCCGATGATTCACAGACTCTTCCTGCCAGCAATTGGGAAGCAGGACCTCCGATAATGTTCAATGCTATACCTCACGCCTTTAATGGACAGATGTAATATAAAGAATTTGGATGAGACCTTTTGAGATATTAAAAATATGCTAATTATAATAAAAAACCGGCTTTTATACTATTAATAATACACTTTTATATGATTAATAATGTAATGTATTATCGTTATATTTATGTACAGTCAGAACTATTCTGAATCTTTGCTTATCTGAAGAAATGCAAATCCTTATAGAGAAGCGGATAATTAAATTAAGTAATTAACATGGGAGAACGATTCATGACCCTATTTATTGAAATCAAAAATCTTCGTGTCGGCTTTGATGGCGTCGATGTTCTTAAAGATATAAACCTTGAAATCAAAGAAGGAGAGATCCTTGGTATCCTTGGAAAAAGCAGTGCAGGAAAATCTATTCTTTTGCATGTCCTGCGAGGTGTGGAAGAATTCAGTGATATCTCCGGGAACGTGATATATCACCTGGCCCAATGCAGTAAATGCGGATTTATCGAAAAACCAAGCAAAATAGGAACTGCATGCCCCAGATGCCAGGGTACATTTACAAAACTCGACGTTGATTTTGTAACATTGCCGCTTCATGACCCGCTCAGAAGGGACATAACAAGGAGGATCGCCATAATGCTCCAGAGAACATTTGCTCTCTACGGCGATGAGAGGGTCATCGTGAACGTAATGAACGCCCTGCAGGAAATAGATGAAATGGGACCTAATGCTATTCATAAAGCAGCAGATCTTCTGGATCAGGTTAATCTTTCCAACAGGATGATGCATATCGCAAGAGAACTCTCAGGGGGAGAAAAACAGCGTGTTGTTCTTGCAAGACAGCTCTTTAAAAG
>JAPZAP010000126.1 GCA_027460585.1 Candidatus Methanoperedens sp. | reverse complement strand
TTATATATGTCCAAAACGTACTTATTCGTGTATTCAAAGGATGAGAGGGCAACAGGTTAATCCACGGGAACGGATCCCAAACAGAATTTTCGTTACCCTCTCGACCTACTTTTATGTAGGTGCAAGAATGCTTTATTGTTCACGCAAGGATCTAGTATATACGAACAGGATCGACAGGATACGGCCAATTACATATCTTGTTTATCCTGTAAATCCTGTCAAAATAATTGAGTTAATAATATAAAATTATTTGTCTTGATATCGAGATGCAATTATAATTTCCTATACGTTCAAGAAATGTGGCAAATTTTGCCGCAACTTGTCAAATTTTGTCAATATCTTAATGATTAATACCTCAAAACCCATATTAATGTTCATGGCAAAAGACAGACACGTTATGGAAGCACTCGGGAAAACCCGTGTAGTAGTTGAGAACGGCAAAGTTGTTGAGACAGGTGAACCAGAGACGGAATATTGTCCTATATTCGACAAGGTGCGCGGTATAAAGAAATTCACCTCAAGGACCGCAAAGGAAAATATCGAATTCAGGATAAAGGATTTCGGGCTATTTACGAAGGACAGGGCAATAGAGATGGAAATTTTCGTGGGTTTTGGGGCAAGTGAGACCTTCATGACAGGACTGCGCCGCGGTCTCCTTGACACAACTGTCACGGCGTGCGACGGGGCAGGGACTGTGATAACGAGCAATCCTAAACTGGCGCAGGGAATGGGCTCACGCATCTCAGGATTGGTCGAGACAACGCCAATCCCGGGGCTTATTGAACGGATACAGGAAGTTGGTGGCACAGTACTTGATCCAAAAACGGCTGCTCTTGACCAGGTCGCAGGTGTCAGGAAAGCAATTGAAATGGGTCATAAGAAGATCGGGGTCTCTGTTACAAATCCAAAAGATGCCCGCAAGATGAGGGAGCTTGAGAAAAAACATAAAGTGCAAATAATCGCTTTTGGTGTTCATACAACAGGCATGCCAGAGGATGAGGCAAAGGAATTCCTTGATCTTGTGGATATGACAACAGGCTGCACATCAAAATGGATACGCGGCTGCATCACTGGAAAGACTATCGCCCAGTTTGGCACAGCGATTCCCATCTTTGCTATAACACAATGCGGAAAGGAAATGCTGCTTGAAAGGGCAAAAGAAGTGACTGATCCGATCCTGATAAATACGATGAAGTTGCCAGTCCAGCCTGATGAGAAGCAGCCAAGACCGCTCATCTAATGTAAAAAATAAATAACAACGAACTAATACTAACTCCATACGAACTCACATACTGGAGTTCGTTTTAGTTCGCATAGGTTCGTTGTTACTTTCAATTACTCCGATGAATCATTATTCCTACCATCGAAAAATAACACTAAAATAATTATGATCTTGATGCGGACTCAGTATACTAAATTATTTATTAAAAGCACGTCAATAATTGGTCATGGTATATTTAACCGGTTTTAAATGCTTCAAGTGCGGGAGACTGCATAAACCCCATGAGATAGAGCGTCTCCCGATCCCCCGATGTGAATGCGGCTCGGCAGTTGATGCAGTTTATGATTACAGGTCAATCAAGAAAGTAATCCTGCGCGATGAATTTATGCGTACGCCTCCTACACACTGGAAATACTGGGCGTTTATGCCTGTAAAAGACCTTTCAAAATGCATTTCAATGGGAGAAGGCTCAACACCCCTTCTTGAGAACAAAAGACTTTCAAAAACCGGGCGGCTGCTTATAAAATATGAAGCCGGGAATCCAACAGGCTCATTTAAAGACAGGGGTTCCTCGCTTGAAATAACAAAGGCTCTTGAATTCAAGAAACGCAAGGTAGCGCTTGCATCGACCGGAAATATGGGCGCATCCATGGCTGCGTATGCGGCTTTTGCCGGGCTTGAATGCAAGGTTTTTATTCCTGATATCGTGGGAAAAGAAAAGATCACGCAGATAAAAGCATACGGAGCGCAAACGATAGCTGTGAAAGGGGATTATTCGGTTGCCATGAAACAAGCCGAGGAATATGTCATCTCAAACAGCGATTCGTTCCTGACAGGCGATTACCCATGGCGCAGCGAGGGTACAAAAACCGTTGGATTTGAGATAGCAGACCAGTTGTACTGGCATGTCCCTGATTATATTGCAGTTCCGGTTGGCAACGGCACCCTGATATGGAGCATTTTTGAAGCGTTCCGGGAACTTGAAATTGTGGGTATCACGGATAAAATGCCCCGGATAATTGGAGTACAGGTTGAAAACTGCGCTCCGGTCGCGGATGCATGGGAGAACAACCTGAGTGAAATAATACCAGTCCATGATCCTCAAACAATAGCCACAGCCATTGCATGCGGCGACCCTATCGATGGGTTGGCTGCTCTTCGGGCGATTCGGGATTCAGGCGGTTTTGCCATAAAGATAACGGACGATGAGGTGATATCTGCCCGGAATGAGCTTGCCCGCAATGGAATTTTTGTTGAGCCAAGCGGTGCTGTGGCATACGCCGGGTTTTTGAAGAATAAACTGGAAGGCGTGGTTGTATGTATTGCCACAGGGCATGGGTTAAAAGATATGCAGGGGCTTGCCTGAATAAATCTATTATTTCATCTTAAGATAATCATCTATCGCCCGCGCCGCTATTTTCCCTGCACCCATTGCTGAAATCACCGTGGCAGAACCTGTCACTGCGTCGCCTCCGGCATAAACTCCTTTCTTAGTGGTTTCGCCATTTTCTTTTGCAACCACAGTTCCATGTTTTGACATCTCAAGCCCGCTTGTTGTTCGTGGCACGAGCGGATTTGGCGATGTCCCGATTGCGATTATCACGACATCAGCTTCTATCTTATGTTCCGAACCGGCAAGTGGCATAGGCTTGCAGCGCCCTGTTCCATCAGGTTCGCATAGGTACATATTGATACATTCGATATGAGTGACCCAGTTTTTGGCGTCGCCATGAAGTCTCACAGGGTTTGTAAGAAGTCTGAAGGTTATCCCTTCCTCCTTTGCATGCTCTATTTCCTCGGCACGTGCAGGCATCTCCTCTTCCCCGCGCCTGTAAACGATCGTAACCTCATCTGCTCCCAGCCGCAGTGCGCACCTGGCTGAGTCCATGGCTACATTGCCGCCGCCCACAACGATCACGCGTTTACCTTTCCTTACAGGAGTATCATATTCAGGGAACCTGTAGGATTTCATGAGATTGACACGCGTCAGGAATTCGTTGGCTGAATAAACACCGTTCAAGTTTTCACCATCAATGTTCATAAATACAGGAAGTCCTGCACCAGTCCCAAGAAAAACTGCGTCGAATTCCAGCAGGAGATCATCAACAGTCTCGATCTTCCCGATCACAGAATCAAGAAATATTGTAACACCGAGTTTTTTCACATATTCCACTTCTGATTTTACTATATCCTTTGGAAGACGAAATTCCGGGATACCGTAGGTAAGAACGCCGCCTGATGCATGCAACGCTTCAAAGATCGTGACCGAATGACCCAATCGCGCAAGGTCTGCCGCTGCTGTCAGTCCCGCTGGTCCTGAACCCACGATGGCAACCTTCTTTGCTGAAGGCTTTGGCTTTTGCGGTTTTTCCACACCTTTTGCCAGTTCAATATCTGAAACAAATCGCTCAAGCCTGCCAATCGAAACAGGCTCACCTTTCTTTTTTAAGATGCATGACGCTTCACACTGCGTTTCCTGCGGACATACACGCCCGCAAACAGCAGGCAGCGCGTTAACAGTTTTTATCTCTTTTATGGCGCTGTCAAAATCACCATTTGCCACATGCTTGATAAAATCAGGAATCTTCACTTCAACAGGACATCCTTCAACACACTTTGGTTTCTTGCACTGGAGACATCTTTTTGCCTCCTCAACAGCCTGTTCTTTCGAAAAACCAAGAGCTACTTCCTTGAAATTGGCGCGGCGGATTTTGGGATCCTGCTGCGGCATCTTCTGGCGTGCTAACATTTGCATCCCTCCCTTTCACATTTGTATTTTTCAAATGCAGCCTTCTCCTCTGGCTGGTACATGGAAAGTCGATTCATAAGGAGGGTGAAATCCACAAGATGGGCATCAAATTCCGGCCCGTCCACGCATGCAAATTTAGTCTCATTTCCCACAAGCACCCTGCAGGCGCCGCACATGCCTGTACCGTCAACCATGATTGAATTAAGACTGACGACCGTTTTGACATTGAATGGTTTTGTAACACCGGCCACAGCTCGCATCATTACCGGCGGACCAATAGCGATAACCCTGTCAACTTTTGTCCCGCTCTCCAATATTTTCTTGACAATATCGGTCACAAAACCATGATGCCCTTTGGTTCCATCATCGGTGGTGATATACAGCTCATCGCTAACCTCTCTCATCCTGTCTTCCCACAGGAGCAGGTTGGCGCTTCGCGCCCCGATGATCGAAATAACTTTATTCCCGGCTTCCTTAAAAGCCCGTGCCTGCGGGAAAATCGGCGCAACTCCCACGCCGCCGCCCACTAAGATCACCGTGCCATCTTTTTCTATGTGCGCCGGGTTCCCAAGAGGACCGATGAAATCCAGGATCGCATCGCCTGTCTTAAGTGTCGATAATTTTGTCGTGGTTTTCCCGACTGCCTGGAAGATCATTGTAATAGTTCCTTTTTTGCGGTCAAAATCAGCTATTGTGAGAGGTATCCTTTCGCCGGTCTCATCAATCCTGAGTATGACGAACTGTCCGGGCTGGGCTTTTTTGGCAATACGGGGGGCGTTTATGTCCATAAGATAAATTGTGGGCACAAGCTCCTGTTTTTTTAATATGGTAAATGGCATGTTTTTTTCATCTCTATGAGAGGGCTCATAGGGGTGGTGGGGATATAAAAATTGTGGGTTTTTTGGAGGGGGGTTAGAATTGGTGAGGGTAGTTATGTAAGGGATACAATATATCTATGAAAACCACCTCAATTACGGGGTTATGTTAAATTATAGTACGTTCATGCTTTCGTTCTTATCTATTTCATATATATGAACTTATCAAATACTTCTTTAATCTCGCCCATCGCCTCTTTAATTTGTTCTTTTTCCATTTCAGAAACTACTTTCTTACCAAGGGAGATTTTCCATTTTTCAATTTTGTTTTCCTCAAAAATTTTTTCTAACTTCTTTTTTCTTGGTAGACTTAAATCCACTTTATCTATTTCTAGAGATGGAATCATACTTTTAACCACTTTTTTGATTATATCTTCTGGATATAAATCTTCGATATCTGCGACTTCCAGCAGCTTATGATTTTCATCCGTAAGATAACCTTCGTCTCGCGCCTCTTTAATTTCGGGTGTTTCTCCTCCGTCAAACAAATAAAACACTGGCAATTGAGTATTTTTGGCTATGTGAGACCACATTTTTATATGATACTTTCCTGTCTCCTTTCCTCTCATGGCTATAATTTCTACGCCATTCCGATTTAAATCAACCTTAAGTTTTTCAGCTATTAATGGAATTATCTCTTTTTCAGTCGCCCCCTCCACAAAAAGGAGACGGTCTGCAAAAAAGACATCGCTCATCCGGGCACCAAGTTCAACTAATATTTCCTTTAGATTTTGACCATTATCAATATTCACCCGTTCAACTTTTGTCATTTTCTTTTCTTTTGTGACGAACCAGATAGAAGAAATATCAAAATCAATACGATCAACAAATATTGGGGAATGGGTCGTTACGAACATTTGTGAATTTTTTGATTTCGACTTAAGTTCATTAAATAGTTTTCTTTGATAGTCAGCATGAAGATGGGTTTCTGGTTCCTCGATACCATAGACAACGCCAGATTCTGAAAGTAACCTTTCAAGGAGTAGCACTTCTTGGTCACCTCCACCCAATAAATTGAGCGGCAAATAGAGGTCTTCGAGTTCGGCATGTATAGCACCACCGCGCATTTCTAACGAATACGTTGAAAAACCTTGAAAAGATTTTTTATATTTAGACCATATCCTTGATTCTGCTTTCGCGGGGTTTTGACCAATAGCTGTCAAGTAGTTTCTTGTCTCTGGATCGACTAAAAAAGGTCTTGTACCTGAAGACGGTCGTTCTCCAGATTCCCTATTAGTGTGAATTAGATTAAATTTTCCTTTAATTAAATCTGTCATTTTAGTTAGAATTTTTTGGGCTGATTCAGGAGTGAGTGGTACTGACTTAGGTTCCTCAACAGGTTCTGGAAAACCAAGTTTAGCAGCAAAAGCACTCATAGGAAATTCTTTGCTGATAGAATTATCTTTCACTAGTTCCCAATCCCCAAGTAAAATACTTTTATTGTTCCATCTATTTCCAGAAATTTCGCGCTCAATTATCAATTCATTCGTTTTTAACTTTAATGATTCCATTACTGTCATTGCTTTTAAAATATCTTTAGTAAAAACCTCATCTATTTGTTTTTCAGTTAATCTAAGCTGAATTTTGAATTGAATAGGTACTGCATTTTCCCTATCAAACCATAGGTTTTCTTCGAATCCCTTTTCAGTTTGTTGAAATAGGTTTAAATCGCTAAAAAATAGTTCCAAAGCTTCTAAAATATGGGATTTTCCAGAACTATTTTTGCCAATAAATACATTGAACTGCTTAAGGTCGTCTATTGTTATCTCCTTAAGACTTCGATAGTTCTGTAGTACTATTTTAGTAATTATCATGTCAATCAAAATAACTTTATTCTATTTAAAACCGATGATTTTTAAGACCAATTCAATAGGTGGGATGGATATTATACTTTTATATGAATTTATTTCTATAGATCAAAAATTCCTAAAAATCAAAAATCCGTGTTAATCCGCGAAATCCGTGTCTAATGGTCTTGATTTCCCATGCAGTCATCATGTGACTGAAAACCCGGCGCGTCATGATGTTGCGGACGTAAACCAGGGATTGTTATTGAGACAGGGGGCGCGCAACCTCGTGATTTTATGAAAGTTACGGTTGAAATCTCTTTACTCCTGATCGGGAGCATATCTGCGCCCAGAACTGCATTAAATTCAAGTTTTTTTTAGACACGGATTAACACAGATTTCACGGATTACGGTAGCATTGGCATAAATCCACGGATTTAATTTGCCATGACTCTTTTTTTGCTGAGGCATCGGCGCGCCCGGTGAATTGGGGAGGTTGGGCGGCACTGCGCAGAGTCGGGAACACGCGGATTTTCGGCATTGATGAACGCGATTTTGTTGAATCAAATCCATCGCATATTATTGGTTCGTGGGATTTTAGTAAATCCTCTTGTTTCTGAGTTTTTTATGTGTGGTTGCTTCGGGATCATGTCCGCGCGCCCGATAAATTATATTAATATGTTAATAATTCTTCGCGTTTTTCACCGCAAAGTGCGCAAAGAACGCAAAGCAGGAACGCTTTTTATGGCTAATATTTGCGCCGGAATGTCATTATAAATCTGTGTTTATCTGCGTTTATCTGCGGTTTCGTATTGCCATGACTCTTTTTTTGCTTAAATCTCGGCGCGCATTGACTCTGTTTGATTCCCGGCGCGCCTCCCTCGGTGTTCCCCAGCCGCATCCCTGACGGCGCGCCCCGGTGAATCGGGGAGGCTGGGCGACACTGCGCAGAATCGCTTTTTTCCGGTCACGATAGGTGTTTTATCCGTTTGATCCTGTCAATCCTGTCTAAAATTTATAAAACTTCGATAAAAATATATGGCGAGTTCGCAATACCCGACGCGACTTCACTCGTTATCGGTTTAAGAGGGACATTCTGATAGAACGCGGATTGCGCGGATGACGCGGATGCTCAAGGATGTGATCGAAACGGTTTTCGTGTTCAATCAATAAGGAGAAAACAAAATACTTGACGGTGATTTAACAGATAGAAAGGATTAATCAGAAATCCCAAATCTGCGCGTATCCGCGCAATCCGCGTCATCCGCGTTCCATTTAGTTTGATACTACTTCATCAACCCATACAACCATGCCCATAACCCTTCGGCGCGCCTTCCTCTGTGTTCCCCAGCCGCATCCCTGACGGCGCGCCCGGTGACCTATTCTTAATATTTGAGAGTCGAATAGAGATTTTTCCAAAATCTAAAGTGTAATAGATATTTCTTAAACCTGTTTGAGCAATTTAATAAGTTGATTGGTTAAATCTTCAATCGTGTGCTCCATCACTTTTACCTTTTCGAACAGGTCTCTAATCTGTTCATTCCGGACAGCATCCACCGTATGCTTTTCTGCTGCCTCTTGTTCTTTTTGTTGATTTTTGCGGCATTTTGTGCGATGCCTCCCTATTCCTCTTGAATCAAACTTATTGCCACAGTATTCACATACTTCAACAACCATATAAGCGAAGATACTCATAATTGTTTATATAATAAATAGTCATCAGTATACAGAAAGAACTATCGTATCCCTGCATCTCTTATTTCTTTGCATGAGCCATATTATAAAAATCGTTCCTGAAGCTTTTATGCGATTTTTGGTCTGGAAGAACTATTCGCGCCAAGACGACACCGCACCCATTCTTTCTCCCCCTACCCTGTACGCCATATTCGGTGTTCTCCAGCCGCATCCCTGACGCCGCGCCCGGTGAATCGGGGAGGTTGGGCGACACTGCGCAGAGACGGGAACACGCAGGGTTTCGCATTGATGAACGCGATTTTGTTGCATCAAATCCAGCGCACCTTATCGGTTCGTGGGGTTTTAGTAATCCTCTTGTTTCTGAGTTTTTCATGTGTGGTTGCTTCGGAACAGGTCTGCGCGCCCGGTAAATTATATTAAAATTTAAATAAATTCTTCGCGCTTTTCACCGCAAAGTGCGCAAAGAACGCAAAGCAGGAACGCTTTCTACGGCTAATATTTGCGCCGGAATGTCATTATAAATCTGCGTTCATCTGCGTTTATCTGCGGTTTCGAATTACTCGGACTCTTTTTTTTCTGAAATCTCGGCGCGGATTGACTCGGTTTGATTCCCGGCGAGCTTCCCTTGATGTTCCACCAGCCGCATCCTCGATGGCGCGCCCGATGAACAGGGGAGGTTGGGCGACACTGCGCAGAGTCACTTTTTTCCAGACTAATTTTCAAGCCTGAGGCGCACAAATCCCAGTACGCATTTCACATTATCTTCTATATTGTTATCGATATTGGTAATTGTATCTTCAACAATTTTATTTTCTGTTCCCATATGAATATGTCTTGGATAACTCGAAAGCTGTTTGTGATGAGGGGCAGTATCTATCCTTATCATTTCATCTTTACGCTGCCAGTGGAACGAGTATTTGGAATCAACCGGGTATCTTATATCCATATATGAATCATCAATAAAAACAAGCCTCACCTTATCGCTACAAATTATAGGCATCTCCTTTAATATATTAGAATAATGCTCTTCTGCGCATTGAGCAATAACAATAAGCTTGTGCATTATATTCTCTTGACGAGATCATCCAGGATTTTTTTAAGGTCTTTTATATTCTGTTCATAAGATAGTGCAGAAAGGTAATCTTCGTATGCCGGATGCTCATCAATTTTACCATGTTCAATCATTTTTTCAATAGCTTCTGGATTTTTTGCATTATATTTATTCAAAGTTGTTTTTAATAAATCTTTTTCCTCTGAAATTTTAGATAAAAGAAGGAATGTTTCCGTCTCCACACCTCTTAGATGAGGACTAATTATTGTTGATTGAATAGCTTCGGATGCGCAATCCATGAATTCACCTTTACTAATAGTTAGTTAGTTTCAGTATTTAAAGTATTCAGCTCCCGATATCAACGGTCAATTATTTTATCTCCGCCAAAAGACGATATCGTGCCCATTCCCCCCTCCGGCGCGTCTCCATCGGTGTTCTCCAACCGCATCCCTGATGGCGCGCCCGATGAACAGGGGAGGTTGGGCGGCACTGCGCAGAGTCGAGAACACGCAGGGATTCGGCATAGGCGAACCCCCGTAATGAAGTCCAAAGAATCAATGGTGCTTATGAACGAATTATTATCGCCAACACCCGATAATTTAATAAGATTTCAAAGGGAAATTCAAATAATACAGAGACTAAATCATCCAAATATAATTAAAATATGAGATTGGAACATTGCACAACAAAGAGATCCAAACCCATGGTATGTGATGGAATTTATGAAAGGCGGTTCTCTCAGAGATTTATGATGCTTTTGATAAAGATTTTGTAGGCGAGGATATAGGTTCAAATTACTGGGAAACGATACTCAGGGAGTGCTATTGAAAAGGCAAACCAAGAGTCCCTGATTTATCAATATCAAAACAAATGGGAACGATGGGAACTACTCTGTTGGGAGCTATAGTTAGTAATGGAAGAGCCTTTATTGTGAGCATTGGGGATTCTCGATAACATCAGCTTAATCATGGTTTCAAATAAGCGAGATGATAAAATATCACAAGAATAAGAAATAGTCAAGAAATCTTATATACTATGAATGTTATAACATTGTTATAACATGATAAGAAAGATCACAAGAATTGGAAATAGTCAAGGAATAATAATCCCAAGCGCCTATCTACAAGAAATAGGTTATCCCAAGACTGTGGAAATAACCCAAACTAAAGGTGGTCTATTTATAGTTCCGGTAGCTGGCAAAACCATCAGACGTAAACCGCGGAATGAAGATGAAACCAACGGATTTTATGATTTAATGAAATCAAAAATAGAGAGCAATATTAATATTGGAAAGACCAGATGGGTTGGAAATAGAGAAATGGAGAGAAGGCTATAATTACAGAATTACAGAAAGTATCATCTATAGAAAACTTAGTTGACAGAAAACTGTATTTCATGGGACTGCTGACGCGAGAAGCTGCAAAAAGAAATGTGAAACCTATTGTTGTGGGGGGCTCGGCGGTCGATATTTATACTGAAGGAATTTATCCCAGTCATGATATAGATCTTGTAAGCAACAGAAAAATAATCGGGGAAATATTAGAAAACGTATTCAACTTCAGACCAAGTGGGAGGATTTGGATAAATGAACAAATAGGATTTTCCGTAGAGGTCCCAGGCAATCGTCTACATGGAGATAAAGATAAAGTAACAGTAGTAAGAATTGAGGACCTAAATGTCTATGTGATCGGAATTGAAGATATTATAATTGACCGTATTAATGCATGTGTTGCCTGGAATTCTCAAACAGATTGCAACCAGGCTTTGTATATGATTAAATATTATCGAAATAGGCTAGATTTTAGATATTTAGAAGAGAAAGCAAAGAATGAGGGGATCTTAGAGGAATTAAGAAAATTTTGCAAAGAAAATTAATAATGCATAAACGTAATTTAAATTAAGCATAAACTCCGTATTAAATTATTTCGGGGCATTTACCAAAACCAATAGAAATAGCCTCCAATTTTCAAATATCCTTTTGCCTTCATCTAAAAAAATGGACGCAAATAACAACATATCTAAGAGCGTCCAATTTTTTCCTTCATCCATCAAGAAACATTTCCTCTATGGCAACTGCACCCCTGCCGCAGTCAGCACATGATGCCACGGCCATCCCTTGAATGAATTCTGCACTTGTCAATAAGATCTCATGCTTACAGTTTGGACATTTGTAATGTTTATCGAATATTCCTATCATAATACTTTCCTGCCAGTAAACGGCAATCTACTGAACATCTTATAGTATATAAGTATATCTCAATAATTAGAAATATTTATATAGTATTAGATATACACTAACTCACCGTATGCCTAGTAAAAAAGGCAAATAAAAATTTGAGGTGATATGAATTGTACAAAAAATTAGGAAATACAAGATTCGCTGTTTTAATTGCAGCAGTCTTTTTAATATTAGCAATGCCTGCTTTGGCCGATGAAGCAGGAGCGATCAATTCAGGAGATACAGCATGGGTACTTGTTTCGGCTGCCCTTGTTATGTTAATGACCCCGGCGTTAGGGCTTTTCTATGGCGGGATGGTCAGGCGAAAGAACGTCCTGGCAATAGTTATGCAAAGCTTCATAATCCTGGCTCTTATCAGCATCCAGTGGGTGCTTTTCGGATACAGTCTTGCATTTGGCCCGGATACTGGAAGGGGTTTGATCGGCGGTCTCCAGTGGCTTGGACTGAATGGCGTTGGAGCTGCGCCTAACCCTGATTATGCAGCAACGATACCTGCATCGGTATTCATGGTATTCCAGATGATGTTTGCCGTGATCACACCAGCATTGATAACGGGAGCCTTTGCAGACAGGATGAAATTCAGCACAATGATGGTTTTCAGTGTTCTCTGGGCGACACTTGTCTATGACCCGGTGGCACACTGGGTATGGGGCATGGGAGGATGGATACGCACTCTTGGCGCCCTTGACTTTGCCGGAGGCACTGTCGTTCATATAACTGCTGGTGTTTCAGCATTTGCCGCCGCGATAATCATAGGAAGGCGACTCGGATATGGAAAAGAAGACATGGCGCCGCACAACGTGCCCATGACTATAACCGGCGGCTTTCTGCTGTGGTTTGGCTGGTTCGGTTTCAACGCCGGAAGCGCCCTTGCAGCAAACGGTCTTGCAGCCAGCGCTTTCATTGTAACCAACACAGCAGCAGCGGCTGCAGCTCTTACATGGACATTAGTTAGCTGGATGCACGGGGGAAAACCCAACACGCTTGGCATCGTGACAGGAGCTGTCGCGGGTCTTGTAGCTATAACCCCCGCTTCGGGTTTTGTCGGGCCAGTCCCTGCAATAATAATCGGCATTGGAGCAGGAATATTCTGTTACTTTGCGATGCACCTGCGCTCCAGGAAAACAAGCGTTGATGATTCACTTGACGTCATGGCCTGCCATGGTGTAGGTGGAACATGGGGCGCAATCGCAACAGGAATATTTGCATCCGTAGCGGTTAACTCTGCCGGATTTGACGGGCTTATTTATGGAAATGCCGGTCTTGTTGTGAAGCAGTTGATCGCGATCGTGGCTGTAATGGCATATTCTCTCATTGGAACCGCAATAATACTGAAGGTTCTTGATGCAACAATGGGCCTGAGAGTAAAGGATGAGGAAGAAATAGAGGGCCTTGACATTTCCCAGCATGGCGAGAAAGCATACTTGTGAGGAGATGATGAAGATGCATGAGATTTCAAACCATAATTTGGAGAATCAATCAATAAGTGAGTTTTTCAGGTACAGGACAGAATACGGTGAACTGCAATGCCACAGGCTGAAAATGCCTGATGGTATGGCAGGAGAACTTATACTAAAAGTCCTCGATGATGAAAAAGCACTTTCCATAGAAGAAGTTTTCGTCTCCAGGAAATTCAGGAATTCAGGTCTTGGAAGCAGGCTGCTTTCATTTGCAGAGAAAACCGCCAGTACTTTAGGATTCCGGTATGTTGAATTAAGGCCATTTTCAACCGATCCTCTTGTATCCGACACCAGATTGCAGGAATGGTACACGAAAAGAGGCTACCGGCCTGATGGAGGAAAGATGTATAAGAGACTGAATAACGGGAATTTCGAGGTGACATCATGAAAAAGATAGAAGCCATAATAAGGCCGGAAAAGCTCGGCGAAATTAAGACCGCACTTGCCACTGCCGGATTCATTGGACTTACAACATTTGAGGTGAAAGGCAGGGGAAGGCAGAAAGGCATTGTGCTTTCATACAGGACAAGTGAGTACAGGGTTGACCTCCTGCCCAAAACAAAACTTGAGCTTGTCGTGGAAGACAAGGACGTCGAAAAAGTAATCGGAATAATATGCGACATCGGAAAAACCGGGAACATGGGTGATGGCAAGATTTTCATCCTGCCGGTTGAAGAAGTGATCCGGGTCAGGACGTGCGAAAGAGGACCGGGAGCTATTTGAATCGCGCTTAAGAGATGGATGGTTTGCCCATCCCGTCTCTTTTGAAAAATACATTATATAAAACAGGAGCAAATATATGATAACGACACCTGAACAGCTATTGGAATTCGTAAAAGAAAAAAATGTAAAATGGATTGACCTTCAGTTCATGGATATTCCAGGTTATATCCAGCATATCACCATACCGTCATATACCTTGAAAGAAGAGGACTTTACAGACGGGATCGGAAAGCTTGACGGCTCATCGATCAAAGGCTTCAAGTCCATCTTCGAATCCGACATGAGGATGTTCCCGGACCCGAGTACCTGCGCAATATTGCCATGGACAGATAACACCCCTCACAGGACAGTGCGCCTGATATGCGACCTCTATGATGCTTTCGGCGGCCCGCGATTCACACGCGATCCGAGATACATTGCCCAGAGGGCTGAAGAAGCTGTGAAAAAAGCAGGGTTCGATCTCTCGTACTGGGGACCTGAACTTGAGTTCTTCGTTTTTGACTCGGTGAAACTTTTACCAAGCTACTCTTCAGCACGGGATGCCTGGTCTGGCACAGGGTACCAGATAGAATCAAAAGAAGCGCCGTGGTCACAAACAAGCAGCGGTATTAATCATCCGATCCGATTCAAGGAAGGTTATTATCCGGCGCCACCGCAGGACACGCTTCAGGAATACAGGAGCGAGGTGACGGGAATGCTTTACGACTATTTCGGGATAGTCTGCGACGCACATCACCACGAGGTAGCCACAGCAGGACAATGCGAGATCGATATGAAATACGATACTCTCACAAAAATGGCAGACAATGTTCTCACTTACAAGAACGTGGTTAAGAATGTTGCCTATAATATGAAAATGATAGCCACTTTCATGCCAAAACCGATCTTCGGAGACAACGCTTCCGGCATGCACATCCATCAGTCGCTCTGGAAGGATATGAATGGAAAATCGCGTAACACTTTCTATGACCCTGATGATGAATATGCCGAGATATCGCAGACATGCCGGTACTACATAGGCGGGCTTATGGAACACTCAAGAGCATTGTGTGCGATCACATCGCCAACCACAAACTCCTACAAGAGGCTTGTTCCTGGTTATGAGGCGCCTGTTTATATTGCCTGGAGCAAACGGAACAGGTCTGCAAGCATAAGGGTGCCTGTTTACGAAAAGGGCAAAGAAGCGCCAAAGAGGATCGAATTCAGGTCGCCGGATACGAGCTGCAACACATACTATGCTTTCGCAGCGCTCACAGCGGCAGGGCTTGATGGCATAAAGAAAAAGATGGATCCTGGCAATCCGTGTGATGAGAATATCTACCACCTCACGGCAGAAAGAAGAAAAGAGCTGGGGATTTTGGAGTGTCCGGGTTCATTGAAGGAGGCGCTTGGTGAACTTGAATCTGACAGGAAATTCCTTGAGCCGGTATTCCCGAAGGATGCTATCGATACGTGGATTGAGCTTAAATCCGAAGAATACAAACAAAACTCAATAAGGCCAACTCCTTATGAGTTTTACCAGTACTTCGATATTTAATTTCAGTTCCATCCATTCCGGCATGAACGAGGGCATGCTGGGATGAATATTTTTTCAAAATCAGCATTTTGGAATGAATTTCATGAAGGTATTAGTCAAAAACATAATATATTTTACAAATTGTCGAACACTTTGCGCTCTTTGCGTCCTTTGCGGTGCATGATTTTTTTCACCGCAAAGAGCGCAAAGGACGCAAAGATAGTTTGAATTGTTGGTATCCAACTAAATTATCGAACCGGATGCTATCGAAAATGGTGGGCTATGAGCACAGTAACAATGGATTTGACAACACAGAGAAAAATGATTGCAATCCTGAAGATAATCCATGAAAGCCACACACCATTAGGAGCCCGGTTGATAGCCGACCGGATGAATTCGCAGGGATATGTTCTGGGAGAGCGTGCTGTTCGCTATCATCTTCGAATCCTGGATGAACGTCATCTTACAAAGCGAATAGGGTATGATGGAAGGGTAATTACTAACCTGGGAATAGCTGAGATCGATAATGCGCTGGTCGGTGACAGGGTTGGATTTATTATCACAAAAATTGAGAGATTGATGCTGGATACCAGTTTTGATCTTAAAACCAGGCAAGGCAATGTTATAATCAATATTTCAGTCATAGAGAAGGATGATCTCGAGAAGTCGATGGAAATAATAAAAACGGTGATTAATGGCTATCCTTTCAGTCCTTACATAAAAATATTGGAAGAAAATTCTGTTATTTCTGATATTGAAATCATGAAAGGCAAAATAGGGATAGCAACCATGTGCAGTATAACGATTGACGGAATATTATTAAAAAATGGTATTACTTCTGACCCCATATATGGCGGGATAATGGAAGTGAAAGATAATAAGCCCGTGTGTTTTGAGGATGTGATCGTTTACAGCGGCACTACTATTGATCCAATGCGTATTTTTATAAAAAAGAAAATGACCCGTGTTCTTGATACTGTAAATACAGGTTCAGGCAAACTCCTGGCAAATCTTCGGGAAATACCGGGATCTGCTCTTTCAAGGGCTAAAGAAGTCCTGGATTCAGTTGCAGAAGCAAGAATAGGAGGCATAGCCCGGATCGGGGCGCCGGGCGAGTCTGTGCTTAATTCAGTTATTGGGGCCGGAAAAGCCGGAATTGTGGTATATGCAGGGACTAATGTCATGGCAGCGGTGAGTGAAATGGGTATTAAGGTTGCTACTTATCCGATTTCTGCGGTTATTGATTTCAGGGAGTTGAAAGAGATTAGTTAAGAGAATAGAGGGTCTAGTTGAGATACTTTTTATTATCTTCTGTTACGAAAAAACCACAGAGCGCACAGAGAACACAGAGAATTATTACTACAGATCAATACGAAAAAATAAAACCCTATTAGTAGGTTTTCTTTCGTGCAGATAATTATAAATAGCTAAAAATTCAATAATGAAAATATGGAAACTATTGTTTCTACTGAGTCATTAAAGAAGGCAGAATCGTTATATTACGGCGAGCTAAGGGAAACAGAGGATATTATTAAAAAATATCCAAGCAGATATAATGAAGAGGCAGAGTTTGCATTGTCTTCCCTAGAATCTTTAAGAAATAAGTTAAGAGATACGCTCTTAGAATTATTTCTTAAAGATAATATAAACAAATTAGAAGATGTAATTAATGAGAATAAAGATAAACTAAAAAAATTAAACCTTTTTGCTTTACTTGAAATCTCGCATAGAAAATCAGTTGGAATAAAATTTAAAATTGGTTCGCCATTATTTTTCCAGAAATTACGTAAGGATTATAGAGAATTGATGCAGGAATCTAATGAAATTCAAGAAAGGTTATCTCAACCATTCGATGAAAAAGAAATGGAGAATACTAAATTGAAGTTGGAAAAATTAGTTGAGAGATTAAAGAACCTTGACTATGAATTAGAAGAAGAAAGACGTACAGGAACTTATAACTTTTTAGGGAAAATCCTTGTCTGGAGCATTCCCATCTTAATTGGAATATATCAACTTATAGCCATGCAGTATTTCATAATTAATCCTCTTACGCTTCTAGTGGTTTATATTGTAGCAATTGCTATAGTATATTTAATTTTACAAACAAATTATATTAAAATTATTTTAAGTGGATTGGAAACAAAAAAAGAATATTTTGCGGGAACGATTACTTGGCTAATATGTTTGACAATTATTTATTTTTTTATGAATGATGCTGTACAAAAGGGAAATCTTGTAGGTGCTATACTTGTAATAATATTTGCGTTAATTGTGGCAACAATTAGTTTAAAAAGTAAATATGATGAAAATAAACAAACATTTATTAAAAAAGAGTTGGAGCCTATAAAAAGGTTCTTTCAAGAATTATAGATTTATCAACCCAAATCTACTGCCCTCCATGAACTGTTTATAGGATCGTTCAAATTCATATGCCAAATAAAAAAAGAACTTTCCGGCGCTGGTATTGTAGAATTTAAACGCTTGTGGCTGATTACGTCCCGAAGGGTTATTCTGCGCGGTCGGGCGCAATTCGCATAATGGAGATAAATTGATCTACAATTTTGCGCCAACATCTGAAAAATGAAGATTTATGTTTCCTGAAGAAAATACATTGGTAGCCCTGGAAAAAAGATTCTGTTGATTGCTATGGCAAATTAAGAAAACAAACCGCAGATAAACGCAGATGAACGCAGATTTGTAGCATCAAATCCATCGCTTATTATCGGTTTGTGGGATTTAGCACCACTGTGGTTTCTGAATTTTTCACATCTAGTTGCTTTGGGAACTTATCGGCGCGTGGGGGAGAATATGGTTTTGGTGTTATAATTTTTCAAAAACCGTAGCATTGAATCTGCGTTTATCTGCGTTCATCTGCGGCTAATTTTTTTAAAATCTGAAATAAGTAATTTGCGCATGCGCACAATTGCGCCGCGTTCCTAACAATATATCACATTTTTTTTAGGATTTGCGGAAAACTACAGTTGAGTTAGAAAAAGAGCTATTTGAATTACGCTTAACGGAATCTCTAATATGCTCCAGATTAATAAACTCCATAACTATGCAATATGCAATTGAGACATCAGCAATAACCAAAAATTTTGATGAGATCACCGCAGTAAACAAGATCAGCATAACCGTAAAACCCGGTGAGCTGTTCGGTCTGCTCGGCCCGAACGGGGCTGGAAAGACCACATTGATAAACATGCTATCTACGATGATAGAACCATCGGGGGGAAGCGCTTTTGTCTGGGGTCATAATATAGTAAAGGAAGCCGACTACGTGAGGCAGAATATCGGAGTAGTCTTCCAGGACACAACACTTGATGACCGTCTCACCGGGAGGGAGAATCTTGACCTTCACGGCAGGCTTTACGGACTGGACGGGAAAACCAGGAAGGACAGGATCAAAGAAGTCCTTTCCCTCGTTGAACTCACAGAGAGGGCTGATGCTATTGTTAAGACATATTCAGGCGGCATGATGCGGCGCCTTGAAATCGCACGCGGGCTCATGCACCACCCGCATGTCCTGTTTCTTGATGAACCCACGCTTGGTCTTGACCCGCAAACGCGCCTTCACATATGGGATTACATAAAATTATTGAACAAAGAAGAAGGCGTGACAATCATGCTGACAACGCATTACATGGAAGAGGCTGACAAGCTGTGCGACAGGATCGCAATTATCGACCACGGCGAAATAGTTGCCCTTGATACTCCGCAAGTCCTTAAAAACATGCTCGGTGGAGACGTAATTACCCTTGAACTTGAAAAACCCGGCGATATCGAAAAGTTATGCGGCACATACCAGAAGAATGGATGCGCCAATTTTGTTTCAAAGAAGGAGAACGAGGTCTTTATAACGGTAAAAAATGGCGAGCGCGAGATCCCGCATGTGCTTGCCCTGGCATCAGGCGCAGGAATTCCAATAACGTCGGTAAGCCTCAGGAAACCCACGCTTGACGACGTATTTATTCACTATACAGGGCGCGCCATACGGGATAAAGAAGTTAGTGAAATGGAAGAAGTTGGTTACAAGATGAGATCAAGGAGGAAATGATGGGAAACACCTCATTCAACAGGGCGATCCAGACAGTATATACCATGTGGCTTCGCGAGATGATACGATTTTCCCGGTCAAAATCGCGTATCATAGGCGCACTTGCAACGCCTCTTTTTTTCCTTGTCATCCTGGGAGCAGGATTCAGTTCGTCTTTCCAGGTAAAAGGCGGAGGTTCGTTTGACAAGGGTTTTCTCGCTCCCGGTCTTATCGGGATGTCAGTGCTTTTTGCCTCATTGATGGGCGGGGTTTCAATTATCTGGGACAGGGAATTCGGTTTCCTGAAGGAAATTTTAATAGCGCCCGTCAGCCGTTTCTTTGTATCGCTGGGAAAAGCAATGGGCGGCGTGACAACAGCTATGATACAGGGAATATTGATAATGATCATCGCCTGGATAATTGGCGTCAGATATGTATCGATATGGGGAGTCCTGCTGGCGATAATGGTCATGTTCATTTCCGGGATCGGCTTTATTGGACTTGGGATTGCGATCGCATCAAAAATAGAGAGCCATGAAGGCTTCCAGATGGTCATGAGTTTCCTCACAATGCCTCTTGTGCTTTTAAGCGGTGCTTTTTTCCCGATTTCAAATCTTCCGGGCTGGCTCAAAACCCTTGTTTATTTAAATCCCCTCACCTATGGGGTAGAAGCGCTAAGGTGGTGCCTGCTTGGGAATTCAACGATACCGATATCGATCAGTATTATAGTCCTCGTTCTTTTTTCCATTGCGATGACAGCGCTTGGCGGAAAATTGTTCGGGAAAATGAGGGTTTAACGTGATAGTATTATCGGGCGGCACCGGAACGCCAAAATTGCTCCAGGGCTTAAGAAAACTGCTGCCGGATGAGGAAATTACGGTAATAGTGAATACTGCAGAAGATATTGTAGTTTCGGGATCGTTTGTTTCTCCTGATGTTGATACTGTATTATATCTATTTTCAGGATCTCTTGACGTCCAGAAGTGGTGGGGCATCAGGAATGATACTTTTCATACAAATTATGCCCTGAGGGAACTGGGTTTTTCTGAAAAACTAATGCTGGGTGATGCAGATCGTGCCACATGTATTTTCCGCTCGGAATTAATGCGGGAAGGAAAAAGCCTGACAGAGGCAACATTGCAGTTGTGCAAGTCACTCAGGATTAAAGCAAGAATTCTTCCCATGTGTGATGAAAAAGTGGATACCATGATCAGTACGCTGGAAGGGGTCATGCATTTCCAGGATTTCTGGGTTGGCAAAAAGGGTATGCCTGACGTAACAGATGTGAAAATCGAGGGAGTAAAAAACGTAAAGCCAACAAAAGAAGTTCTTGAAGCATTGGATTCTGAGGAAAATGTAATAATTGGACCGAGCAATCCAATTACAAGCATAGGACCGATTCTTGCGTTAAAAGGGATGCGGGAAATACTGGCAAGTAAAAAAGTAATCGCCGTAAGCCCTGTGATCGGCGATTCACCGGTTAGCGGTCCTGCGGGAAAACTGATGGCTGCGTGCGGATTTGAGGTTTCATCTCTGGGAGTTGCCAGATGTTATGGGGATATTCTGGATATCATGGTTATTGATGAGAGGGATACGGCAGATGAAGCGAATTTTGATATGAAAACTGAAAGATTTGATACCATGATGACCTCGGTTGGGAAAAGTGAAGCTTTGGCAAAGAGGATAATTACGTTACTCGAATTATGAGCGGAAAACTGAAAGTAAGTATAGACCGCAAAGGCTGTATCAATTGCAGGCAATGCTGGAATACTTGTCCCGAATTCTTTGAACAGAACCAAAAAGATACTTACAGCCAGATTATTTCTAAATACAGGATCGAAAATAATCCGGGTGAGGGAGAAGCACCAGCCAAACTTGGAGAAAAGATTAGAAAGGCAGCAGATTTATGCCAGGCCAGGATAATTCATATTTATGTCACCGCCAGTTGATGACCCAGTCCTTATCAAACATATCGAGAACTTATTGAAAAGCTACCGCCGATGGACAGGACGCGAGCTTATCCCGCCAGCATCTTCGCCGCATGAGCGCGCAAAAGCCCTGTTTGACCAGACGTTCGTGGTTCTTTCTCACGGAACACAGCCTGATCCAATCCTTAACTATGGTAATAAAGCAGCGCTTGACCTCTGGGAGTTAACATGGGAAGAATTCACAAAAATGCCCTCCCGACTCACTGCCGAACCTGTCAACCGCGAGGATCGCGACCATCTTCTTGAGCAGGTGAGGCGAAATGGTTTTATCGACACATACAGCGGTGTGCGAATAACGGGCAGCGGTCGGCGCTTCCTGATAGAACGAGGGACTGTCTGGAATATTATGGATGAGAAAAATAGATATGTCGGACAGGCCGCAACGTTTAGCAAATGGAAATATATTGAGTAATCCGTGAAATCTGTATCTCTGGGCGGTTTTTTAGACACGGATTTACACCGATTAACACAGATTTTCACACATCTGCGGGCATCCGCGTAATCCGCGCCATCCGTGTGCTATCTTATGATTATTCTCACAACTTTGCGGGTTCTAAATGTCAATCATTCCACAACAATCCCCGCATATCCCACAACTGCAGCAAAATCTCCCGTAACATCGCCGCTCGTACTATACTTAAGCAAACTCGCTTTTTTTGCACCAAGCGCCTTTGTGGCAGTAAGCATCGCAGAGATTGGACCGTATCCGCATACTGAGGCTTCACGCTCATACAATTTGCGGTAAAAGCCTGGAATATCCATTTCAAGGATCGATCTTATGAAATAAGCATCATCTTCGCGAGCCACTTTTTCCGGTTTATAATGGGAGAAATCACTTGATGCTATGATCACTACTTTTTTATTCACTTTGCGAACAGCCTCGGCAATTTCCATTCCCACATCGAGCGCTGATTCCTCATCCTGCATCCCCATACAGATCGAAACAATCTTAAAATCAGTGAACCTGTGCTGGAGAAAAGGAAGCTGTACTTCAATAGAATGCTCCTGCCTGTGAGCGCTTTCATCCATATCGATGATCCTTTTAGGCAGCGCTTTTATGAATTCAATATCAGAGTTTACTTCGCCCAGGGGCGTGCTCCATTTTTCGCTTGAAACCGAGATTGGGGAGCCTTGTCCTGTATGATTTGGCCCCAATAGAACAAAAGTATCTGCCTTGGGAAGCACTGAATAAACATATGCTGCAGTATTTCCGGAATAAATATAACCCGCGTGAGGAACAACAGCTCCAAGAACCGGTTTCTCCCCAGATGGCACACTTTCAAAGCATCTGCTGATCTGCCGGTCCAGGTCGTTTTTGCTGCGCGGGTAAAACTGCCCCGAAACTGCCGGAGCTCTCATGGTATTTTAAAGTTCAGCCTCGAAATCTGCTACTGTGTGTGTTATTGTATCCCCTCTTTCCTCAAGGGTCTTCTTTGCAAGAAGCCAGTATATCAAAGCAAGCGCTTTTCTTCCTTTGTTGTTTGTAGGGATCACAAGGTCAACATTAGTTAATGAATTGTTGGTATCACAAAGACCGATGACCGGTATTCCCACATTCACTGCTTCATTTACTGCCTGCATATCTCCTGATGGATCTGTTACAACAAGTATATCTGGTTCGATGAATTTATGTAATTTCGGATTTGTCATCGTGCCCGGTATAAACCTGCCGGTCTCTGCCCTAGCCCCTATTACTTTTGCGAACATCCCGGCAGGGTAATGACCATACTGCCTTGCAGATACTACAAGTATTTTCTGCGGGTCATATTTTGCAAGCAATTTTGCTGCAAGCCTTATTCTCTGGTCGGTTGCCTGTATATCCAATACATAAAGGCCATCAGTCCTGACACGGTATACAAAGCGCATCATCTCTTTTGTTTTTTGCTGTGTACCGATATGTATACCTGCAGTGAGATATTCATCCTGCGGGATGATCGATTCATAACCAGTATCCTGCTTTACATCCTGTTTTATATCAATAATATCTTCCATTTAAATCACACC
>JAPZAP010000125.1 GCA_027460585.1 Candidatus Methanoperedens sp. | reverse complement strand
GTTGCGTCTACGGCTATTGGAGCAAAACTTGACCTGAATCAAGTCATCAGCGTTCTTGAAGGAGCGGATTATAACAAAGAAAGATTCCCCGGTGTTGTTTACAGGACAACAAACCCGAAAACTGCCGCGCTTATTTTCGGCAGTGGCAAGATCGTTTGTACTGGAGCAAAAAGTATTGCCGATGTAGGCATAGGTCTTTCAAAAGTGTTTGAGAAATTAAGAGAAATGGGTGCACAGATCCCGGATAAGCCTGAAATTACGATACAGAATATCGTTGCATCGGCAGATCTTGGAAGAGTACTCAACCTCAATGCAATTGCTATCGGTCTTGGGCTTGAGAATATCGAATATGAACCTGAGCAATTCCCCGGTCTTGTTTACAGGCTGTCTGTCCCCAAAGTGGTCATGCTATTGTTCGGTTCCGGCAAACTTGTAGTAACAGGCGGCAAGAAACCAGAGGATGCAGAAGCAGCAGTCGAGAAAATAGTTATAGAACTTGATGGATTGGGTCTGCTTTAGACCTTATCTTTAAACATATTCCGGATATCCTATGAAGGTACTTTTAGTTGGAGGCGGAGGAAGAGAACACGCCATTGCAGAGTCCGTTGCCAGAAGTAATAATAATCCAGAGCTTTTTGCCGCAATGAGTAAAAAAAACCCCGGCATTGCGCGTTTATGCAAAGAGTTCCTGCTCATTAAAGAGACAGATCCTGAAGTTGTGGATTTTGCAATAAAAAACAAGATCGAACTTGCGATCATCGGCCCTGAAACGCCTCTTGCTGCGGGTATTTCTGACCGATTGTGGGTTGCGGGGATTCCGGTCGTTGGACCTCGCAGGATGGCAGCGCAGATAGAATTTGACAAAGCATGGGCGCGTGATTTCATGAGGAGAAATGCGATCTCAGGATGCCCTGGTTTTAAGGTTTTCCGAAAAGGAGAAGACGGGACGGATGAATTCATTGACGAGCTTGGGGATGTTGTAATAAAACCAGCAGGACTCACTGGAGGAAAAGGCGTCCGGGTCATGGGAGACCATTTCGGTATCGAAGGAGCAAAGTCTTATGCAAAGGAAGTTCTTAAAAATGACGACCTTGTTGTTGAAGAGCGGCTAATTGGCGAAGAATTTACAGTCCAGGCGTTCGTGGATGGAAAAAACCTGGCTTTTGCACCTTGCGTCCAGGACCATAAGCGTGCTTACGATGGTGATAAAGGACCAAATACAGGTGGAATGGGCTCTTATACTGATTCAAAAGATATCCTCCCTTTCATGAGAGAATCCGATTATGCTGACGCGAAAAAAATCATGGCCAGTACGGTGCAGGCTATAAAAAAGGAGACAGGCGTTCTATACCAGGGCATCCTGTATGGTCAATTCATGGCAACCGCAAAAGGTATTTCAGTCATCGAATTCAATTCGCGGTTCGGAGACCCTGAAGCGATGAACGTTCTTCCAATTCTTGAAACTGATTTTCTTGATGTCTGCTCAGCCATTGTGAATGGAGCGCTCGATAAGATCAGGGTAAGATTCAAAAAACAAGCGACTGTATGCAAATATGCTGTCCCTGTTGGCTATCCCGATGATCCTTCAAAGGATTCTATCGTTGAAATTGGAGCTATGAAGGAAGCAATTCTATTCTATTCAAGCGTCTATGAAAAGGATAATAAGATATATACAACAGGTTCAAGGGCTTTTGGGGTCCTTGGCATCGCAAATACGATAAAGGAAGCCGAAATAAAAGCGCAATCAGGCATATTGGCGCTAAAAGGAGCGCTTTACAGCAGGCGGGATATAGGGACAGAAGAACTTATCAGGAAACGGATACAACATATGAAGGAGTTAAGGGCTCATTAATACATGGATAACGAAATTAATATAAAAGGACTGAAAAAGGATGAATCCCTCGAAAATCTTGAGCGGATGCTTGAGAAACTGCCTGAGGGCGCAAGGAAACCTATCCTTGATCTTATAAATAAAAGAAAAGTTGAGCTTGGGCTTATGAAATCAGAATTAAAACCCGCGGGTTATATCCTGAAAAAAGGACGGGCAAAAGCAAAGCCAAAGCCGCAAACGATGGAAAGCATGGAATCACTTCGTAAGATCGCCCAGGGAATTGGAAGGATTAAAGAAAAAGAAGAAATTTCGCCACATGATATTGATATGAAGGATGAACCTCTTAAGAAAGAAAAAAAAGCTCTGGAAGAAGTTGATTCGTATAAGTATTGATTGGATCAAAGGAATTCCTATCCTAAAATAAATATAAAATATAGAAAAAAAGATCGCAATATTTTTTTTTTTGCGATAGGCTTATTACATTTAATTCAGATTGCAGGAGGCATTATGATCGGAAAAAAAGACCTTGAGCACATAGGGTGGCTTGCGCGCATTGAATTAAGCGATGAGGATAAGGAAAAATACACTCCAAAGCTCAACTCTGTTCTTGATTATTTCAGCGAGCTTGATAAAGCAGAAACGGAAGGAGTGGAACCTACATATCATGTTTTACCAATGAGCAATGTTTTCAGGGAAGATGTTCCGACAGCTTCGTTGTCACAGGAAGAAGCGCTTTCAAATGCCCCGAAGAACCAGCATGGGTTCATAAAGGCTCCAAGGATGATGTAAATGGCAACAATTAATGAACTCAGGGAAAGGATACATGCTGATTCATCCGAAGAGATCGTTGCCGAATATCTGGAAAAGATCGAAAAGAGCAAATTGAACGCTTTTATCACAGTTTCAAAAGAAAGTGCGCTTTTGCAAGCTCGTGAAATAGATTCAAAGGGTCATGAAGGACCACTTGCCGGAATACCAATAGCGATAAAGGACAATATATCAACAAAAGGCATCCAGACCACATGCGCCTCAAAGATCCTGACAGGTTACGTCCCGCCCTATGATGCCCATGTTATCGAAAAGCTAAAAGCAGCAGGTGCGATCATTATCGGAAAGACGAACATGGATGAATTCGCAATGGGCTCATCCACTGAAACAAGCTTTTATGGCCCCACCCTGAACCCGTGGGATACAAAGAGGGTTCCTGGCGGGTCATCAGGAGGCAGCGCTGCAGCAGTAGCTGGAGGAGAAGCCCCAGTTTCACTTGGTTCTGACACTGGCGGCTCAGTTCGATGCCCGGCTTCATTTTGCGGAGTCGTGGGATTAAAGCCCACGTATGGTGTCATATCCCGCTACGGGCTCATATCATATGCTAACTCGCTTGAGCAAATAGGACCATTTGGTTCATGTGTTCGTGATGTAGCTACCATTTTTGATGTTATTGCCGGTCATGACCCGCGCGACTCCACATCGGTCAATAGGGAAGCAAATTATTCATCAGCGCTTAAAAACGATGTTAAAGGTATGAAAATCGGCATTCCCCAGGAATATTTTGGTGAGGGAACAGATAAGAACGTGGAAAGATCAGTAAGGGATGCTATCAATACACTTGAGGGACTTGGTGCGACAACTATTGATATAAAAATGCCAAATACGAAATATGCACTTTCAGCTTACTATGTAATCGCAATGAGTGAAGCCTCATCTAACCTTGCCCGCTTTGATGGCATGCGATATGGCCTGCGAACTGAGGATTCAGACTGGCATACCACATTCTCACAGGTAAGAGCCGCAGGATTCGGGGATGAGGTAAAACGGCGTATCCTCCTGGGAACGTATGCCTTATCGGCAGGTTATCATGACAAATATTACTTAAAAGCCCTGAAGATAAGGACGCTCATAAAACAGGACTTTGAGAGGGCATTTGCTGATGTGGATGTTCTCATCGCGCCTACGATGCCATACCCGGCCTTCAAGATAGGGGAAAAGATCGACGACCCGATATCCCTCTTCCTTTCAGACGTGGATACCGTCCCTGTAAACCTCGCCGGGGTTCCATCTATTTCAGTTCCATGTGGTTTCACGAATGGACTTCCTATCGGGATGCAGATCATAGGAAAGCATTTTGATGAAGCTTCTATTTTGCGCGCAGCATTTGCATTCGAAGAAAATACTGATTTCCACACAAGACAGCCGGAGGGATCATAATGTACGAGAATCCTGATGGCGTAATGATTGGTCTTGAAGTGCATGTCCAGTTGAATAAACTCAAGACGAAAGTATTTTGCGGATGCAGCACTGACTACCATAATGACCCGCCCAACTCCCATGTGTGCCCTGTGTGCCTTGGGCTTCCGGGTTCGCTTCCTGTCATAAATAGAAAAGCAGTAGAAGCAGCCATTAAAATTGGTCTTGCACTAAACTGTAAAGTTGAGGAACATACACAATTCTACAGGAAGAATTATTATTATCCTGATCTTCCCAAAGGTTTCCAGATCACACAATATGATTTCCCGATATCAAGCGGCGGCTATATCACTATCGAGGGCGAGGATGGTGAGCTCAAAGTTGGGATCACGCGCGCGCACATGGAGGAAGACCCAGGCAGGCTCGTGCATGAAGGGACTATCGATAAATCAAAATACACACTTATTGATTACAACCGCTCAGGGATGGCGCTAATCGAGATCGTGAGCGATCCTGATATGAGAAGTCCCAAAGAAGCGCGGCGCTATCTTGACAAGTTGAGGAACATAGTTGAGTACCTGGATATTTTCGATGGTGATCTTGAAGGCGCACTCAGGGTGGATGCCAATATTTCGATCATGGGCGGCCAGCGCGCTGAGATCAAGAACATCTCATCGCATAAAGGCGCAGAGCGAGCGCTTCTCTTTGAGATCGTGAGGCAGAAGAATGTGCTTCGCCGCGGGGGTGTCGTTGTCCAGGAGACACGCCACTTCGATGAGGCGCGCGAGATCACGATTTCCATGCGAAGCAAGGAAGAAGCTCACGATTACCGCTATTTCCCTGAGCCTGACCTTGTGCCCCTTAAGATATCAGGCTGGGCGCCTGCAATAAAAGCAACGCTGCCTGAATTGCCTGATGCTAGGCGGATGCGATTTGTGGAGCAATACGGAATCACAGATGACCATGCCAAGGCGCTGACATCTGAATTGAAGCTTGCGATCTTCTATGAAGATGTGGCAAAGAAAGCTGATCCCAAAATGGCTGCGGTGTGGGTATGTGATGTGCTGAAAGGGGAATTGAATTACCGTGACCTTACTGTTGATGCCTTCAAGAAAGAAAACATGCAAAAGATCATCGAACTCCTTGCAAGCAAGAAGATAACTGAAGATGGCGCCGTGGATATTATCAGGACGCTGCTTGATAAAGGTGGCTCGCCTGATGAGATCGTTAAAGAGAAAGGACTCCTTAAAGTGGAAGGCGACATCGTTGCAACTGCGGCAGAAGAAGCCATCAAGGAGAATCAACAGGCTGTGGCAGATTTCAGAGCTGGGAAGGAAAAAGCGCTCAACTCGCTTGTGGGTGCTGTGATGAAGAAGACGAAGGGGAGAGCGGATGCGAGGACGGCGAGGGAGATGCTGCTGGAGAAGCTGGGGTAGCGGATATGTACCAATGGTTACCTACTTTCGATTTGAAAAAAATTTAATTTTATCTTATTAAAAAATATAAAAATCAGATAAACACAGATTTCTGATATTATTCCCTAAGAATGGTTAGGGGTTGCCATCCTTTTTCATCTTTGAAATATATATCTAGTCGCCAAATATCCACAGAAACCTTGAATTCATTTGTAAATATAAAATTTAGTGTGGGATATTTGTACATTAAGTTATTTATTTGAGTTTCATAATTCTGTCCTCTAAACCTAAATCGTATCCGTGTACCGTTTGGGTGTCTTCTTAGGAGATTACGATTTGTAATTTGCATGATGGATTCGAGATGCTGTATATTGTCACTCAGAGGTTCAACAGTCATAGAATGTGGATGTAGTAATTTTAACTGTTCCTTCCTTAGTTCTAAATCTTTTAGTTCCTCTTCTAATTCTTCTACACTTTTGTAATTATTGGTCGCTTTGCTCTGCTCCTGTATTTTCTTATCAAATTCTGCTTTGTTTCCTGCTTTTTTTATAAGTTCCAAAATTACATCCGTAAATGTATCGCCAGTCATACCGCTTTCTCTGAGATATTCGTATACTTCATCTGAAATTTCGATCATTTTCAATTTAAACACCTCTTTTATTTATCTTAAAGTATCCTAATATAACTTTAAGTACTTAAATTTTACTTAAATTACTTAAAGTTTATAATTTGAAATTATTATATTTTTAGTATAATTATACACTCGGCCATTCTATAGGGAAAACTCACGCTGGCCCCGCCTCACGCTCGCCGACGGCGCCGCCGAAGCGCTCACATTTTCATCTTTAACTCGGCCGGAGTTATTGCTTTTTTCTCAACACCGGGAATTACATAAAGGAAAATCCGCAGGCTGTGGCTGATTTCAGAGCCGGGAAGGAAAAGGCGCTCAACTCGCGGGTTGGAGTGGTCATGAAGAAGAATCTTGAAACTCGTAACATACTATTAAATATTATCTTGCTCATGGTTCATATGGTGAAAGAATGCCTGTAATGCTTGAGAAATTGGTTAAAGCTCTTGAACATATAGATATCAAAGTTAAAACAAAGAAAAATTTTGCGGATAAATGGCTTGGAGTATTTGAAGGCGCTATTCCTGAAGAATTAACAAGCACAGAATATATTAAAAAGCTAAGAGAAAGTTGCTATGGAAAAACCCAGGATATTTCTGGATACTGATGTTTTGATTAACTGGATAGTTAAAGAGGTTGATCACAATACTGGATTTAAATTATGGGTATGCCCATATGAAATTATGAAACTTGTTGAGGCAGAAAAGGTTACTGCTTACTCTGCCTTGACTAATATCTTTGAGATCAGATTCGTTCTAAGAAGAAAGAAGAAATTTTCAGAAGCAAAAATAAAAGCCTTAATAGATGACATTTACAATAATTTAAGTATCGAAATCCCGGATTCTCTGGATTTGCTTTCTGCAAACAAATTACAAGACGAGTATCCGCTTGATCCTTTTGATTCAATCGGATTAAGTATAGTTCAATCTATAGACTCCGTTTCTCTTGTGAGCAGAGATCGTGACTTCATAGGAAATGCTGAAAATATTAAGGCTGAGGCATATATTCCAGAAAAATTTTTACAGTTAAATTTCCCGGAGATATTTGATGGAGTGAAAAATGATCTTTATTGAGATGATTTACAGAGCAAGCTGCATCAGGAGATTTGATGATTTCGCAATTTCAAGATGAAGATGAGACATTACAACTGTTCATAAATAGTTCTAAAAAGGTATTCGGTAATAACCTTAAAGCTATTATTCTATTTGGCTCCCGCGCCAGCGGAATGGCAAGAAAATATTCTGATTATGATTTACTTATTATTGCTGAAAACCTTCCTTCAGACTGGCGCAAGCGCGATAATTTAGTTCTGGAACTCGATCGACACGGTATTTCTGACATACTTCTCTACACTGAAAATGAAATTGAAGATGCGATACATTCCGTAAATCCAATAATAATGAGTATTTTCGATCACCCTATTAAAATATTACATGGAAAATCTTATATTGATAGATTATCCCATTTATATTCAAAAAATATTAGCGGGAACATTCTTAAAATAGGAATAAATACGTGGAAAATTACTGGTGAAATTAATGTTTGAGAGCTTATTCCTTATTTAAATCATATATAATATGTCCACCTGCACTATACCAATTTAGGTTTTGATCTGCAAATATGCTTCATTTTCTCAAAATCTGCTGGATTTAATGAATATCCTCCCCTCAAATGAGCAGGTGTCGCAAACTTATGACCCTTCAGTTGTCCAATACGGCAAATGCTCGCGGTGATCATTGCGAGATGAAAATCTGTTGAATTTATTTCGAATTTTCCGTCACTGATATTCTTTTTGCATTTGGGACAGACCACAGGGTCTTTCACCAGAACATCATTTTCTCTTTCAGTAGAGCTTTTATCGTCCAGCCTATAAAAAACATCACCGAGCTCATAATTCATTGTTCGTTTTCCACATTCCATGCATTTGATATATCTAACCTTCATACTGCACAAAACCTGTCTGATTTTAAATATTGCCCATATTTGAAAAGAAAACCATTAACTCATATATATTTTTTCGATGCCCGAATCCAACAAGAACCAACTCTTGATTATTTTCATTCAACTTATATATCAATCGATACTTCCCTTTAACACGGATGGATCGAAAATTTGTCAGCGGATGTTCGAGAGTTTTTCCAAAAAACGGATCGGTAAGAAGCTTTTCAATTTTTTTCTTTAATTCATCAACAAGCTCTCTATCCTTCTTAAATTTCTTTATCGTTTTTTCAAAGGCATGTGTATATATCAGACTATACATAAAAGTCAGCCGAAGAGCGCATCAATATCTTTTTTAGATTTTATTTTTTTCACTTTACCTTCTTTGATATTTTTTTCACTTTCTTTAAGCTGCTCAATTAATTCATGATCTGACAGAATCTCAACAGTTTCCATAAGGCTTTCCACATCAGCGATAATTTTTTCAAAGTCATCTTTTTGAATTATCACTTTATTATCGAATTGTTCAACCTTTATTAAATCAAGCATGAATATCAGTTATTTATTGGTATTCATATTTTATAAAGTCAGCGGACACAAACATTACGATAGATGTTTTCATTTTATCTTGACGCCCACATCGAAAGTATAATACTCTCTCGAAATAATCTGACACTCAATGGCGAAGGACTCTATCGGCGTAATTTTCGGGAAAACAAGTTCATTGATCATCAGGTTTGCTGTTTCTGATAGCCTTGCAACCAGAAGAGGTGATTATATTAAAGTCTGGCACGAATCCGATGGCTGGACTCTCGCACAGGTGTCAGCGATCACAAGTTCGAGTGAGGATTTCTCAGTTGATGAAGCCGTGGATGCAGCGGAAGGCTCATCAAAAATTGGAGATATGGATGAACACATAATCGCGGATGCTACAATAATAGGGGTGCGGGATAAAGAAGGCGTGCTCCGGATTCCAAAATCACCATTCAGCCCTGGAGATAAGGTTTTCAAGGCCGATGAGCTTCTCATAAAGCAAACGCTTGGACTAATGCGCGGGGATGTTTATATCGGGCTTCTTGAAGGACAAAGCGTTCATGTAAATCTTGATGCTAACAACCTTGTGCAGAAGCACTGCAGCATCCTTGCAAAGACAGGCGCGGGAAAATCCTACACCGGGGGCGTAATCCTTGAAGAACTCCTGGATAAAGGCGTTCCACTTTTGATAATTGACCCGCATGGTGAATATGCAACGCTGAAGATGCCTAATGATGATAAACCTTCATCTTTTGAGCGCTATGGCATATCTCCAAAGGGTTATGCTTCGCAGGTAACGGTTTATACACCCGCGAACAAGCTTCTCAATCCAACTGCTGATTATCTTTTCAGGTTGAATGGCATTAACCTGAGTATTAAAGAATTCTCCCAGTTTTTCTCTGATGGCCAGTCACAAAATGAGACCGGGATGCTGTTCGAAGCGGTCTCAAAGCTCAAAGTTGAAAAACAGAATTATACTATTGAGGATATCATCTTTGAAGTAGGGCAAAATAAAAGCAAGGTCAAATGGAATGTTATAAACAAGCTTGAAACGCTTAAGGAAACAGGCATCTTATCAGATAATGCGACTACGATCAATGAGCTTGTCCAGGAAGGAAGGGCTTCAATAATCGATATGAAAGGCGTAAATCCCGATCTGCAGGCTATGATCGTATCTAAATTATGCACGGATATTTTCGATGCAAGAAAACTGAATACGGTACCTCCATGCATGCTGGTTATCGAGGAAGCGCATAATTTCTGTCCCGAAAAAGGATTTGAAAGAACTGTCAGCACAGATATTCTTCGCACCATCGCTTCAGAAGGAAGGAAATTCGGACTTGGTCTGATGGTAGTCTCGCAGCGCCCGGCGCGTGTTGATAAGAATATCCTTTCACAGTGCAATACCCAGATAATAATGAAAGTGACGAATCCAAATGACTTAAAAGCCATCAGTAAAGGGCTTGAAGGGATAGGTTCGGATGTTGAAGATGATATTAAAAGTCTTCCGCCAGGCGTGGCAATGATCGTTAGTACTTATATCGAGCGTCCCATTTTAGTTGACATAAGGACACGTAAAAGCAAGCACGGTGGAGCGAGTGTGCCTGTAGTGAAAGATCCGTTGGATAGGAGTCAAAGGGCGGTTTTTGAGCCTGCTAAAATAGAAATTAAACCTGAATCAATTGAAGACAAACAAGTATCAATTGATGATCCAAAGACAATGGAGTTCACTAAACCTGTTATTAATTCCCAGAAGAAAATTGAAAATGCAAAAACTATTATGGATTCGCCAAAGACTATTATCAATAAAGCCAGAACTATCATTGAATCCAAAAAGAACGAAACACAAAAAACAGGATCATTAAAAATGGAACTTCCCCAACATAATGAAGAAATAAAAGAGCAAATAGAACGAAAAAAAGGAAAACGGGAAATAAGTCTTTACAGGAAAATGTTCGGATCGAGGAAAAAATGACAACTTTAATGGAAATGGCACATGCAGGGATCGTAACTAAAGAGATAAAAAGCGTAGCGGCAAAAGAAGGGATCAGTGCCGATACAGTAAGAAAACTTCTTGCACAGGGTTTGGTTGTCATTCCCAAGAACATTAACAGCAAATCGCAACCTATTGGCATCGGAAAAATGATGCAGACTAAGATCAATGCAAATATAGGTACGTCAAGGGATTATGTTGACATCGATGCAGAGGTTGAGAAAGCCCTGGCCGCTGAAAAATATGGCGCAGACACCATTATGGATCTATCCACAGGGGGAGACCTTGACCTTATACGCAGGCGCATCCTTGATTCGGTGAGCGTTCCGGTTGGTTCTGTCCCCATATACCAGGCAGCAGGCAATGGTATTGAGAATATGACATCTGACGATATGTTCAATGCGGTCAGGAAACATGCAGAAAATGGCATTGATTTTGTAACGATCCATGCAGGTGTGACACTTTCATCTTTTGAACGCCTGAAAAACAGTGACAGGATACTTGATGTGGTAAGCAGGGGCGGTGCTTTTACAATATCATGGATGAAGCAAAACAGCCGTGAGAACCCATTTTATTCCGAATATGATTATCTGCTTGAGATGGCTAAGGAATATGACTTAACAATAAGCCTTGGCGATGGCATGCGCCCGGGCTGCATAAATGATGCTTCGGACAGGGCAAAGTTCGAAGAGTTCATAATTCTCGGTGAACTTGTTAAAAGAGCGCGCGCAGCAGGCGTCCAGACGATCGTTGAAGGTCCGGGTCATGTTCCTGTTGATGAGATAGGGCTTTCTGTGACTGCAATGAAGCATCTAACGGGAAACGCGCCGATATATCTTCTTGGTCCTCTTGTTACTGATATTGCGCCTGGTTATGACCACATTACCGCTGCCATCGGAGGGACGGTCGCTGGAATGTACGGCGCGGATTTCCTGTGCATGACCACGCCTGCCGAGCACCTGGCGCTGCCTTCTGTTGAAGATATTAAAGAAGGCACTATCGTCACAAGGATAGCGGCGCATGCGGCTGATCTCACAAAAGAAGGAGTGAAGGAAAAGGCACGAGCCCATGACCGGGAAATGGCAATGGCGCGGCGTGACCTGGACTGGCAAAAACAATTCCGCAATGCCATAGACCCTGAGAAAGCCAAAGAAATACATGCACGAAGTAAGAATGTGGAGACATGCAGCATGTGCGGGGAACTTTGTTCGATAAAGATCATGAGAGAAGTGATGAAAAAGTAAATGGAATTTTTCATCATCTACCCCTCCATCCTCTCCCTCAACTCCCTCGCTTTTTCCACGATATCCTTCTTCCCATATATTCCGGCTATCAATTCCACAGCCTCAAGGTTCCTTGCAGCCTGGTCAAGATAATTCAGAACATCGCCAGCATAAGCATAAACACCATACTGTTTTTCAAGTTCGCTGATCACACCATCAGGCGTTTTTCCTTCGGCGCACAGTTCAATGACCCGTCGTGAGAATTTCCGCTCGGCACACCCACAGTAAGGTGAATCCTTGCATGTGCATGACATGAATTCGCGTAAAAAGTTAAACATGACACGACGCAGGTTCTCTTTGAGCTTTGAAAAACCATCCGCCGAAAAAACGATATCAAGACCGGCGCCAAAAACCCTCGTTGGGATGTCGGTTCCAAGTGCGTCCGATAACTGTGAAGCATACCTGAAATATACAGAATCAAGTGTCTCAAGTCCTGTAACGATGTCAAGCGGCTTCTTTTCCTCAAGTATCGCGTTCTTGATATTGAACGTTTGTTCAACGCTCAGGAAATGGGACGCAACGATAAAACCAAGTTTCGTTGTGCGGTATCCGCCATCTTTTTTTTCGATAAATGCATATTCCTTGAGTTTTCCAAGCAGCCAATTAAGGTCGCCTTTTCCCAGGAGTAATTCATTGATCTTCCCCAGCTCTTCCAGGGAATGTGCAATAACAACATTGGACAATGTCTCTTCAAGCTGTTCATCATCCCCGTAATCCACGCCAAAATGCTCCAGTTCACCGCGCAGCAGCCGAAATGCGATCTCATCTTCCGAATCACCTTTACCGAACCTCCTTTCAGGGTCGGCAAGAAGAACAACAGTGCCAAGGTCATGATAATCAGGTCGCCCCGCGCGCCCAAGCATTTGCTGGAATTCACGCACGGTAAGCCACTCTATTCCCATAGCAAGGGATTCAAATATCACCTGGGATGCGGGAAAATCAACACCTGCCGCAAGAGCCGCGGTTGTCACAACAACAGGCAGCTCACCCTTGCCGAATTGCTCTTCCACTTTTTTTCTCTCAGGATAGGAAAGCCCTGCATGATAAGGAAGCGCCTTGATCATGAGTCCTTCTGCAAGCATATGGCAATTCCGGCGCGAATTTGTAAAAACGATGGTCTGCCCCCGGAAACCTTTAGAGGATCTTTTGTCAAATTCCTGACGGGCAAGCCGCTCTATCAGCCGCTTTTTTTCATAATCCGGGGCAAAAATCAGGTGGCGCTCTATGGGAACCGGGCGCTCCTCGAATTCTATCAATCCCGCGCCCAGTTTATCAGCAAGCCAGCGCGGCTCACCTACTGTGGCTGACAGGTATATGAACTGGGCCTGGGGCGCAATGAATTTCAGTCGCGCGATAACTCCGTCGAGCCTGTGTCCCCTTTCCTCATCTTCAAGCGTATGCACTTCATCAATGACAATTGTTCCAATTTCTCCAAGTGTGTGTGCGCTTCCTGACCTGATCACAAAATCAACACCCTCATAAGTTCCAACAATGATATCTGAAGAAAGTGTTGTCCTGATGCCTTTCATATTCTTTGCTATCCTGCTTGTTCCCACTCGCAGTGAAGTTGTGGCGATGGAAGAATATCGTTTTGTGAATTGTTCATATTTCTGGTTGGCAAGAGCTACAAGAGGAACAAGGAAAAGCATTTTTCCTTTTTTATTTAAAATATTCTGGATCCCGGCAAGCTCCCCAACAAGCGTTTTTCCCGTTGCTGTGGCAGAAATGATGATCTGGTTCTTTCTTTCAAGGAGTCCTGCATCCACGGAAAGCGCCTGGACCGGCATGAGTTCCTGCATCCCATGAAGAAGCAGTTTCTTAAATTCATCACGCAGAGGCAGGTCTTTTACTTTTATTGATCTTTTCACTATGCATGCTGCCATCGTATCGAATCTTGTCAATCCCGAATCAAGTTTTCCCGGGCTTAACATTGCAAGCACCCTGTCAAGATTTTTTGTCTTTTCCAGGATTTGCAGGAGTCTTTCCTGGCCGTGGCTTCCCAGCTTGATGGATTTTGCTTCCTTGATCAATTCTTTCTGTGCACAATCCTCGCATACCGATTCATTGTGGAACCGTATAGGGCTGTTCGTCGTATATTTGCCCAGAAGAAGGCAAAGGCGGCATGTGGTCGTATATCCGTAATCGAGCTGGTATGCTGTGAGAAGTTCCTTAAAACCAGCCTCAGACGCCTCATCACCTTCTGCAATAAGTATCTTATCCGCAAGTCGCAAAAGTTCTATGAGTTCCTCCGGCGCCCTGAAGTCTTCCTTATCGCCCTGTTTTATCCTGAATTTGCCCACTCGTGCGCCTTTAGGGGTTTCCTTTAGTATCAGGGTGCCGTAAAAGTTGGGCTCATTGGAGTTGTCTTTGATGGGGAGGATGATGAGCTTTGATTTCTGGGGGTGGATGATGATGTGGAGCATTATTGAGGTAATTTATTTTTTATCTTAAATCTCTCAGCTTTCTTATTTTTTCAATCCCGCCTTGCGTTTTTGCAAGGCGCTCATAGAAATTGTTTGCCATGATTATTTGTGAGTCTATGAGAGGTTTCACTTCTTTGATCCACACCGAGCGCGGATGGGATTTTACATATTTTGCCCATCGTATTACCTGTTCTGAATGAGAACTGTCCCTCATGATAACCTTAACCTGCGGATCTGCCCTTTTATCTGTGTGATCTCATTTTCATCAAGCACTTCAGAATAGATGATCCGCAAATGATCTGCATCATCAATATCCTTTTCGGACGTAAGCAGTTCTTCCTTAAAAGCAATATTCATTTCAATGCTTGAAAAATAGAGATCCAGCCCGGTCAGGGGCAGTTTTTTGCGTGTCCTGATCTGATATTCGTCCAGTTCATCCCTGGCTAATTTTAATTCCATTTCAGGGAGAAAATGTCCTTTCCTGGTATATCTGACGCTGGTCTTATCTTTCAAATAGTCATCATAGATCACATCCGGATCTTCTGACTGAATGCATTCAAAACCTGCCTGCAGGAGATCATTATGCATTTCTTTGAATGGGTCTTTTTCTATCCTTTCAATAATAAGGTCAATATCCTCTGTCCCCCTGCTTCTTCCATGCGCGATCGCAACAAAACCTGAAACAATAATGTATTTTGCATGTTTCTCAACAATATTAACAAAGTCCCCGGCAAATTTATCAAGAATCGTTCGTTCTCTTATTTCTCTTTTCATTCTGGATGTTCATTATATTTGCGGGATATTATGTCTTTCCACTATACCGAACCTAACTCCCTGGAGATATATGAATTCATCCGGCGCCCTGAAGTCTTCCTTTTCGCCCTGTTTTATCCTGAATTTCCCAAGGCGTTGCGACTTTGGGGGGTGCTTCAGTATCAGGGTGCCGTAGAAGTTTGGCTGAAGAGTATAAAAAAGTAGCTTCTATACTCATCTAGTTTAAAGATTTATTTTTTATAAAGATATTTTCATAGTGATAGGTCAAGAAATCTTTGTCTGGTAAGAATTTATTGGGTAAATATATGGAACGATTGTCATAAGGCAAAAAAAACTTCTCAATCGCTTCATCATGTTTATGGCTTGTTATCGCACTTGACAATTTGATTTTGTAGTCTTTCGTGATTGTCATTAATCCCCTATCAAACGCTTTATCATGAAGTAAGTTAAGGCATAGTCCATTATGTAGATTTAAACGATTTTTTTCATCTTTCGACCAAGGAACAATATGACTTGATACTAATAATTCAGGTATCGAAATCCCAGTTACACAACATTTATTGTCATAGGATGCCAGAATAGCAGATCTAAAAAAATTTTGATTAATTCTTACTTTTATTATAGCTTCTCTTTCTTTTCCATCTTTTGGTAAGTTTTCCAGATTTATTTTAGCGGAATTCTCAATCGCCTCACCTTTAAATCGGGCAAGTAACATCTCGCTTTCAAAAGCCAACTCACTCCAATTACCATGAAATTCATTCCAGATTTCTCCTTCACTTTTGCTCCCATGACTCATTCCTGCAATATTTCTTTTTTGAAGTTCAGGGTCAAAACGAGCAAAGTTTACTAATTTGAGAGCAACAGCAGATGGAGTTCTTCCAATAATTTTAGCTAAGTTGATTATTTCAGGATTTCTTGACGTGATTTTCCCAAAAGGTATTTTGCAGTATAGATTGAATGCAACAATCAATTCTTCCCTATTCCAATTCTCTCTCACCATATTTACCTCATATTTATACATATTTTTATATATAGTCTTGTATGACAAGAAATAGATGCTTGGGTCGCCTTAATCCCCTTTACGAGCGAGAACCCAATTGATCCTTATTTTTGCATTTTTAATGGCTTTTAACGATTGTAAACGCTTAAAACAATATTTCTATACAATCCATGGAGTGCGTTATCCAACACCAGTCCTCTTATCTTGCAACCCTTTCCCCTTCCCGCTGGTAGACCCGGCGCGTGCGGGATGCGCGAAGGTCGGACAGGTGCGGAGAACATATATTCAGGGCAGGTTCCCTCATTCCGGGCTCTCAGTTCCACCAGGACGATATTTTCCATAAGCCTGCCGGCATTTTCGGAAACATCGGCGTGAGATTTTTATGTTTTTTATGATGATGAACTGTTAAACCTTATTCACTGCAAAGTGCGCAAAAACGCAAAGCTTAGCAGCAAAATCTTTGCGAACTTTGCGTTCTTTGCGGTGAGAAATCGCGATGCAGCGCTGTTATAGGTTATTTTTTTTTTTCAAGGTGCTCTCCTTATTTTTCCACCACCACTGCTTTTAGCTTCCTGAATAGCTGGGACCAACTCCCTCATTTATGCGGAAGTTGTCCAAAACTTAAATAATAATAGACCTCATTATATCAAACAATGCATATGATGAATAGTACTATGACAAAGGAAACTTTATTACATAAGACCTTTGATTATTTAAATCGTCTTCCTCAGGATAAAGTTATTGAAGTTGCAGAATTCGTTGAATTCCTATATCAGAAACATGAAGAGTATATTTTGAAAAAAGGAATTCAAAAGATGGTATCCGATTCTAAATCTTTTAAATTTTTAGACGAAGAAGAGGAACTCTATACTTTAGAGGATTTAAAAGTGCGGTTCAAATGAACAAAGGCGAAATGATTCTGGTTACATTTCCTTTTACAGATCTATCAGGCAGCAAACTGCGGCCAGCTTTAGTCTTAGCCGCTGATAAAGATGATGTTACCGTGGCGTTTATTACAACTAACCTTCAGCAGGTTAATAATACCGATATGTTTTTGCAGAAAAGTACGACTAATGGTTTAAAAAAAGATTCAATTGTGAAACTGAATAAAATAGCTACGCTTGATTATAGTTTAATAATGGGTTCGGTTGGATTATTAGTTGAGACTGAATTAAAAGAAGTGGATCGAAAATTAGTACTTATTTTTAATATTAAGAATTTATAATTATGATTGAATTATCCAGAGGTAAATAGAGTAAAATAGCAGATCAACGTCTGATATGAGGTTTCAAAATCCTATATCTCATTATTGTTACTGTAAACATTCTTGATAGTCCTCTGCGAGTTTTTACTATCCCGCAAAATAATTTTGTTCGGGCCATACTCCCGCCCCCTTCCCACTGGCAGACCCTGCGCGTGCGGGATGCGCACAGGCCGGACGCATGTTGGAGTTTTTCCCTCAAACAACTATTTAAACCAAAGAAACAAAATAAATAATCAATACAGAATGCAAAATTGGTGATCCTGATGCTTATAGATTATATTAACAAAGCGTTGAGCAAAGCTGAATATGATAAACATGAAGATGGTAGCTTTTCCGGCAGGATATCGCAATGTCCGGGTGTCATCGCTTTCGGGAATACGCTTTTTGAGTGTCAGAAAGAACTAGAATCAGTCCTTGAAGGCTGGCTCATTGTCAAAATACGGCACGGCGATACTTTGCCTGTGATAGATCATCTGGATATAAACTTAGGTATCCCACAAGGCATTGAGGCTCATGCCTAAATGGAACCCATGCAAACGCAGGGTTTTTATTAAGAAACTGGTAAAATTGGGTTTCAATGCGCCTGAACCCGGCGGACGACATTTCTATATGCGATATGGCACCAAAGTTTTAACAATTCCCACCAATGATGAGTATGGCGTCCCACAACTGAAAATGATGATCAAAGAACTGGAAAAACTCATCGGAAGGACATTTACACTGGAAGAATGGGACGAGCTTTAATCCTAAACCTGTATTCACATTGAAAAGATGATTGTGGATCCGTGAAAATCTGTCAAATCTATGTCATACGTGTTCGATTCAATTATGGCTGATTCCAAAATTAGAAATTCCGCCCATTTATGATATACACAGCCCCTTCCCGCTGTCAGACCCGGCGCGTGCGGGATGCGCGGAGCCCGGACAGGTGCGGGGAACAGCACTTTGCTCTGTCGAAACTTTGAGAAAAATTAATATACTATCAGTATTAAATCAATATTGATAATTATTGATCGACGCCCATAACGCTCCAATAAAATATACTTTGCATGCTTCTAACCGATTAAAAGAACGTTTCCAGATGAAAACTGATGAAGTACGGCATTTCCTGAAAACAGGAAAACAAATTAGAAAGTGCAATAAAGATGGAGAAGTCGGGATCATTCAGAGTGAAATTGGAGATGCAAGGATACGCTTCGTTTACACCGTTAGAAGCGGGACGATCTACATATTAACAATAGAGGAATAAAATATGACAAAATGTCCCTTATGCGAAACAGAGATGACAAAAGAACCCAGGGAAATAGAAAAAGGTGTATGGGTCGCCGTTGAGGTATGCCCTCAATGCAAAGACGAATGGATAGATGAGACAGATCACGACAGACTTGTTGACCTGTTCAAGCGCAAAACTTTCAACCTTGGAGGTAGTATCGCTGTAAGGATACCCAAGGAAATAGCGGATGCTCTGTCTATAAAAGAAGGAACAGAAGTGAACTTTTCCATAAAGAATAAAAATATAATAATATCCAAGGCAACAGCATAGATATACACGATAAAATCTATTGAGCCAGTGATGCACCGGCTACCCCCATTTTGCTTTTCACCCAGCCCCCTCCCGCTTGCAGACCCGGCGCGTGTGGAATGCGCGGAGCCCGGACAGGTGCGGAGAATATAAGTTGGTTTGAATTTAGCCCTGCATCTTGATAATATCTTATTCACCTGTCAGCCTCATAATTGCCTCCAGAAATTCTTTTGCAGAGATTATCGCGGCATTTGCATCTTTTTCCTGTATGTCCATCTTCTCCAGTCCATATAGGGTTTCATGGCGCTCGATACGGTATGTGTCAAGCCAGTGAATGTGGCTTTGGTCAAGTTTACCGGTCCGGACATAGTGGCGTTTCAGGTATTCTACAACACAGTAATGGCTTTTTTCAACAAATCCATCTTTGAATAGAAGAGCTCTTGCACCCTGGAACATGGCAGTGTATGAATACAGTATGACCTGTTCATAAAATCCATGTTTGAAGAGTTTTTCTGCCTCCATGATCGCCCTTTGCGCCATCTCTATTGCTTTTTCACTCTTCAACCTGTCAGGTGGAGCATTTCTTAACAATCTTTTTTCAAAACATTCTTCAAGGTTCATCCAACCACCGGTCTTGTTCCGAATAGAACAATTCCCTCAGTTATGATATCCATGTAAAAAGCTTTGTTCTTTTTTGCCTGTTCTTTCCATTCTGCAGGTTTAAGTACAGTCAGAGAGGTTTCTCTTCCCAGGATATCCATCAGCCTGATATGTTTTTTTTTAGCAGACGAAGAAATCGCAAGAATATCTATGTCGCTATTTTCATCGTTTTCTCCCTTCGCAAAGCTTCCGTAAAGAACCAGGGAGCTCAATCCAGCAAGATTTTCTTTCAAGTGATCCACGATGTCTTTTTCCTCAAGCCATGCAAGATTATAGGTGACTTTTAGGTGTTTAAAGACGGAGCTTTCCATGTTTCCTTTATAAAGTATCTGGTTCTTGAATTCTTCCCTGATGATCAACCTTTCTTTGACAAGCAGATCAAGTGCTCTTTTTACGGTCATGGGGCTTATTTCCAATATCCTTGAGGCTTCCCTTAGATAGTACTGCTCGTAAGGATTTTTAATGAACAGCTCAAGAATTGTCAAGTGTGTAATTTTTTGATACAATTGTATCATATTATAGACAATTGTATCAGAAAGTTAATAAAACTTTGCCATTCTTTTTCTTAGGTGCCTGAATATGCTTTCCGTTTTTCCATAAACAATTATTCTATTGGGGCAGGTGTGTGCCGTCTCCCATATCGTGCACCACTTCCCTCCCTGCTGGCAGACCCGGCGCGTGCGGGCTGCGCGGAGGCGGCCTTAAAGGAATCGCTCATTTATATTTTTTGAACTGATTGAATGACGCCTTTTTTCATACATCTTTCCAGCCGTCTCCTCAATTAGCCCCTTATTTTCAAGCCCTTCTAACCATCTCACCGGAAAAGTGTTTCCGTGAAGGGCTCCGCCCAAAGCACCTGTTATACATGCTATGGAATCCGTATCACCGCCAGCGTTGACGGCTTCGATTATAGCTCTTTCGGGGTTTTCAAAATGCCTTGTGAAACAATAGAAGGCGCAAGGTACCGTATCGAAAACCAAATATGATGTTCCAAGCTCGGAAAAAACCTCATCAGGTTCATTATTTCTGTGTTCAAAAGAAAGCTTGATCTTTTCTGCAATCCCGGCATCATATTTTGAAGTCCTGGCGCACGTTTCAGATATAATATCCTCGCAATCCTTTTCATCAAGAGCGCATCTTACCGCTATGGCAACAGCTACAGAGCCGGCGATTGAGATTTTGTTGCTATGAGTTGGCATTGATGAAAGGGCTGCATTTGATTCGACATCATCAAGATCGTCATAGAATAGACCAACAGGAGCCGCTCTCATAGCAGAACCGCATGATGGAAAATCACCTCCGGATTCTTTCCAGCTTACTCCTGAATTTAATCTCTCGATAGCAATAGCACTTGTTGGCCCAACAAAGGATTTCCTTATAGGATCATTTAAGGCGTCTTTTCCCCATTTCGCTATCCTTTGCGAAAAATCAATTACATCGAACCCATTATTATCGATCAAAGACCCTGCGAGCACAAGCATCTGTTCCGTATCGTCGGTATAATCTCCGGGTCTTAATTTGTCACCTGGAGTTCCATCTACAGCTATACCAAAATCCTTTAGGCAGCCTTTTCTGAGGATATATTCACGTGTTACTCCTTCATTCTGTTTTCCAATAGCATCCCCGATAGCAGCTCCCAGCATGCAGCCAACGTATTTGTTTTTGGATCTTTCATCTGGAATCATTATGTATCCTTATATTAAGATTTATCTTAGGATTCCTATTCTTGTTAATTTAATTTCTGTATCTATATTAATGCTTATCTTTATGGCTTACAAAATGATATTATAGTATAAATGGTACTATTTCAGATATTTATTTCGTATGGCATGCTGGGACTTCTTCTCATAAGTCTCATTTCATCCATCATACCAATACCCACTGAACCGGTGGTTTTCGAATTACTTAATGTTGCAAAAAAACAAACTGAATTGGTATTGATCGTGTATATAGTGGGTTCAATTGCGGGAGCATACATTGGTTATTTCCTGGGAAAATATGAACTTCGAAAGATCATCCCGTTCCACAATAAAGAGAACGAACAAATGATGCAAAAGCATTTCCAGAAATACAGCGCAGCACTTCTCCTTATCTCCCCGTGGATACCTATAGTGGGTGACCTTGCCCCGATGGTAGCAGGGATTGAGAACTACGAAACTAAAAAGTTCCTGGTGGTAATTTCGATCGCAAAAACAATAAAATGCATCGCGATTATATATTTATCCATCAAAGTTATTCATTGGTGGAGTCTTTTTAGATAAACTATCTATTCCTAAAGTTTATTCTCATCCGCAAATTTTACAAGCGCCTCACCCAGCACCCTTATATATTTGGGATTAACATTGAACCGCCCGCGCTTCTGCCCGCTTCGTTCCTTGGCGATCTCGACATATTCTTTTTCAGTCTCGAACTTATCGCTTTTCTGCATCGAGATGGTCATAAACCAGCCTGAGCTCATTTTAATTTCTGTATAACTTTTCTCTTCTTCGGTCATAAAATTTCTATACTTCCTACAATTGCATCGACTAAAACCTTATCCCCTGTCTTTATGGTTTCAAGGGGGTTCTTTTCTACATTGTCAACAAGCGCAATATCAGAAATGATCGCGCCAACTGCAACGATTGGCTCAGCTTTTATATTTATCATGGCAATCGGAGCTGCGCCATTTTTCTTGAGCTGGTATATCGCATATGAGCCAACGGTAGAACCTTTTCCACCAGGAAAAACAAGCACTTTTCCGCTTATGCTTTTTCCTTCAAGTTCATGTCCTTTTTCAACGACAATCCCTTTTTTTACGTCCACGCTTCCCAGGAAGGAGATAGGCTGCGAGGTAACAAGGGCAAGTCCTTGCGCCTTCCCGCGTGAAACAATATGTGCTTTGAGTTTCATAGTGATTTAGTTCCCAGCATTCGAATAATTTTATCATGCAGTTCAATATTTTTTGTTCCCATAATGGACAACCCCGACACCTGCACATTATTCGTCAAATTCATGCCTTTAAGGTCTGTGAGTGAGCCCCCTGATTCTTTCAATATTAGCGCCGAAGCCATTATGTCATAGCCACTCACAAGCCCGCGGGTGTCAATGAGCCCGTCAAGTGTCCCGTCTGCTACAAAACACATATCCAGGGCAATGCTTCCCAGGGCCCGCACGATAATTGATTTTTCAAGTTCTATCAAACCCGCAGGAACAAAAGGAACGCCATAAGAATAGACCGATACAACAGGTTTTGGCCGGGTGCCCTGTTTTTTCCCGGATAACTGTTTTTCATTTAAATATGCACCTTTTCCCTTTAGGGCAGAATACGTATTTCCCTGGATATCACAGATCACAGCCATGCTGATATCGTCAAAGGTGGCGATATCGGTTTTATCTGTATAAGCTATGGAAGTGCAGAAAAATGGTATGCCGCATGTGGCATTTGTCGAGCCGTCGATTGGATCCACCACAAGCATGAACTCAGGATGCTTGCCGACAACGCGGTCGCCAAGCTCCTCAGAAATTATCCTGGCAGAAAGATCCCGTGACAAAAGAGCATTATCAAGTGCTCTTTCAGCCGCCATATCCATTTTGCGCGTTATGTCCTTAGGGCGCTGTACAAGCATTTCGCCATAATCAGCATTTGTCTTAATGAATGAACTTATTGTATCCCTGACCTCGATACCAATTTCAACTAAAGATTCAATTTTCATATATATTTAATCCAAAAAAAGAAATAATGGCGTCTACTGCTTTTTCTGCACTCATTTCTGGTTTCATCCTGTCACTATCGATCACAACGATCGGATTGAGAGGTTCTTCATAAGGAACATTCACACCAGGAACATTAGCCCCAGAGCGTGCTGCTTTTATATATATTCCTTTTGGTGAGAAAGCGGCTTTCCTGTGCGCTTCGCGTTCCATGCAAATATCAATTGGGCAGCGAATGAATATTTCAGCAAATTGCGGGATAAGGCTTCGCGCAGTATCGCGGTATTTTCGTTTATTCGCGGTCGCATCGATAAAAACGTTCACGCCATTTTCCACAAGTAATTTTGCCATATAAACAAGGGATAAATAAACGATATTTCGTTCATCATCCGTATATTTCGGTTCAGGTGTCAGAACTTTTCGTATTTCATCAAGCTGGAGGATCTTTACCTCGATCCCTTCGTTCTTAAGAATTGCGGCAGACCGTGAAGCGATCACTGTTTTTCCGCTTCCCGGAAGACCTGTGAACCACACTGCAAAAGCCATAATATCCTAAAAATAAGAATTTACATTCTTATAATCAAATTCTTCGCTATCGAGGATATTATTTATGAAGTTAAAGATCTTTGTCCTGACAGAGGGATCGAGATTAGGATACCATATCGGGCTTGCAACAACAACGCTCCTGAAAACATAGAATGGTTGTATCACCTGTAATAGTTCTTTATCACCGGTTCTTTTCAGGTAATTATCGAAGAACAGTTCATACATTTCTTTAAAAGGACCTTTTAGTTCCCCGTATTTCTGAAGGGAATAGAACAGGTAGTTCATCGTGATCGAGGAAACATCATCAGCCGCCTCTCCCCATTCACCTCTGCTCCTGTCAAGGACTGTGAAATCAGCCTCTTCCCTGAACATGATATTCCAGGGATGGAAGTCACCATGCGTCATGCACAGGCGGTTGGTCTTGCTTTTTATTTTATAGCGCCAGTCAATGCATTTCTTTTCTATCTCACAAAGGTCACTCCATTTTATGAAATCAAGGTCACCGGGATAGCTATCAGTCAAACCCATGATACATTCGCCATGTCCCACAAGATCCCTGATCTTCCTGAAATACAATTCAGGGTCATCATTTTTTATTGTGTGGATGTCCGCAAGATACGACGACATGGCAAGGGTTCTGTCCCGATCAAGAGATGTAAGCTTTCCATTTGTTTTTATCTTTTCAAGGTCAAGGAAATACTCTTTTCCTTCTATTTTTTCCATTAAAATGAAATATTCTTCTGCCTTTCCTGATGAAAAAAGGTCACCTTCATGTGAAAAGTAGCCCACGTCGAGTGACTTTACATGTTTTGGCAGCCTGTTGAATACCGAGTTCTGCCAGATGAGAATTTGCGCCCTGTCGGAAAAATGGTCATGACCGAACCCTTTCTGGATACGCATGGATGAGAGCACGACAGAATGCGCTTTTCCAGCAGCTTCAAATTCGATCAGGTACGGCTTGCCATAACCAAAGCCTTTTACGCCTTCTTTTACTTCTTCAGGCATTGCGCCAAGCTCTCCAACTTTGGTAACTTTTGCACTGCCATACAATCCTTTCAGATAATTCTCAACTGCTTTAACCCGGAGCTGCATCTTATGTACCCATCGTCCATGAATGAAGATATTTATCCTGCTCTTTTGTCAGCTTTTCGATCTCGATGCCCATGGATTCAAGTTTAAGTCTTGCTACCATTGTGTCAACTTCCTGCGGGACTTTGTAAACCTGGTTCTCAAAGGTTTCTCCCTTTTCAACGATCAATTTTACAGCAAGAGCCTGGTTTGCAAAGCTCATGTCCATGACTTCAGGAGGATGTCCGAATGCGCTTGCAAGATTCACGAGCCTGCCTTCAGCCAGAAGATAAATACGCCGCCCGTCTTTCATTGCAAATTCCTGTACGTCATTCTTTATCTGGCTTACTTTCTTTGATAACTTTGTAAGTCCGGGGATATCTATTTCCACATTGAAATGACCTGAATTGCATACAAGTGCCTGGTCTTTCATGACCTCAAAATGCTCTTTCCTGATTACAGCTATGTCTCCCGTTACGGTAATAAATATATCCCCGACCTTTGCGGCTTCCTTCATTGGCATTACCCTGTAGCCATCCATAACAGCTTCAAGGGCTTTCCTGGGTTCTACTTCAACGACGACGACATTTCCTCCAAGCCCGCGTGCTCTTGACGCAACTCCGCGCCCGCACCAGCCATATCCTGCTACCACTATTGTTTTTCCTGCGAACAGGACATTCGTGGCGTTCATTATCCCGTGTATGGTGCTCTGTCCTGTGCCATAGCGGTTATCGAACATCATCTTTGTTTCTGCGTCATTAACTGCTACAACCGGATATTTGAGCGCGCCTTCAGCCGCCATTGCACGAAGCCTGATGACTCCTGTAGTTGTCTCTTCGCATCCGCCTTTTATATCTTTTATGAGGTTTTGATGCTTTGAATGTACAAGAGCGATCGTGTCTGCGCCATCGTCAAGCGTTACGTTTGGCTTTATCTTCAGCGCTTCTTCCAGGCATTCGTAATACTGTTTCTCGTTCATGCCTTTGATCGCATAGGTTTTTATCCCGTCAGAAGCAAGAGCTGCAGCCACATCATCCTGCGTGCTCAGGGGATTTGAGGCGGTAAGTGCTATATTTGCGCCGCCGGCTTTCATTGCATAAATGAGATTTGCAGTTTCAACCGTCACGTGGAGGCATGCTACCACATTCACACCTTCAAGAGGTTTCTCTTTCTTGAATTGTTCCTTTATTATTGAAAGTACTGGCATGTGCCTGCGTGCCCATTCTATTCTTTGCTTTCCTTCCTCTGCAAGGTTTATGTCTTTTATTATGTAATCTTTCATCATAATCACTCAATTGAATTATTAAAACGGATTTTAAATGCCTCAGATATTATTAAACTTGTTGGTTTTTCGACCAGGTTTATTCTAATGTGATTAATAGATATAAGTAAACCAACAGACAATTATAGAGCGATCAAACATGGAACATTCAGGATTTAAAGATTTAAAATTATCAAGAGAGATGCAAAAAGCAATTACAGAGATGGGATTTGAAGAGGCCACCCCGATTCAGGCCCAATCCATTCCGATTATGCTGGAAGGAAAAGATGTGATCGGACAGGCGCAAACAGGCACGGGCAAGACTGCCGCATTCGGTATTGCAGCTATTGAGAAGATAGATCCGAAAAATCTGGCAGTGCAGGCCGTTATTTTATGCCCCATAAGAGAACTCGCTATCCAGGTATCAGAAGAACTGAAAAAGCTTTCAAAATATAAAAGAGGCATTGAGATCCTGCCCGTATATGGCGGGCAACCCATCGACCGCCAGATAAGAGCATTAAAAAAAGGTGTCCAGATAATTATTGGCACACCGGGGCGAGTTATGGATCATATGGAACGCCGGACTTTGAAATTAGAGAGCGTAAAAATGATGGTTCTTGATGAAGCGGATGAAATGCTGGATATGGGATTCAGGGAAGATATTGAACTCATAATGAAAAAGATCCCTCTGGAAAGACAGACCATTCTTTTCTCCGCAACTATGTCAAGGGCTATTCTTGACCTGACAAAAAAATACCAGAAAAAGCCGCAAATGATAAAATTGGAACATAAGGAAATGACTGTTCCGGAAGTTGAACAATTTTATTATGAAGTCAAATCACAGTTAAAACCAGAGGTACTTTCTCGTTTGATCGACATTAATGACATTAAATTATCACTTGTTTTCTGTAATACGAAAAGACGTGTGGATGAACTGGTTGATATCTTAAAATCACGAGGATATCTTGCTGATGGACTGCACGGGGATCTGCAGCAAAGACAAAGAGACATCGTCATGTCCAAATTCAGGAAAAAAGAGATCGAGATACTTGTGGCAACCGATGTAGCAGCCCGCGGGATCGATGTGGGAGATATAGAGGCAGTATTTAACTATGATATTCCTGCTGATGATGAAAATTATGTCCACAGGGTCGGAAGAACAGCAAGAGCAGGTAAAGGAGGGCGCGCAATTAACTTTGTGACACCTAGAGAAGTTTACAGGATAAGGCAGATACAGCAATTCACAAAATCCAAAATCATTGCCCAGAAAGTTCCTTCTGTAAGTGATATTGAAGAAATCAAGACGAATTTGCTCCTGGAAAAAGTTAAAAAGATCGTTGATGCCGGGCATCTGGGAGAATATAGTAATATGGTTGAAAAACTAACCCAGGAAGATTCTACTACTCTGGAGGTTGCATCTGCCTTGTTGAAGATGGTGATGGGCGAAGGGGGCAAAGCAGAGACAGTTAAATTAGAAAGTGATTCACGGCCTCGTAAACACAAAACCTATTAACCCCCAGAACCATAAAAAAGCCGAGGCAAGACCATGAAAGAAATACTTGAAATTATTGAAAGTAACCCCAAAATCCCCCCGAAAGATATCGCAACCATGACAGGGCTCACGGAAGCACAGGTCGCCTCAAAAATAAGGGAAATGGAAAAAAATGGAATTATCCGCAAATACAAGACCGTGATCGACTGGGAAAAAGCAGGCGAAGAATATGTTTATGCCATAATCGAATTAAAAGTCGTTTTGCGTTCAAGAACGGGGTATGATGCGATCGCAGAAAGGATCGCCAAATTCCCTGAAGTAGTTTCTGTCCGTCTTATTTCAGGAGGTCATGACCTTTCGCTGACCGTGAGGGGAAAATCCATGAAGGAAGTGGCATTTTTCGTAGCTGAAAAAATAGCAACGCTTGAACAGGTGCAGGGTACTGTAACTCATTTTGTCCTTCGCACGTACAAACAGGACGGCGATATATTGTTTGAGAAAGAACGCTCAGAACGCCTGGCTGTATCTCCATAGTGAGAAATTATGTCAGGAAAATTCGTAGCGACAAATGTAAGGAATATTCCTCCTTCGGGGATAAGGAAATTCTTTGACCTCGTCCTTGAGATGGAAGGTGTTATTTCATTAGGTGTAGGTGAGCCGGATTTTGTAACGCCGTGGCACATAAGAGAGGCATGCATTTACTCACTTGAGAAAGGATTCACGTCTTATACATCAAATTCCGGTCTTCTTGAATTAAGGGAATGGATATCAAAATCATACAAAAAGGACTACGCTGTTGATTATAACCCGCGAAACCAGATCCTTGTAACAACAGGCGTGAGTGAAGCCGCAGATCTTGCATTCAGGGCAGTAATAAATCCGGGTGATGAAGTAATAATACCTGAGCCGTGCTATGTCTCATATAAACCAAGTGTTTCCCTGGCTGGCGGGAAACCTGTTCCTGTGTCCACTTACAGGGAGGATGAATTCAGGGTCACATCCGAACAGATCCAAAAGAGCATTACCAAAAAGACAAAGGCGCTTGTCCTCAGTTACCCCAATAATCCCACAGGCGCTATCATGAGAAGAAAAGACCTTGAAGAGATCGCTGATGTGGTAAATGAAAATGATCTCATGGTAATTTCAGATGAAGTGTATGGCAAATTGACATATGATGGCGCACATACATGTTTTTCTTCAATATCAGGAATGAAGGAAAGAAGCATAATATTAAACGGTTTTTCCAAATCACATGCTATGACGGGTTTGCGCATCGGGTTTGCGGCAGGAAGCGAAGAACTCATAGCAGCCATGACAAAGATCCACCAGTATGCCATGCTGTGCGCGCCGATAACCGCCCAGATGGGCGCTATTGAAGCGCTTAAGAATGGCGCTGTTGAAATGGAAAAGATGGTAAAAGAATATGACCGGAGGCGCCGCCTGATCGTTGATGGATTCAACAAGCTTGGTCTTGATTGCTTTGAACCTCTGGGAGCTTTTTATGCATTCCCAAGCATCAAGAGCACGGGTTTGACCTCGGAAGAGTTCGCGGGAAGGCTCCTGAAAGAAGAAAAAGTGGCAGTCGTTCCTGGTGATGTATTCGGTGAATGCGGCGCAGGGCATCTTAGATGTTCGTATGCAACCTCGCGCGAACAGATTATTGAGGCGCTTTCACGGATCGAAGCTTTTCTTGGTTCAATCCAATAAGTAATCAGTTTTGCCATATTTGAAAAAGCATTAACAGATAAGTTAATATCCTAAAAAACATGTTATTTATGACTTCAAGCTGTCAGGAGGCGAACAAGTTCATGTCGAATAAAGAAAAAAAGAAACCCAAGGATAATCCAAAAGAGACTCCTAAACCTACCCCCAAGAAAAAATAGTTCAGATTGATTTTTTTTCTTTTTTATCGTAATTATCCGCTATCTGAATTATGGAAAATAATCCTTCTGATATTCTCGGCATTATTTCTCAAAAATCTCAATACTTCTCTCAGATAAGGTTCTGTTCCCGGTACAACAACCGCATAGTTTTTCTCCCAGCTATTTATGCAAGTGTCAACAGTCTCCCTGGCACCTTTTAACCGATCCTTATTCTCCCAAATATTATCGACAGCAAGATGCAGATAGTAACACACGATATATTCTTTTCTCGTTGCCAGCAGCCATTTTAGATCTTCTTTTTGTACCCATTCCTTTTTTCCCCTGTCCTGTAACTTTTCTTTTCCCATCAAAGTCCTTATTGATACATTCAAGTGTCCGCACACGAATATCTTATTTTCAGTATTGTGATCTTCAAAAACTTTTGGAGGATTCGTATCACCCATGAATCGATTGATCTCTTCGGATATGGCAGATGGTATTCCTGCCATTTTTGCTATTTTATCGTGTTCGGTATTTCCTGCCATTTCTTCTTCACTTTCGCTTTCCTCTTACCTTAATCTTATCATATAAAACTCCATAAGAATATCCGATGCAATTCTCCAGCTTCGGAACGACCATTAATTCCAATATTATTGTCAATTCCATCGGTCATCGGTTAAGCCCACCAGTCATCCCTGAATCGATATCTATTGACATGGGGATCAAGTGCCTGACTTGAATAGACATTCATGACCGTTTCAATAGTTCTTTCAATGCCACAATAACGAAGTATCAGAGTAAGCT
>JAPZAP010000124.1 GCA_027460585.1 Candidatus Methanoperedens sp. | reverse complement strand
TGCCAAGCGTATGCCCGATTACGATTGAAGGGGTGATTTTTTCGCCTGTTAACTCTGCTTGCATTAAAACGTATAGCAGAATATTACAACATGGATGCCGATATATACTATACAGGGGTAATCCAGAACAAGACTCTCATCAATGTATTGGGCGACGATGTGATGAAAGTCGAGGCATTCCCCAAATCACAGACTGAAACGGCTTTTGTTGATTTAATGCCAGCAGAGTTAACAGGCGAAAAAATCACCCCTTCAATCGTAATCGGGCATACGCTTGGCAATACGGAAGGAATATGCTGCGCTTACCGTGATATAAGAACCACAGAAACCACATCAAGCATAATGATTGAATATTTAAAAAAATTTGGTGTGGCAATAGATAAAAGACTTGCAACCCTCCTTCTCTTTGGTATCAGGGACAAAACCAGGACTTTGATAACTAACTTCACGCTTGAGGATATCGAAGCATACTGGTTTATCCACAACTATGTAGATATGGAATTACTGGTAAGCCTTGAGCATCCCTCTGTCAGGTTTGAGACATTTTCTGATCTTTCCCGTGCAATTGACAACAAAATAATTAAAGGTGCTTATCTCTTTACAACCGTGGGTTTTGTCAAGGACCCGGGCACGATTCCGAAAGTCTGCAAATACATGCTGGACATTGAAGGGGTTTCAACAGCTCTTGTGTTCGCGGTCGATACTTCAAGAATTCATATTTACGCGGAGTCTGAAAATATGGAGCTTAATATGAAAAATATCCTCAGGAAAGCGTTCGAGGATTTGGGGGAAGTTACAGGCGGGCCGTTCCATGCAAGCACTTCAATACCGCTGGGAGTACTGGGTATTGTAGCAGAAGATGAAAAATCAAAACCACTTCTCCTTAAGACGATTACCGATTCAATCTCATCCCGGTATTTCTATTCTCTCGAAGCCGAATAGGACCTGCCCTGCAAACATCTGACGCAGACCCCTTCTTTTGACATGCATTGCGGACAAACCATGCTTCCGCACAGCATGCATGTGGATAGCTTTCCCGGGCGCCCGCAGATGCTGCAAACTCCCATTACTTCCATACTTTCCCCCAACCGGCCAGGACTATGATGCTTGATATGGGACGAAGAATTCTTCAATCATCCACGATTCAAGTTCTTCAGCCTCTTTTTTTCCCCCGTTTATCATGGCTGGCCGTTTTTGATGGATTTCAGTTATTTTTTTGTTCATTTAAATCAATGGCATCCCTCAGGATGACAGTCTCCAATAAGAAAAAGTCTTTTTGAGGATTTAAATGTATCGATTTAGGCATTATTATTTTTTATAAACATCATCAGGTTCAAACAGCTTCTCACCTATTACCTCTCCTTCAATCGTCCGGTAGAAACACGACCTGTAACCTGTATGGCATGCGCCGCCTATTTGTTCGACTTTGAGAAGCACGGCATCTGCATCGCAGTCTATCAGTATATCATGGATAATCTGCTCATGACCTGAACTTTCTCCCTTCTTCCAGAGTTTGCGCCTTGACCTGCTCCAGTAATATCCTCTTTTTGTTTCGATTGTCTTTTTGAGCGCTTCCTCATCCATGAATGCGACCATGAGCACTTCACCAGTTTTATAATCCTGGGCTATTGCTGTAATCAGGCCGTCTTCGAATTTTAAGTCTTTGAAGTCCATGTGCCATCTGGATATTCTGCAAAGGTTAAGAATTTATCCGAACCTCCGACAGAAAGCTATTTAATTCCTGAAAGTAGCATTTGGCGCGTGTCTTTACTTACGCTTCTGGTTATAAGTCTCCTTTCGGGTTCATTG
>JAPZAP010000123.1 GCA_027460585.1 Candidatus Methanoperedens sp. | reverse complement strand
TATAGTCAAGAACATAATTTATTTTACTTATATGCTAAAACTTTGCGCTCTTTGCGTTCTTTGCGGTGCATGATTTTTTTCACCGCAAAGGGCGCAAAGGACGCAAAGATAGTTTCAATTGTTTGGTATTCAACTATAATTCAAGTTTTTTTTAGACACGGATTAACACAGATTTCACGGATTACGGTAGCATTGGCATAAATCCACGGATTTAATTTGCCACGACTCTTTTTTTGCTGAGGCATCGGCGCGTACCGAACGGTTTTATTCTCGGTGTGCCCGGTGAATCGGGGAGGTTGGGCGACACTGCGCAGAGTCACGTTTTTCCGTTCATATTATAACCGTGGATCGCTTTAAGTAGTCTGGTAGAAAACATTGAGTCACATCAATCTTCTTACACTGGAAACATTACCGGATATCAATGAGCAAATAAAAATTCGTGCCTCAAAAGACCCCCGGATAGAATATTCCGGAAGTGAAGATTATCCTATCAAGGTGCATGAAATAAAAAAATTAATCGAATATGCCCCAAAGAACCGGGATGTCCTTGAAGTAGCTGCGTATTATTTGAAAAATATAATACTTCTACAGGCTTTTCCTGATGCAAACCATAGGACTGCATTGACCGCAATAGAAATATTCCTGGAAGATAATGGTTTAAATTTAGATTATACGACTGTGGAAGCTTTTGATTTTAGAAAAAAGCTTTATAACTGTAGATTAATGGTCTATAAAACATATGAAGAAATGCCCACAAAAGTCTTAAAAGATGATGATAATCAGGAAGGGAATAGTGTATTTACATTATGCCTGAAGTTTGTCAAGGCACATGTCAGATAGATCAACTTAATTCTATTAAAACTTCATATCTGCGGTCAAGAATACGATTTATTGCTTTCAACTCGAAATCTCTATCGATATTCTTGTTTTTTGATACTACAGGTTGAGTATTATTCTTTTGATGCTTTTTCATTATTATCCTTGCAGGTCAAGTATAAAGATTCATATTATTTAAATCCTTTTCCTGTTACTCTGCAACATCCTCCCCACAGCCGCCGCCTCCATCAGCTTCTCGCTGTACCACGTCAGGCAGGTATATAATCTATATAAATCAATAGCGTGCCCAGAGAATTGGGGAGGTTGGATGAAATCGCCCGGAGTCGAGAACCCGCGGGGTTTCAGCATCGATGAAAGCGGATTTGTAGCATCAAATCCATCGCATCTTCTCGGTTCATGAAATCAAAAAAAGATTGTGATATGAAAGTTACGAAGAAAGGGGGCTATATGGGAAGCCGAGAAGATAATATATCAATAAACTAAATAGGTATAACATGAACACAATAGCAGAATCGCAAACTCAGACACAGGTTTTTATTGAAACCCTGAAAAGAGTGGATACAGAGATTGAATCTGCGATAGAAACTCTTGAAATCATGAATGACAATGAAACATTGAAAGCTATAGAAGAAGGTTTACAGGATATCAAGAATGGCAGAGTCATTAAATTTGAAGATTTCTTAAAAAAACATGGGTATGAAATATTACATCATAATTAGAATATAATCTTTCCACTTTTTTATAGCTTACATTGATTCCTGAAAGGAGAGAATATAAATCAAGCATTGAAGCCATACTTCTGTTGCTTATTCCAAGCAATTCCTTGATTAGTAGGATTATGACGCTCTGTTTAAGATCAAGCTCTGGCGGTCTTCCAGGACCTCTATGGATTTCAATATTTGTTGCTTCATTTATTAGAGGCTCGAGGTTGCGGATTGCTCCTTTGACCCGTTTCATTAATTGCTGTTGAAATTAATGCAATTTTCCACGAGAAAATTACAATTAAGGATGACGTTGAAGAAATTTATGAGAAGCGAATAACACCTTATGGAAATGGTGCTAAAATTGACGCTCAGAAAAAATACATCGGAAAAGAGTCTATGTGATTGTGTTGAAAGACTGAGGTTGGTTATATTTTGGAGTTATTTAACAATTTTGTCCAAAAGCCTAACAAAGAATAGAATTTATATGCCATAAACTCAATAAGAAATTATTTAAGGAATCCAAATGTCATTTAATCCCTTTAACTACCCTCTATGCTTCGATAAACCTCGAAGACTTACCGATGTCAATTCCTGGCATGAGCACATTCCTTTTGCCTTTACCATTGTGCAAATGCAAAAGCCAAAAATCTTCGTGGAACTGGGAACACTCAGGGGTGATTCGTATTGTGCTTTTTGCCAGGCTGTTGATGTACTGGGATTGGATACTGCCTGTTATGCGATTGATACCTGGGAAGGTGACGAGCATGCAGGATTTTATGGTTCTGAAGTACTGGATGAGTTAAAAACATATAATGATTCATTATATAGGGGTTTTTCTCAATTGATCCAGAGCAGATTTGAAGAAGCATTGGATTATTTTTCAGATGGCAGTATAGATCTTATCCATATTGATGGATACCATACTTATGATGCAGTAAAAAATGATTTTGAGACCTGGTTGCCAAAAATGAGCCTGCATGGTGTTGTTTTATTTCATGATATAAATGTGCATGAGAAGAAGTTTGGAGTTTGGAAGTTTTGGGAAGAAGTTAAGGAGCACTATCCATCTTTCGAATTTAAACATGGACATGGTTTGGGTGTGCTTGCAGTTGGGGCGCAAGTCTCTGAAGAAGTACTGTCTTTCTTGAATATGGAAGAACAGGAAATAGTTACAACGACTAAATTGTATTCATATTTAGGTGATAAAATAACACTTTATCACAAACTACAAAGCATGAGTGCACAATTCAATGAACTCACCACAGCTATTCAGAATAAAGATGGACAAATCGTTGCGATTACAGGTCAACTAAATGAAAAAGACGGACAAATCGCTGCTATTTCAGGTCAACTAAATGAAAAACTGCAGCAGATCAACGAGTTAAACAAACACATCCAGGAAAAGGATGGACAAATCTCTGCGATTTCAAGTCAATTAAATGAAAAACTGCAGCAGATCAATGAACTCAACACAATCATTCAGAATAAAGATAGACAAATAGCTTCTATTTCAGGTCAACTAAATGAAAAACTGCAGCAGATCAATGAGTTAAACACAATAATCCAGGAAAAGGAAGGACAAATCGCTGCCATTTCAGGTCAACTAAATGAAAAACAACAGCAGATCAATAAACTCAACACAATCATCCTGGAAAAGAATGGACAAATCGCTGCTATTTCAGGTCAACTGAATGAAAAACTGCAGCAGATCAATGAGTTAAACACAATAATCCAGGAAAAGGATGGACAGATCTCTGCGATTTCATGTCAACTAAATGAAAAACAGCAGCAGATCAATGAACTCAACACAATCATCCTGGAAAAGGATGGAAAGATACGAAATTTAGAAAATGAATCCCGTATCATTCAACAGAGTATTGGATGGAAAGCTCTAACAAGATATCGAAAAATCATCAACTATTTATTACCTCATGAGACAAAAAGGCGAAATGTTTACGATTTAGGATTATTAAGCATTCGTATTATCAAAAATGAAGGTTGGAAGAGTTTTTGGCGCAAATCCAGACAGCACGTGGTAGAAAAAAAAAACAACAAAAATGATTATGACATCTGGATTCAAAAAAATGAACCAACGAAAGAAGAGTTGAAACTAATTTCTAAGGAATGTAAGAATTTTGAGTATAAACCTAAGATAAGTATTATTACAGCAGTATGGAACACAGATGAACGATGGTTGAGGAGGTTTATTCAATCAGTAATAAATCAAAGTTATCATAATTGGGAACTTTGTATCGCCGAAGGAGGATCCACAATACCCCATGTAAAAAAGGTTCTTCAGGAATATGCCAAAGTGGATAAAAGAATTAAGATCAAGTTCCTATCACATAATAAAGGAATTGCCCTAAATTCCAATGAAGCAATCTCTATGGCAACAGGGGAATTTATTGCCTTTATGGATCACGATGATACGCTTGCACCTTTTACCCTATATGAAGTAATAAAAATGCTAAACAAAAATCCACATCTTGATTTTATTTATTCTGACGAAGATAAAATTGATGAGGAAGACAACAGATTTAATCCTTTTTTTAAACCGGATTGGTCTCCAGATCTATTATTATCGTGTGGTTATACCAATCATCTTGGAATATACCGTCATAAGATTTTGGAACAAATAGGTATGCTCAGGGAAAGATTTGAAGGATCACAGGATTATGATATGCTCCTGCGTTTCACAGAAGTCATTGATGAAAAAAACATTGGACATATACCAAAAATTTTGTATCACTGGCGTCAAATCCCTGGATCCACTGCAAGAGATCCGTATGCAAAGGACGGACTGGTTGTTACGGCTGCTAAAAAGGCTCTAAAAGACGCACTTGATAGAAGAAAAATAGACGGTACTGTATCGGACGGAAAATGGCCAAGTTCGTACAGGGTAAAGAGGTCGATCAAAGGAGAACCACTGGTAACTATTATTATTCCCACTAAAGACCAGCTCCCGTTTTTAAAAAAATGCATACAGAGCATTAATGAAAAAACAACGTATAATAATTATGAAGTAATCGTAGTTGATAATAACAGTACTGACATTGAAACTTTGGATTATCTAAATAATTTAGATGTTTGCGTACTTAAATATAATAAACAATTTAATTTCTCTAAAATTAATAATTTTGCAGCAAATCATGCAAAGGGTGAATATTTACTTTTTCTAAATAACGATATTGAAGTGATCTCGCCTGATTGGATTCAAACTATGTTAGAACATGCGCAGCGGCCCGAAGTCGGCGCAGTAGGTTGTAAACTTCTGTATCCTGATAAATCCATTCAACATGCGGGTGTCATATTGGGATTAAGTCCTGATGCTGTCACTGGAATTGCAGGTCATGTGTTCAATCGGTTACATTACGATTATAATGGATATTTTGGATTATTGAATACAATAAGGAATTATTCAGCGGTAACAGCAGCTGCAATGATGGTTCGTACAACATTTTTTAAAGAAATGGATGGTTTTAATGAAGATCTTGCCGTGTGTTATAATGATGTTGATTTTTGTTTGAGGTTAAGAGAAAAAGGGTATTTAATTGTTTATACCCCATATGCTGAATTATACCATCATGAGTCTGTTTCCAGAGGTCATAAAGTATTTGCACATGAAGCTGATTATATGTTGAAAAGATGGGGAGATAATCTACGTTCGGATAGTTATTATAATTCTAATCTATCGTTGAGAACATATTATTGTGAGGTGAATATTTGAAATTCAGCATAATCATCCCAACATATAACAGATGCAACGTCTTGAAATTAACCCTGAATGCATATCTTAAACAAACATTTTTAGATCATATCAAAGAGATAATCATCGTCGATGACGGATCAACGGATGAAACTCGATCTGTGGTTAATGATTTTTGCGAAAAATCCCCCATCCAGATATTATATTTTTACCAGGAGAATAAAGGTCCTGCGCAAGCCAGGAATAAAGCTATTTATGCTGCTTCGGGGGACATACTGTTAATAACAGGTGATGATGTCGTTCCAGATCCCAGGCTGGTCGAAGAACATTATCTTACCCATAAGAAGCATGACTTTAATTCAAATATTAGTTGTTTAGGGAAAACCATATGGCCAATTGATAAGAAAGTTACGCCTTTCATGGCGTACATTCAAGAGATGGGATTACAATTTGGATACTCGATCATAACCGATGAAAACGATGTTCAGTTCAATTTTTTTTATACCTCGAATATCTCACTTCAACGTAATTTTTTATTAGAGGACAAACTTTTTGATACGGAGTTTCCCTATGCAGTCTGGGAAGATATTGAATTAGGTTATCGTTTGAAAAAACGGGGATTACAGATTATATACAACAAAAATGCTATTGGTTACCACCATCATAATATATATTTTGCTTCATTTAGAAAACGCCAGGAACTATGTGGTTATTCAGCCCATATATTTTATAATAAACATCCTGAGCTAAGAGATTTTTTGGCAATAAACTCATCTAAGAATGAGAATCCTTTAGTCAAGCTAAATGTAAAAATAGCAGAGATGTTTTGTTTATTTGCTGATAAGTTTCTTCCAATGAGTTTTCCCGGTTTTTACGATTTGGTAATGGGTTATTATTATAATAAAGGCGTTGTAAATTATAAGAGAAATTTTTTGGAAAAATAAGAGCAACCGAACTAATTTCAAAAACGATTCTTCAAGACGTTTTTCGTAATCCCTAAAAGTTTTTGTATAAGAAAAAGTGGGTTTTTCAACCCACATTCATTTTTTTTAACTTCCGTTCCAGTCACCCACAAGTGGTGTATCGCTGTCTATTCCATATATGAAGGAGAGGTCAGCATTCCCGGCGCTGTTGCTGTTCCTGAGATAGAACGCACCAGCACGATAGATACCAACGGTATCTGTGCCAGAGCCGGTCCAGTCACCTACGAGAGGTGTATCGCCGTCCACTCCATATATGAAGGACAGGTCAGCATTCCCCGCAGTGTTGCTGTTCCTGAGATAGTACGAACCATGACGATAGATACCAACGGTATCAGTGTCATCGCCATTCCAGTCACCTACTAATGGTATATCGCCGTCCATTCCATATACGAAGGAAAGGTCAGCACTCCCGGCACTATTGCTGTTACGTAGATAGAACGCACCGTGACGGTAGATACCAACGGTATCAACGCCATCGCCGTTCCAATCACCTATGAGTGGAATATCGCCGTCCATTCCATATATGAAGGACAGGTCAGCACTCCCGGCACTATTGTTGTTCCTGAGATAGAACGCACCGTGACGATAGATACCAACGGTATCAATGCCATCGCCATTCCAGTCACCTACGAGCGGTATATCGCCGTCCATTCCATATATGAAGGACATATCGGCGCTCCCGGCACTGTTGGCATTACGTAAATAGAATGAACCATTACGATAGATACCAACGGTATCGGAGCCTGTAGAATTAATAACGTTGAAAAACTCATTCAAAACCATTCCCCTCATGAAATTGTTAGAGTAAGTCCAAGTAGTACTAATGTTTGTCGATGCTGAAGCGTAATTAACATGGTCAGTCAACATATCCACCGGCATCGTTACTGTAAAACCTGTTTCTCCTGCATCATGACGCTCGTTTACTAAAGACATCGAAAAATATGGTTTATATTCGATTGCTGAAATAGTGGAAGAATCATTTATCGTTGAATTCAATTTTATAACGACAGAGAAATTATACGTCTTATTTGTATGATTAAGAGTTCTATCCAAATCAAATGCAATCGCATGTGTGTTATTTTCTGAAAAATTTTCGATTGGCGCATCTGTTCTGAATGTATCGTTCAGGATAGTTGCACTGAAAGTTGCATTTGCTAAAGTATGTTCATTAATTCGTATTGCTCCATATATGAAATCACAGTTTGAATTTTCAAATGTTACGTTAAATTGTGCAAGCTGGTACCCATCAGAATTAAATATGCTCTTATTAGTCCACCTGTTAATGTTCATGGGAACGTATTTTGAATAATAATAACCAGAATTTACTGTTGTATAAATCCAATCTCCCGGAACTATTACTCTGTCTGTGGGGTAAACCCAATGTATAAAAGAGCCATTTCGTTTAGCATATTCTTCATCAGCCATCCACACTATATTGTCAGCGTCCAGCGTATACGTAATATTACCCAGAACTGAACCTCCCTGGTTAAATACACTTATTCCATAAAAACCCTGCGCAAGGTGAATGCCACTCGATATTGAATCATTGTCTGAACTTGCCCACTCATCTCCTTGAATTTGAAAATTCGCCATCCCATAATCGCCTTGTGCTTCCTGAATAAAACTAAAAATCAATCCTATTGAAATGATTGACCATACCAAGTGATAATTTCTCATATTTCTTACCCTCTGCTTTATTTATTTCATACTGTGTTCATTCTCAACACTCAGGTCCGTCTAGACCGACTTGATCTCTTAATATAAGCATTGCATCGCCTGTGTCTATTATGCTGAATTATCCTATTAAACTAACAAACTATTATAAAAAATTGTGGGATAAAATCCCCACATATTGTTATTTTCTAAGGTCCGTTCCAGTCACCCACGAGGGGTGTATCGGTGGATATTCCATATACGAATGCCATTTCAGCATTCCCGGCACTGTTGCTGTTCCTGAGATAGAATGCACCAGCACGATAAATACCAACGGTATCAGTGCCAGAGCCGGTCCAGTCACCCACGAGAGGTGTATCGCCGTCAACTCCATATATGAAGGAGAGGTCAGCATTTCCCGCAGTGTTGCTGTTCCTAAGATAGTACGAACCATGACGGTAAATACCAACGGTATCGGTGCCATCGCTGTTCCAGTCGCCCACGAGTGGAATATCGCCGTCTACTCCATATATGAAGGAAAGGTCAGCATTCCCTGCGCTGTTGCTGTTACGTAGATAGAAAGCACCGTGGCGATAGATACCAACTGTATCAATGCCATCGCCGTTCCAGTCACCTACAAGCGGAATATCGCTGTCCACTCCATATATGAAGGAGAGGTCAGCACTCCCGGCAGTGTTGTTGTTCCTGAGATAGAACGCACCGTGACGATAGATACCAACAGTATCAATGTCATCGCCATTCCAGTCGCCCACTAGTGGTATATCGCCGTCCACTCCATATATGAAGGACATGTCAGCATTTCCGGCACTGTTGCTGTTCCTGAGATAGAACGAACCATTACGATAGATACCAACAGTATCAGTACCGAGTACCGGTTGTGCCTCAGGACCTATAAACTGACCGAAAGAACGAGGACCGCTTCCCACATTCACGGTGGTTGTTACAGTGTTCGTGGCAGTATCAATTACAGAGACAGTGTTGCTGTCCCGGTTCGCCACGTAAACCTTTTTTCCCGCCGGATTAACTGCAACCCCAGCAGGATAATTTCCTACATTAACAGTAGCTGTAACAGTGTTTGTTGCTGTATCAATCACAGAGACGTTGTTGCTATTGCTGTTCGTCACATATATCTTCGTACCTTCTGGATTTACAGCAACTCCACGAGGAACACTTCCTACATTCACGGTAGCTGTAACTGTGTTTGTGGAAGTATCAATCACAGAGACAATGTCGCTTCCATCCTCGATATCGCTTACCATATATACCTTTGTTCCCGCCGGATTGACTACAATTCCGCCAGGACCGGTTCCAAGATTCGAGAGGATGCCTGTAAATGTGTTTGTGGCTGTGTCAATCACAGAAACGGTGTCATTGTATGCCACATATACCTTTGTTCCCGCCGGATTAACTGCAACTCCCCCACCATTGTTTCCACCTACATTCACGGTGGCTGTAACAGTGTTCGTGGCGGAATCAATAACAGAGACGATGCCAGCGTCGTTCGCCACGTACACCTTTGTTCCCGCCGGATTAACTGCCACTCCACCAGGACGGCTTCCTACAGGTACGGTGGCTGTAACTGTGTTCGTGCTTGTATCAATCACAGAAACTGTGTTGCTGTTTATATTCGCCACATATACCTTTGTTCCCGCCGGATTAACTGCAACTCCTCCAGGACTGCTTCCTACATTCACAGTGGCTGTAACCGTGTTTGTGGCAGTATCAATTACAGAAACGTTATTGCTGTCATGGTTCGTGATATATGCAAACGGCGACGCCCCCGCCCCGCCCGCCAGCAGCAATTCCAGCATTATTAAGCTAATAGCGATACTGAGGGTACGCCCTCCATAAATATTATTTGATACCATTTTTCTCCACCGTCCTATAAATGAATCTCAACGATGCGTTTTTGAGCAATATTATGAGGTTGAACCTTGAAACTATAAAAACATTGCGAAATTTATCCTACAATTCCCATAGGGTTAAAGAGAATCGCTCCGATTCTTATTTTTACCTGTAAAGTCCAAGATGTCAATGGGCTTGTTGCCGTTTTTGCCAGTACACGTGAATTTTGCCTCAATTATGCTTTTCGGTATAGATTTCCAGAATGTAGAGTCCAGGTTCTTCAGTATACTTTGTGGAGGGCAACTCCAAACCACACTAGTTATAAAATTTTACACTATTGCACAGTGATCTTAGATGTTTTTTTATAAAAAAAAAGTGAGTTTTTCAACCCACATTCATTTTTTTTAACTTCCGTTCCAGTCGCCCACCAGAGGTGTATCGGTGGATATCCCATATATGAAGGACATGTCAGCATTACCGGCGCTGTTGCTGTTCCTGAGATAGAACGCACCAGCACGATAGATACCAACGGTATCAGTGCCAGAGCCTGTCCAGTCACCTACGAGAGGTGTATCGCCGTCCACTCCATATATGAAGGACAGGTCAGCATTTCCCGCAGTGTTACTGTTTCTGAGATAGTACGAACCATGACGATAGATACCAACTGTATCGGTGCCATCACCGTTCCAGTCACCCACGAGAGGCGTATCGCCGTCTACTCCATATATGAAGGAAAGGTCAGCATTACCGGCGCTGTTGCTGTTACGTAGATAGAAAGCACCAGCACGATAGATACCAACGGTATCAATGCCATCGCCGTTCCAGTCACCTACGAGCGGTATGTCGCCGTCCACTCCATATATGAAGGATATGTCGGCACTACCGGCGCTGTTGCTGTTATGCAGATAGAAAGCACCGTGGCGATAGATACCAACTGTATCAACGCCATCGCCATTCCAGTCACCTACGAGTGGTATATCGCCGTCCACTCCGTATATGAAGGAAAGGTCAGCACTTCCGGCACTGTTGCTGTTCCTGAGATAGAACGAACCATTACGATAGATACCAACGGTATCAGAGCCAACTGTTTCTCCTGGCTTGTACACAAGCGGCAGGTAATCGATATTGCTACTATCAAGCGTATAAGGTGAATCGCATATTCCATCGCTATTGCTGTCTGCGCAGGTCTGGCTGAAGCCTGAGCCGCTTGGATTAGCCCAGACATTGCCGGCGAGGTAGGGGTCGCCGATGATATTAACTCCGGCAGTTTTTGTGAGATTCCAGATGTTGTTTCCTACATCATAAACGTTGTTCGCATTGTTAAAATAGTTGTCATAAACAGTGTTATTGTTGCTGAAAGATGACAGTTGGATACCGATACTATTGTTCGAAACAATGTTTCTACTCAAGAAGTTATTGGTAGAACCACCATCAATTCCAGAACCCAATACGAAACCAACTTGATTCGAATTTACAATGTTATCAATGAAAGTGTTATTTGTGTTGCCAGAAAATGACAGTCTGATTCCATTATAATCGTTGTTTGAGGCATTATTACCACTCAAAGTATTGTTTGCGGATTCAACCAGTTCGATGCCTTCACCATTATTTGAGGCAATGTTGCCAATTAGTATATTGTTGTTACTATTTTGCATGAAAATGCCCAAGACTCTATTTGAATTTGCAGTGTTATTGATTATGTTACTTTTTAGTGCATATTTATAGTATATACCGGTATCCCAATCCGTTACTATGACGTTTTTTACAGTAACATTTGTTAATCCCAAAAAATAAACACCATATGTGCTATAGATATCTACACCATCAATTATGTGACCTGCGCCATCAAAAACAACATCATTTGAAGTTATTTCTATGCAGTTAGATGCAGAGCTGTCTATTATATTCTGATTGAGCACATAAGTACCAGGGGAGGAAATCGTTGTGCAGGAGCTTATTTCCGTTGCTGCACCTGTGCTTTCCGCTAGCAATATAATTGCCATAACTGTTATTCCCACCGCTATCCTGAGGGCACGCCCTCTAACATTTTTAGATATTCCGAATAGTCCACTCATCGTTTTTGACATATATCCTCTGTTTTATTATTTTTAGATGATACCACATAATAGGCTTTCAAAATTGTCAACAGCCCACTGATTGGATATACATATCTGTCGTATAAAGTTATTCCATAATTATATACAAATTAATTCAATCCTAAAACTCGCCCATCATCTTCTGGAACCGGGCATCCATTGCATGGAGATTTGGTACATTGCAGGAAATAATACAGTTCTTTAATCTGTCGGCGTTATGGCACTGTAAAATATTTATACCATTAAACCTCATACTTCTTTGAGGTTATTTGCCTCATTATCACAAGGAGGTTAGAATTTATGGTAAATATAGAAGCTATTCCTATTGAAGGGAGATGGATCATTGCAGCAAAATCAGCAGGCATGATGCCTTTATTGTATGACAAGGTCTTCAGGAAGGCTCTTGGTGAGAAATATGATGAGATGAAGCGTCCTATCTTAATAGAAGCCGGTAAGGAAATGAAGGACATTGCAATGGCTCTTGGCCTGCCTTCGGGGAATGCCAGGCAGATCGTAGAGACCGTTGGGATTCTCAGTACCATCTCCTTTGGACCTGAAAACAAATACGAACCTGTTGTGGAAACAGAGCATGGTGCGATGGGGAAGATGACTGAGTGTGCGATACGAAACAGTGCAATACAGATGGGGCTTGATCCAAAGATCGCTGCTATGACGGCATGCCGGACCATGATGAGATCTGTTGTTGAGAGCCTGAATCCAGACTACACCCTCAAGAAGGATACAAAGAACATGTGCAGCGGCGATGAATATTGTGAGATGGTAGTTGAGCGCCAAAGATAGCGAAAGGAATTAGTGCAAGTCAAGGGTCATAACTCGATCATCCGGGCAACTCTATTCCTGCAGAAAACACATTCGAGAAGCTTTGCATTTCCTATTGTGAAATAGTGCATCATGTGGCCGCATTTTTTACAGAATGCTGTATTTCCCTTAACTTTCAAAGTATCAATATCTTGCCTGATGGAATGTAATTGCATATCACGATCTTTATCAAGATACATCAACTCTTCATCCGTGAATGTTATCGCCATGTTATTTTATTCCCTCCCCCAAACCATTTATTTTCTCCAGTTTTATTTGCTACGTTCCATTTTTATATATTCAATACATATGCTTCTTCAGGTAAATTAAACATGTTTATCATACCACTCCAGGCAATTGTGCTCTATTTAATTTCAGAATACCTGCATCGTTCCCTGTCATATGGATCGAAGACTTTGTATGTAATTCTAATGCTGCCAGGGACGATTGCACACGAACTAAGTCACGCATTTGTGGCCTTGCTCATGGGTGCGCGCATAACAAAGTTCAGCGTCATCCCGTCAGGGGATACGTTAGGACATGTAGAATATACTGCTCCAAAGATACCTCTCATCGGAAATACTGCCATATCGATCGCTCCATTGATCGGATGTCCGGCAATACTACTGATTATCAGCGGCTACTTTGGAGCTCATTTTGATCTTCCACCAGGTTCTATTGACATCCTTGCAGAATTGCGATTTATAATAGATGGCGCTTTTTCTTTTATTACTGGCCTGGATTATTTGAACTGGAAAACATATGTTTTTATTTACCTCGCATTGACGCTGGGGGCAGGCGCAGCACCCAGCAAAACCGATATCATCAGCATGCTTCCTGGCCTGATTATAATTTTTGCGGCGATCTATGCATTGAACTATTTTGGTTTCAACATCGGATATGTAAATAATGTATTTTCCTGGTTAAGTGCAGCTCTTACAATTGCGATAATTCCTTTACTGGCTGTAACGGTCATGGTTGCGATGTTAAAGTTGATAGCTGCTGTAAAGTAGTTTTCGTCTTTTACATCTTTATGTATGATCGTCTAATATTTTGAGATCAATGTTCTCGTAACTGTCGCGAGCGCGGATAACGCTGGCGTTTAATTCAAAGCCTATCAGCAACACAAGGGAGGTGATATATAACCAGAGCATAACCACTATCAATGTTCCAATAGAACCGTATAATTTGTTGTATTGATCAAAGTTATTTATATAATATGCAAATCCTAATGATGAAATAATGGTAAGTAATGTTGCCAGGGTAGAGCCTGCGGAAATAAAACGGTATTTCATTCGCTTGCTTGGCCCGTAATAATAGAGTAATGAATAAGCAAAAAAGAAAAGCAAAAAAATAATCAGCCATACTCCGATCTGGATCAGGATAACCGTAAATGGTCCTTTAAGCCAGCCATACCCAACAAGCATGTTTATGGCAGTTCCGCCAAAAATAATTAGTGAGACTGCAGCAAGAACAAGGGTGCTTAAAATAGCAAAGATAATAAGCGCAATCAATCTTTTTTGCCATTCGCTTCGGGTTTCTGTGCTGGAGTAAGAGTTGTTAAAAGACGTCATCATGGCAATAATAGCATTGGTAGAATAATAAATGGATAAAGCAAAACCTAATGAAAGTAAACCACCGCGTTGTTGCTTCAAAATATCTTCAATAGTTGATTTAGTTGCTTCAAAAGCGTTATAGGGCAATACATCCTGTAGCAATTTAAAAATTTCATCCTGGAAGTTTTCGATAGGGATGTAAGGAATAAGGGTAAATAAAAAAATGATCGTAGGAAAAATCGCCATCAAATAGTTAAAAGCTAAGGAAGAGGCACGCATAGTGATCTCTTCTTTTCGAATGGCTTTTAGAAAAAAGCTAACGACGTAATACAGCGGTAAACGATCAAATCCGGGGAAATTGATCTTTTTTGACCATTCTATAAGTGACAGAAATGGTCTTGAGTTAAGTATGTATTGTTTAATGTTGAATTTCATCGTTTTCCGGCGCGTAATTTGTTTTATCCAGAATATCGTTAGCCTGGGAAGGACTATTTATCATCCTTCCGGTTTGCCCTGTAATTATTATAATAGCCAGGATTATTGCAAGGAAAATTGTCATACTTTCAATATATATATACATATCAAATTGATTTGAAAGTCTGCACCCTCTCAAGAAGCATACCTTCAACTATGATCGGATATTCCTTTTCTGCGCTTTTTAAAGCCTGGGTCAATTTCCAGCTCTTATCTGCAAATATCGTAATCAAAGGCTCTCCCTTTTTGACGGTTTCGCCCTTTTTCCTGTGAATCCATACACCTGCCCCTTTATCTGTTGGGGCGCCTGCCATCCGTGCTATTTCCACTATGCGCTTGTTATCGAATTCAATTACGTACCCATCTGCCGGGGATGATAATTCTCCCCTGTGTTCACCTGTCACAATATCAGTATGCGAAACATTCGGGTTTCCACCCTGTGCTTCTATGATCTCCTGGAGTTTCCTGAATGCTTTTCCTGAACGAAGCGTCTCCATTGCGATATCCTTCCCGTGCCCTCTGGTCGCTACGCCTCCCATCTCCAGAAGTATTCCCGCAAGCCCGGTACTCTTTTCAATAAGACTGTTCGGTCCCTGCATGGTTTCAAGCACTTTTAGCGCTTCCCTTACTTCTATTGCCGGGCCGATGGTCCTTCCCACAGGCGAAGCCCCATAGGTCATCGCGCATTCTACTTTCATCCCCAGGCGCTCTCCAAGTTCGATCAGGTCGCGTGCGAGTTTTTTTCCATCATCAAGAGTGGGAACTTTTGTTCCTATGCCCACAGGGATGTCAATAACAACGCAATCAGCTCCCACGGCGCCTTTTTTTGCCATAATTGATGCAAGGAGCTGGCAGCGCGGGTCTATCGAAAGCGGATATTCCACACGTATCAACTTATCATCCGCCGGCGCAATATTTGTAGCCCCGCCCCAGGCAATGACCCCGCCGACTTTCTCTGTGATGTTCTTTATTTCATCTGCCGTAAATTCTACGGGGGCAAGGACTTCCATAAGGTCTGCTGTTCCTGCTGCACCTGTGATAGCACGCGAACTTGTCTTTGGTATAAGAAGACCATTTGCAGCGATGATCGGGACAACAAGCAGGGAAATCTTATTTCCGGGAACTCCTCCTATGCTATGCTTGTCCATGATGGGGTGAGTATTGAATTCGATTTTCTCACCGCTATCGATCATGGCGCGTGTCAGCCATTCGATCTCATCCGAAGTCATGCCGTAAATATATGAGCTTGTCACAAATGCTGACATCTCAACTTCGGTAAGATTTTCCCTGACGATATCCTGGACGATCTGGCGGATCTCTTCCTGTGTCAATTTCTGGTGATCCATCATTTTCTTAATAAAACCTACGGAATTCGGTTTTGATGTCGGTATAAGTTCGATCGTAAGCGGGCATTGATCCCCAAGCTTTTCACAGCATTCCTGGTATACGCCCACAGTGCCGATCGGGATCATGTCGCCTGTTTCAACGATCGCTGTAAGAAACATGTGGTCTTTTAGCAGGACACGGTCTCCGCCTCGTACTCCCAATTCTATGGCATCATGATTATTCAGGACTACTTTATACTTTCCTGCCTTGATCTTAAGTGATTGTACTTTAAATTCCATTTGTTTTACCCTCGTCACATCAACTTTGTATTAGCGATACTTAGTTTTATCGGACATTTTATAAGAGAACATAATAATATTAAACATAATATCGAACAGGAGTATCATAAATGAAAGTAGTCGCATTCAACGGATCCGCCCGCAAACAGGGAAACACAGCCATTCTCATCGAACATCTCTTCAAAGAACTGGAAAAAGAAGGGATCGAAACTGAACTCATAGAACTTGCAGGTGAAAAAATACAGGGCTGCATCGCCTGCTACAAATGCTTCGAAAACAAGGACAGGCATTGTGCGGTCAAGAATGATATTGTGAATGACTGTATTGACAAAATGGTGGAAGCAGACGGGATTATCCTTGGCTCACCGACGTATTTTGCCGATATAAGCGCAGGGATGAAGGCTCTCATCGAAAGATCAGGAATGACGAACCTGGCAAACGATGTCATGTTCAAACACAAGGTGGGCGCCGCAGTGATCGCAGTACGAAGAGGTGGTGCGATACATGCATTTGACTCGATTAATCATTTCTTCCTTATCAACCAGATGATAGTTCCGGGTTCAAGCTACTGGAATATGGGTCTGGGAAGGGAAATAGGGGAAGTGGAAAATGACGAAGAAGGCATACGCACAATGAAAAATCTCGGCAAAAATATGGCATGGCTGCTGCAAAAGATCAGGACCTGATAATTTTATGGTGGTTACCAATTCATAAGTTTGCCTTATAAGTTTAACTGTTTTTAATACGGTTGCGGTGAAGGTGTCTTATCAAAGCCACTCAAAACTGTCAGTAATTGTAAGTTGTCGCAACTTAGCTAAAATCATTGCTCAACAAAACGATTCCTTAATTCCAGAACGTAGGTCTCAAGTTCTGTGTGCCTTTTGAGATCATTTTCTATGTGCGATGCAAATATACTTGAGACTGATGAGCCTTCTTTTATACCTTCCACTTTAGATAATATTCCAGCAAGTTCTTTTATTTTAAGGTAATCCTTATACGCTTCGAGAAGTACCTCTCCTATTGGCCTATCTTCTTTCTCATTTTCACGTACAAGTTCTTCAAGCTGTATCGGTATTTTTATAGCTTTTGTTTTGTGAGACATGCCAACCTCATAGAAGATTTTTCTCTCTGAGCCTATCAAATAACTCTTTATGCATTTTAGATTCTTTGACCATATTCTTCTCTTCTCATATTTGCGTATATGTTATTAGTAAGAATTTTATTAAATAATTTTAAACTTATAATAGTTCTTTTGATATTTGCATATCCGCATACACGCTTTTTACGACTTTCATATTACTTTCCAAACTATATTCATCGTAAATTTTCCCCACCCATTTCCAGCCATGGATTTCTGAATCATGTTTCTTTGTTGGGAGATAAAGCCATACCTTCTCTCTCCCAGTCACTATAAGACACAATTCCTTATAACCTTTATAAAAAACAACCTTATTCTTTCGGCTTTCAATAAGGGGTATCTCTTTAAGGTTGGTTCGGAGGAGAAATGAAACTTCGTTTCCTAAACTTAAAATTCCTTCGAAGAGTTGCAATGCAACCTGTTTTACTTCCTCATTCAATGGAAAGTCCACATAATCCTTTAGCACTTGTATCGAGGAATAGTGCACACTTTGTGCATCGTAGAAATTTAAAAGCATTTCTATTAACTCGTTAACTGTTTCTTTTGCTGTTGCAAGCTCGCCTAGCCTATTATATGTCTGTTCTTTGATACGGATTGATTTTTGTTTTGTGTCTATTTCAATATTCTCATTCATAACATCACATCAAGTCTTTTAATTTTATATAATTGTAGCTTCTTGTAGCTTATTGTGGTTTAATGTGGTATTATGTAGTTTTCATATAAATAGTTATTGACGAGTTAGGCACGTTAATCCTTCCTGTATCTGGGGATTGCAGCATGGAAAAAAGGAAAATATACCTTCAGTTGCTTATCTCACATAAGGTGGTGAAAAAAAATATACCAATTGTTTTAGGGTGGCTTTGGTAACCGCCTTTATGAATTTTCAGACAACCTGTTAAATACAAGGAAAAATAAGTAATATCATAACCGGTGAATTTAATATGAAAACAATTGATGAATTAATTCAAAAAGCTGTTGAACTCCAGGCCGGCGGGCTTTTGACCGGGCAGATCGCAGACGAATTAAATGTTTCCCGCGAAACTGCTACATGGCTTCTGGTCCATTCAAAAAAAGGCGACGCCACTGCCGCCCCCAAGGATATTTATATAGACTGGAGCAACATCGGGCGAAGCTCAACCAGGCAGAGGCTCATCGCCAGTTCATTGACAGACATGGTGATCGAATGCCTGAGCAATACAGAAACCGATATTGATGTAATCGTCGGGGTTGCACTTTCCGGAATTCCTCTTGCGAACATGATAGCAGAAGAACTTGGTGTGGAATTTGCTACTTATCATCCCAACAAACAAAAACTGGAACCTGACCTGAATGGCGCAAAAGGAACGATCAGCCAGAACTTTGCAAATGTTTCCGGAAAACATTGTGTCCTGATAGATGATGTTGTAACTTCAGGAACAACTCTTACAGAAGCGATATCCGTTCTTCTGACACTGGGTGCAAAACCCGTAGCCATAGCTGTCCTGATCGATAAGAAAGGGATAGATGACATCGCGGGTGTTCCTCTTAATGCACTGCTCAGGGTAACAAGAGTAGATAAAATAGAGCAGGAATAATCAATACAAAATGCCAGATTGGGCGATACATTTAATTGTTCCTCTTCTTGTTCTCCTGATAGTGGTCAGGAAAGAGGAACACAAATACATACTTTTGCTATTGCCATTTGCAATATTACCTGATATCGATACTTTTGCGACCCAGCACAGGGCACTTTTGCATAACGTCTTTATCCCCCTTGTTCTTGTTTTAATAGGAATATCATTAAAAAAATTCAGGACGATATTCTTTATAGCCGCTTTTTATGTTGCCTCTCATGTCTTCCTGGATATGTTCGGTGGTGGCGTCGTTCTTTTCTATCCGTTTTTCAATGAAATGGCCTATATTGATGCAAGCATTGAAATCAGTAAAACCAATGCATTATTATGGACATTCGATTATGGCTTCACCGCGTATGGTGATAGATGGAAACTGGCGCAGGGTTATATTTCTGACAGTGTTGGCACCGGTTCCCTTGCGCTTGTATTCGCGGCAGGAGTCTGGGCAGCAAGATACAGATTATCAGCGTGGAGGAATAAATGAAGAAAAACCTCATGGTCGTGGGAACAGGTTCGCATGTGGGAAAAAGCATAATCGTGACCGCACTTTGCAGGATACTTTCCAAAAAATATTCGGTCGCGCCATTTAAGGCGCAGAACATGAGCCTGAACTCATGGGTAACGAATGAAGGCGGCGAAATAGGGATAGCCCAGGCGATACAGGCGAAAGCGGCGGGAATAGAACCCACATGCGATATGAATCCGGTATTGCTAAAACCCAAAGGTGATCATATGTCACAGGTCATAATTCTTGGAAAACCAATAGCTGATAAGGAAGCCGGGGATTATTATGATTCAATCGATGAGGTAATGTCAACTGTTGCGGGTGCTTATGACCGGCTTAGTGATCTATATGAGTTGATAATAATTGAAGGCGCAGGAGGAGCTGCTGAAATAAACCTGTACCACAGGGATATCGTAAATACAGGCATGGCAAGGCTTGTCAGGCCGCCAATGATCCTTGTGGGGGATATTGAGCGCGGCGGCGTTTTCGCAAGTATTTATGGTACCCTGCAGTTGCTTCCCGATGATATAAGAGGTCTTGTCAGAGGGTTAGTAATAAACAAATTCAGGGGAGATATGAAATTGCTCGAACCGGGAATAAGACAGCTTGAAGAAATCACAGGAATTCCCGTGATCGGTGTTATACCATATACTGATCTGCGTATCCCTTCAGAGGATTCTGTATCCATAAATGATAAAACAGGCAACAGTAATCCGGTTAAAATTTCTGTTATAAGGTTGCCCCACATATCCAATTTTACTGATTTTGAGCCTCTTGAACATTACGCTGATATTGAATATGTTGAACTGAATGATGAACTTCCCGAATCCGATGCGATCATACTGCCTGGAACGAAAAACACCATGGATGATATGAAAGTACTTGTTTCAAGTGGAATTGGACCAAAGATTATAAAGCAAGCCGGGAAAGGTATTCCTGTTATCGGGATATGCGGAGGCTACCAGATGCTTGGAACTGAAATAATCGATAGCGGTATAGAAGGTACGGGTGGAGCAAGCACAATAAACGGTCTTGGGCTTCTTGATGTTTCCACCAGGTTTGCAGAATATGAGAAAAAAACACGACAGGTTGAAAAACCTGTTACAGGTGATGGAAAAATCCTGGGTGCCATCAAGGGACAATCAGTAACAGGATATGAGATCCATATGGGTGAAACGCAGGCAGAAGTGCCGGCTTTCGGGGATGATGGGAGCGTTAGTGAGAACGGGCTTGTTATTGGCACATATCTTCACGGGCTTTTTGATAATGACAATTTCAGGAACTCATTCCTTGGATATTTATATGATAAAAAAGGATTAATATATCAAAATAAGACTGTAAGCGATGACATTGAGGAGCTTGCAGTATTTATTGGATCTCATTTGAATATGGAATTAATATACGGGATGCTGGAGGAAACATGAAACAGCTTTTAGATACAGCTCAAAAGATAAAAAGTATGGAGATACGGGGCGCGGGAAAAATTGCGCGGACTGTGGCGGCGCAACTTCACAATTATAGTGAGAGCCTGAATACAGGTGATATTTCACAGTTTAACGATAAGATGAAAATCGCCGCCGAACTTCTGATCAGTACGCGCCCCACGGCAGTATCTTTGCCAAATGCTGTTCACACCGTGATGCGATATGTTGGTGAAACCGTTGAAGAGGCAAAAGCTGATATCAATAAACGGGCAAACGATTTTATTGAAGACTCCGAAAATGCAGTGCGAAAAATAGGGGAAATAGGCGCAAAGAGGGTGCGTGACGGTGATACGATAATGACGCACTGCAATTCATCAGCAGCGATTTCAATAATTGCAAAAGCCCATAAAGACGGGAAAAATATCAAGGTTTTAGCTACGGAATCCAGACCGAGGTGGCAGGGGCACCTGACAATTAAACAGCTTGATGATGAAGGAATAAAAACGTCATTAATAGTGGATTCAGCAGTAAGATATTTCATGAAAGAAGTTGACATTGTTATCATGGGTGCAGATGCAGTTACGGCAAACGGCTCTGTTATCAATAAAATCGGGACATCCCAGCTTGCGCTTTGTGCCCATGAAGCAAGAAAAAACGTGATAATCGCGGCTGAGACTTACAAATTCAGCCCAAGATCATTATTGGGTGATCTTATTGAAATAGAAGAGCGAAGCAGTTCAGAAGTGATATCCGATGAAATATTGAAAGGGTACGGGCATGTTTCTGTGAAAAACCCGGCATTTGATGTTACGCCACGCGAATATATCGATCTGATCTGCACTGAGGTTGGAGCGATACCCCCTGAAATGTCGTATATTATTATCAAGGAGCATCTGGGGTATAGTTTAGAAGATATTAATTCCAATGTTAAAAGTAAAGCGTTCAATCAAAAGTATTAAATATGATTATCATGATTATATAAAATTGAAGTAACTCATGGATCAAACAGATTTCGCGATTGCAATGGTTAGTGGCGTTCTAATAATAATAGCAATTTTTTTGTTTATCTTATTAAAGATATTTGGAAAAAAGAAGAAACCCAAACGTACTGAGACGGCATTACCCGATATCAATAAAAAAGAACCACGTGAATTCCAGCCTGAAAAATTTGGGATAAGAACACAGAAAATTGAAGGATTAAAAAAAGAGTTCCAGCCAGCGCATGAACTTCAAAAAAAGGAATCTGTGATAAAAATAATGGGGGAACAGAAAGAAGAGAAATCTTCAATCGGGCCTGAAAGAACAATTGTACTCTTGAACGAAAGAGCGCAAATCCCGAAAGAGAAGAAAGAAGAGAAATCTTCAATCGAGCCTGAAAAAACAATCATACCCATAAACGAAACAATGCAAATCCCGAAAGAGAAGAAAGAAGAGAAATCTTCAATCGAGCCTGAAAAAACAATCATACCCCTAAACGAAACAGTGCAAATCCCGAAAGAGAAGAAAGAAGAGAAATCTTCAATCGAGCCTGAAAAAACAATCATACCCATAAACGAAACAGCGCAAATCTTGAAAGAGAAAAAAGAAGAAACTCTGAAAGGATCGACTGAGCCAATAAAAGAAATAACATTATCTCAACCTGTTGTTCTATCGAGTGAAGAAAATGAAAAACTCAAGCTTGAAGATATTCTTATCGAAATACAGGATGAAAAAACAACAAAGAAAGCCAGAACGAAAAGAACTCCTGAAAAAAAGGCACTGAAAACACAAGTCCGGAAAAAGAGCGAGAAAGATCGGAAAAAACCAGGCAAAGAAGTGAGCACAAAGAAAAAAGCGCAAACAATAGTAAATGAAAATACCAATGCATTGGTGAATGAAAACGAAAACACTCATGCTCTAATTAATGAAAATGAAAATACTCATGCACTAGTGAATGAAATCGAAAATACTCATGCATTAGTGAATGAAAACGAAAAAACCCATGCATTAGTGAATGAAAATCCAAAAGCACTTAGTAAATAAAAATCCTGTACCAACTGAATTGTAAAGCACTCCCGGCAAGGAAGTAAAATAAATAAATCTGTAATTCTTAATTTAAGATTAAAAAAAGTTATCCTTATGTTGAAATAAGGATCGCGTTGATGCTGCCTTCCTGTCCTGGCCTGTTTGTGATGCGAGCGCTTCCAATTTCAGTTTTGATTATGGAGCCTTTTGTCATTATGTTTCGCCTTATATAGTTTTTATTTGCCGGATTTCCAGTAACAGTTTCGATCTTTACAGTCTTTGATATCTTTGTCGCAGGGTCTATTACTACTGCCGTTTGCTGTCTTAATAGCCGGACTTTTAACTGACCGCCCAGTGTTTTTACTGTCTTTCGAATTGTTTCACCAATATGGGTATTTGCCTGCTCTCCGCCAAGTTCGTATTTTCTCTTGCCTCTGGCCTGTATTAATCTTCCGCCTGTATATTTTCGTGTTGATTTTCCCTGAAACTTCATAATAATCCTCGTATATCTTAAATTATAGAATAATTATTTTTCCGCTTAAACGCATTAATGTAATAAAAGCTTTCGCTTGAAAAATTTCGTCTTCCAATATTTAAAAGCGCGCCTCGAAATCACGTTCCATAATCCTAGGGGCGTTTATGATGGACTCTATCTCTTTTTTGGCTTGATGTCTTTTTCTTTTCATCTCATATTTAGTCACATATCATTTTCTTCAATGTATTTCATAACCAGCACTTCCAGAACCCCACCTTCCCAGCTGCGTTGTTTTATCAAGTTCTTCATCTTTTTTGTTGCTTCAAGTTTGGTTATTTTTCCTGCTTTTATCAATTCCTTTAGAACAGCTACGCAAATACGGATTTTTATCCTTTCATGCATTGCAATTCTTCCGAGAGAATATGCGGCATCGGCATCATCTGTTATCAGAAGGGAAATGTTTTCCATGATGCATAAAGCAAGGCAGGACGCTTCACCTGCATCCACATTTCTTGAGAGATATTTTGAAAATTCTTCTTTCTTAATATAAATATATTTGATCTTACCCTCACTTACAAGTTTCAGGACATTTTTTGCCAGGCGGGATTTTTCATCTTTAAAACTTGCAATCTCTTTTAATTCAGCCTCGACAGTATTTGTAATATAGACTTCTGTAATTTCAAACGAGTCCTCCAGAATCTCCATAAATTCGAGAGAAAGTAGAGAACTTGTATCTACAACAATTTTCATGAAAGACCCTGGGCGAAGGAGTCCTCCGCAATATCTTTATAATATGCCACTTTCTTTGCTTCTTCATAACCCAGGATATTGACAAGTTCATCAAATGAAAGTTTCCCCTCTGTATATCGTTTTGCTGCAAGTTTCTGAATCTCGATCAGTTCCAGTTTGTGGGTAACATATTCCCTTACAGCACCTCTGACTATATCTGATCTCGATCTCATTTTTTGCCTTGCCAATTCGTCCAATTTTTCTATAATATCTTCTTCTTCTCTGAAAGTTAGCATCTGAGTCATACGTATTACTACGTATTACATAGGTATATTTTTTACGCTTATTCTTCTGTCGAACTGTAGGAATATAATCCTTACAGGCAGTATTTCGTAAAATTGTTATTAAGTTGGCTAACATACCAATTTCTACAGTAATTGATTTCAGGGAATTGAAAGATGGATGAAATTATTGTAGTCATACAATAAAAATCTAATAGGTAAATTTAAATACTATTAAATATACACTAACTTACCGTATACCTATAAGAAACACACAATATTAAGGTGATATTAATTGTGCATTAGTAAAATTACAAGATGCGTTGTCCTGGTCATAGCGTTATTTTCGATAATCGGATGTTTGCCGGCATGGCGAGAAGACACATGTTTGAGGAGATTATACTAATGAAGGAATACCCAAAACATATCGATTTCTCGATCAATGAAATTTACAGTTGCATGAAAAAAAACAGCGAATTGCAATGCCACAGGTTAAATGTGCCAGAAGGCAATGCAGGAGAACTTATATTAAATATACCAAGGCATGAAAAAGCGATAACGGTCGAAGAACTATTTGTCCAGAGAGGATTCAGGAATTCAGGTCTTGGAAGCAGTCTTCTTCTTTTTGGGGAAATGACTGCCTATGAATTAGGCTTCAGGTCAGTTGAGTTAAGACCTTTTTCAACAGACCCCCTCATATCTGACTATGAACTGAAGGAATGGTACCTGAAAAGGGGCTACCTGCCCGATGGAGAAAAAATGCGAAAGATAATAAATAGCAAAAATTTCGAGGTACTCTCATGAAGAAGATAGAAGCCATAATAAGACCTGAGAAACTTGGCGAAATAAAGAATGCGCTTGCCACTGCAGGGTTCATTGGGCTTACGACCTATGAAGTAAAAGGAAGAGGCAGGCAAAAGGGGATTGCACTTTCATACAGGACGAGTGAGTACAGGATTGACCTCCTTCCCAAAACAAAAATTGAGCTGGTAGTTGATGATAAGGATGTCGAAAAAGCAGTTGAAATAATATGCGATCTCGGGAAAACCGGAAATATTGGTGATGGCAAGATATTCATCCTCCCGGTTGGAGATGTGATACGTGTCAGGACTGAGGAAAGAGGAAAATGTGCCGTTTAATTTATGGTAATAAAAACATTTATCTCTCTTTGCCCTGAAATCAGCGTATAATGCTATTCAAACCCATTTCTCAACTCACTCCCATCGAACAAGAACGCCTGCTTACGCGCGAAACTGCCCTTAAGGATGTTTTAGCGCCTGTTACTTCAATACTCAATGAGGTCAAAGAAAATGGCGACGCTGCGCTTCGTAAATATACCTTGCAATTTGACAAAGCCAGTATTGGTGAAATTGAGGTATCCCATAAAGAGATACACCAAGCTGTTTTTTCACTTGATAAGAAACTTTTAACATATCTAAAAAATGCCTCTTTGAATATAAGAGCGTTCCACGAAGCACAGCTTCAAAAGGACTGGATGAAAGAATTCTCACCCGGAATAAAGCTGGGGCAGCGCATTACACCTCTTGGAACAGCAGGCGCTTACGTCCCTGGCGGCAGGGCAACTTATCCAAGCACGGCTCTTATGACAGTAATACCAGCAAAAGTTGCTGGAGTGAAAAACGTAATAATATGTACACCACCAAAGCCGGACGGGAGTGTAGATCCGCTAACTCTTGCGGCGGCGCATATTGCAGGCGCTGACCGGGTTTTCCGTGTCGGGGGCGTGCAGGCGATAGCAGCGATGGCTTACGGGACAGAAACTATCCCGAAGGTTGATAAAATTGTCGGGCCGGGCAACGTATATGTGACTGCGGCAAAGATGTATTGCGGCGTAGCTATTGATTTTCCTGCCGGTCCAAGTGAAGTCCTGATAATAGCAGATGCTTCCGCAAGAGCTGATTTTATCGCATCAGATATGATCGCACAGGCGGAGCATGACCCGAATGCAGTTTCCATACTTGTCACGCCATCGGATGAACTGGCTGAAAAAGTAATGCAGGAAATAGAGGTGCAGTCAAAGGCAGCAACTAGAAACGAAATTATTCGCAAATCTCTTGAAAATGCAGCTATACTTATCGGTTCTCTTGATGAATGCATTGAGTTCTCAAATATGTATGCACCAGAGCATCTTGAGATCATGACGCATGAGGATATTCTTGGGAAGATAAAGCATGCAGGCTCAATATTCATCGGTTCATATGCACCGGTATCGGCGGGTGATTATGCTTCGGGAACAAATCATGTTCTTCCTACGGCCGGGTATGCAAAGGCATTATCCGGTTTGAATACTGACCATTTCGTAAAAAAATCAAGCGTCCAGGTAATTGAAAAGAACGGGCTTGACAGTATTGGTGAGACAATCATCGGATTGGCTGAGGCTGAAGGGCTTTGGGCTCATGCAAATGCGGTCAGGATCAGGAAGATATGACAGGTTAGAAGCCATCATTTAGCCAATATCGTCATGATTCGCTTCCTGCCATTCGTAAATAACACTCTTTTATTCTGGTTTGTACTAAAATTTAAGTTTGTATGCTAATAAACGTGCCATGTAAGTTTTATTACCTGAATTTCATCCAATATTCCTGTTCGTATTAAAATCAAATACCGGCAAAAAATCAGAAAATATTACAGAGCCGATTATAGTTGAATACCAAACAATTAAAACTATCTTTGCGTCCTTTGCGCTCTTTGTGGTGAAAAAAATCGTGCACCGCAAAGGACGCAAAGAGCGCAAAGTGTTTGGCATTTTGTGAAATAAATTAGATTCTTGACTATAATATGCATTTATCTGCGAAATCTGAGGATTCTTCTCGAATTTTCATCCACATATTGCGCAGATTTTTGCAGATAGAAAATTACAGGCCGGAGTTTTGGTAAAACAAAGCCGGAATAAATATATAATATAAAGAACTAATTACATCTCATAATCATCATAATCTGATTGATGGTGGAGTGTAAATGCAAATTCGATACCATTGATTCGCTAATGACAATCATTGAGTAGGGGTATATGGTCTATGAAAATGAATCAACTTATTGTTTTTTCTATATATGAACAGCGATATGCATTTCCTCTTTCGAGCGTAGAACGGGTTGTCCGCGCTGTTGAAGTCACTGTCCTGCCAAAGGCGCCGGATATAGTCCTGGGCGTGGTCAATGTGCAGGGAAGGATAATTCCTGTTGTGGATATCCGAAGACGCTTCGGGTTACGAGAGCGGGAAATTGACCTGAATGACCAGCTGGTTATTGCATATACATCAAAACGAAGTATTGCGCTTGTAGCTGATAGTGTCAGCGGCGTGATCGGGATCCATGGCCAGGAAATTATTCCGGCAGAAGAAATCCTTCCGGGGATGGAATATGTCAAAGGAATAGTAAAACAGGATGACGGTATGATTCATATTCTCGATATCGATTCAATTCTGTCTTTTGCGGACATAAAATCGCTGGACGACGCCATGAAAGAAGAGATGGGAGGCAATAAATGACATCCGGGATTCCTGAAACCTTACTTTCAGAACTTAGCGAATTTGTGGCTACCCGGATGGGCCTGCATTTTCCTGCAGAACGCTGGCACGATCTCGAACATGGCATTACCTCTGCCGCCGCAGAGTTTGGTTTTAGGGATACTGAAACCTGCATTAAATGGCTGGTTTCTTCACAGTTAATGAAGCAGGAAGTCGAGATTCTTGCAAGCCATCTTACTATTGGTGAAACATACTTCTTTCGGGAGAAAAAAAGTTTTGAGGTTCTTGAAAAGCATATTCTACCTGGGCTTATTCGCTCCCGCATGGAAAATGAAAGGCATCTCAGGATATGGAGCGCAGGCTGCGCCACAGGTGAAGAACCATATTCTATAGCGATTTTGTTGAGCAGGCTGATTCCCGATTTAAAAGACTGGAACATTACCATACTGGCCACCGACATTAACCCGGTTTTTCTCAGGAAGGCACAAAAAGGTTTGTACAGCGAATGGTCGTTCCGGGATGTGCCGGCCTGGACAAGAAATTATTTCAATAAGACAAAACACGGTTTTGAGATTATCCCTGACATAAAGAAAATGGTGACTTTTTCCTACCATAATCTGGCAGAAGACACCTATCCCTCGCTCATGAACAATACCAGCGCAATGGATATTATTTTTTGCCGCAATGTGCTGATGTATTTTTCGCAGGTGCGTGTAAAGCAGGTTGTTCCGGCTCTTTATTTATGCCTCGTGGATGGCGGGTGGCTTGTGGTAAGCCCGGTTGAAACGTCCCAGGTTCTATTTTCACAGTTTATAGCTGTCAATTTTCCAGGCGCAATTTTCTACAGGAAAGATATCGCAAAGTCTCAAAGGATAGAAGAATTTATTCCACAGAATATTTACCATCCTCCTGAAGAAATCCGGGTTATACCGATGCCGATAGAGCATATTCCTATACCGGAGATTCCTTCTCCCCGGGAAAAAATAAAGATCGTCATAGAGGAACAAACAGCATCAGAACCGGATGCATATAAGGAAGCTTTGACGCTTTACCAGCAGGGTATGTATGCGCAGGTGATTGACAAACTAATTGATCCGGCATCACACGATCACGATACAAAAGTTATGGTTCTTGTTGCAAGAGCATATGCCAATTATGGAAAAACAGCCGCAGCACTTGAATGGTGCGAAAAAGCCATTGCTATTGAAAGGTTGAATCCGGGCTGCCATTACCTCCATGCCATGATATTGCAGGAGCGGGGGCAGGTTGAAGAAGCCGTAAAGTCGCTTCAGCGTGCGCTTTATCTTGACCAGGATTTTACTCTTGCTCATTTTGCCCTGGGAAATCTATGCAAACAGCAGGGGAAGATCAAAGAATCGGACAGGCATTTTGAGATCGCACTTGGGCTTTTGGGAAGATTTAAAAATGATGAAATCCTGCCCGAATCCGAGGGGATTACAGCAGGCAGGCTCTCTGAAATAATTACATCAATAAAAGGAAAGGTGATGCTGGCATGAATAATTTTACTAAAGCCGATGCTGATGATAAAAGAAAGCTCCTCAAAGCAAGAGCCATTGCCCTGGCTAAGAAACCGGAAAAGAAGGAAGCCGATGAATATATCGAAGTCGTGGAATTCCAGCTTGCCCATGAAAAATACGCAATACAGTCAAACTATATACGCGAGGTATATCCGCTAAAGGAACTCACACCTGTGCCGTGCACACCACAGTTTGTTGCCGGAATTATTAACGTTCGCGGCAAAATTCTCTCCGTCATTGACATCAAGAAATTTTTTGAGCTTCCTGGAAAAGGAATAACTGACCTTAATAAAGTTATAATTATTCACAATGGTTTGATGGAATTCGGCATTCTGGCGGACGCCGTTCTGGGCGCAGGGCAAATTCCCCGGGATATACAGGCATCCCTTCCCACGCTTTCAGGAATCCGCGCCGAGTATCTGAAAGGAGTGACTAAGGAAGGGGTTGTGGTTCTCGATGCAGAGAAGATTCTGTCCGATAAGAAGATTATCGTTCATGAAGAGGTTTAATATGAAGCGTAACAATAAAATTAGTAAGGTGGAGGAAAAATTGGTATGAGTATAGGTAAAAAAATTATCGGTGGATATATCATTGTACTGGCGCTTTTGTTAATTGCAGTAGCAACCGGTTATTATACTATAAATCTCGTGCAGGATAAATACAGTGGATTCATTGACATAAATGACAGGCAAATGGAAGATGTTAAGGAACTCAACTTTATCGTGGAATCAGAAGTCGCTGAATACCGCGGATTTTTACTTTTTCCGGATGAATCCCAACTACATTTAGACGCCTTGCATGAAGAATATCGCATGTTCAATGAAACTGCTGACAGGCTGCGAAAGTCTATATCATCAGGTGGTGGTTCCCTGGAAAGCATCAGTCTTTTGGATGACATTGTTAATCTTCAAGCCAATTATGAACAGGGCCAAAAGAAAGTTATCTCAATTTCAGATGAGATGAATCGCACAGAAGCTATCGCTGTGACCATCAAAGAAGTTCGCCCTGTCAGGAAAGAGTTAGAAGTCAAAATCAGTCAATTTTATGATATGCAACTTAAATTAGATGCTCAGAAACGTGCTGATGTTAGCACCACATCCAAAAATCCTTTGCTTGTGATGATCGCTGTTTCAATCGCGGCTCTGATAGCTGGACTTGCAATCGGGTTTTATATCACTCGTTCTGTTACACGACAACTTCGTGACCGTGAGACTGAACGCGACCATGCTGAAAAGAGATTGAGTTCTGCTTCATTTTATGCTCGTGGTCTCATAGAGGCAAGTCTTGATCCTCTTGTTACAATCAGTAAAGAAGGCAAGATTACGGATGTGAACAAAGCTACAGAACAGGTTACAGGGGTTAATCGTGAACATCTTGTCGGGAGCGATTTCTCGGATTACTTTACCGAACCTGAAAATGCCAGGGAAGGGTACAAGCAGGTGTTTTCGAAAGGATTTGTTAAGGATTATCCACTTGCGATCAGGAATAGTTCGGGTAAAGTGACCGAGGTACTCTATAATGCTGTTGTTTACAAAAATGAAGCCGGGGAAGTGCAGGGAGTGTTTGCGGCAGCCCGTGATATCACTGAAAACAAAAAAATTAACGAGAGGCTTAAAGAGCAGGTTCATGAAATTATGGAAGCGTCAAATGTCCTTGCTTCCTCAGCCAGTGAAATCCTGGCTACGACTACCCAACTGGCGTCCACCGCGTCTGAAACAGCTACAGCAGTAAGTGAAACCAGTTCAACCGCTGAAGAGCTCAAAAGAACTGCCCTGCTTTCCAGCGAAAAAGCACTATCGGTTTCTGAAAGTGCAAAGAAAGCTGCTTCCATAGCCCAACCGGGAAAAACCGCTGTTGGACAGACTATCGAGGGAATGAACAGGATCAAAATACAGACGGATTCGGTTGCCCAAAGTATTGAAAAGCTTAGCGAGAAGAACCAGGCGATCGGGGAAATCATCACAACCGTTAACGACCTTGCAGAGCAGTCCAATCTATTAGCAGTGAACGCAGCAATAGAGGCTGCGAAAGCAGGAGAGCAGGGTAAAGGATTTACGGTGGTTGCACAGGAAATTAAAAACCTTGCAGAACAATCAAAACATGCTACAGCACAGGTAAGGTTGATACTTAGCGATATACAGAAAGCCACCGGCAGCGCAGTTATGGCAACTGAGCAGGTAAGCAAAGCGGTGGATGCCGGGGTGAAACAATCAAATGAAGCAGGCGAGTCTATTGTAAAACTTGCAGATAGTATTTCCGAAGCTGCACAGGCTGGTACCCAGATCGTGGCATCAAGCCAGCAGCAGTCTGTTGGAATCAATCAGATAGTTTCAGCCATGGAAAATATCAAGCAGGCAGCCCAGCAAAACGAAGCAGGGGCAAAGCAGGCAGAAAGAGCTGCGCGAGACATTAACGAGCTGGGACAGAAGTTGAAAGCGATGGTGGAGGAGAGAAAAATTTGAAAGGAATTTACAGACCCACCCGCCTGATAAACATTGAAAGGAGCAATCATGGATAAAAAGGAGGAAGAGTTCCTAAATAAACTTCTTTCAATGTTCAAAACCGAAGCGAAAGAGCATCTCAGTGCGATCACCGAAGGTCTTATCGAGCTTGAGAAATCGCCTCCCGAAAAACAAACAGGGCTTATCGAGACAATCTTCAGGGAAGCCCACAGCCTGAAAGGTGCAGCGCGTACCGTAAACCTGAAAGATATAGAGTCACTGTGCCAATCCATGGAAAACGTTTTTGCATCATTGAAACGCAAAGAGATTGCCGCAACGCCGCATCTGTTTGATGAGCTTCATCATGCTGCTGATTATGCCGGCAAACTAATATTCGGGGAAGCGGAACCGGATATTTCAGAAAACGCGAAAATTAAAGAAATCATCCAGAACCTTCAAAGCGCCGTAAAAGGCGAAGCGCCCCAGCCACAAATTGTTTCCTCGCCTCCTTTGACAGAAGAAAAACCAGGGACGCCACCAGCGACGCCAGAAACCAATAAGGTCCTTAAACCGCAAACGTCCCGGACAGAAGACAAACCCAGGTCGATAGAAACAATGCAGCCCTCTTCGTCTGCGGAAACAGTCCGGATTTCCACCACAAAGCTGGATTCGCTCTTATTCCAGGCAGAAGAGATGCTTTCCGTGAAACTTGCGGCAGGCCAGCGCACCTTAGAGCTGCAGGAGATTGAGGTTTCTTTTGCAGCATGGAAAAAGGAATGGGCAAAAGTGCAGCCAGAGGTACGCAGCCTTGTAAGAACCGAAGATGCACATACCTGTGTTTCTTCGAAACTCGTTGATTTTCTTGAGATGAACGAAGCCTTCATTAAATCACTCGACAACAGGTTAATGGCACTTACAAAGAATGCCGAATACGACAACAGGCAATTCGGGGGGATGGTGGATTCCCTGCTTGATGATATGAAAAAGGTGCTGATGCTTCCCTTCTCATCGCTTTCGGCCATATTCCCAAAGCTTGTGCGCGACCTCTCGCATGACCAGGGCAAGGATGTGGAGCTTGTGGCCGAGGGAGAAGAGATTGAAATTGACAGGCGGATACTGGAGGAAATGAAAGACCCGCTCATTCACTTATTGAGAAACTGTATAGATCATGGAATTGAGAAGCCTGATGAGCGACAGCAGAAGCACAAACCGCCACGCGGGACTTTGAAGCTCGCCATGAGCGCAAAGGAGGGGGGCAAGATTGAGATTATCGTTTCCGATGACGGGGCGGGGATCGAGGCATCCAGGATAAAGTCCGCTGCGGTAAAGCGCGGCGTCATATCGCAGGAAGAAGCAGGCAAACTGGGCGAACAGGATGCTCTGTCTCTCATTTTCTTATCGGGGGTTTCCACAAGCCCGATTATTACCGAGGTTTCAGGCAGGGGTCTTGGTCTTGCGATTGTACGGGAGAAAGTGGAAAAACTTAACGGAATTGTTTCATTCGAAACACAGTCAGATAGAGGAACTACGTTTCGGATAGTTGTTCCGCTGACGCTTGCAACGTTTCGGGGGCTGCTGGTTCAAACAAACGGAAGCCTTTTTGTTCTTCCTGCCACAAATGCAGAGAGGGCATTGAGGATTAGAAAAGAAGAGATCAAGACTGTCGAGAATCGCCAGACTATTTCAATTAACGGGCAGATCGTTTCCCTGGTAAGGCTGGCAGATGTCCTGGAACTTCCGGAAAAAACCAGAAGCATCCCTGATGAGAATGTGCAAATCGTTGTTATAGGTTTCGCAGAAAAACGCATCGCATTCATGGTAGATGAGGTTCTTCACGAGCAGGAAGTGCTGGTGAAAAGCCTTGGAAGGCAACTTTTACGCGTTCGAAACGTTTCAGGTGCGACAGTGCTCGGAAGCGGCAGGGTGGCGCCGATCCTGAATGTCAACGATTTGATTAAGTCTGCCGTAAAGGTTACTGCAACGCCTGTAAAAGCGCAGTCCGGAATTGAAGCAAAAGCTAAAAGGAATTCCCTTCTGGTTGTGGAGGATTCAATTACGGCAAGGACACTGCTTAAGAATATCCTGGAGACTGCAGGTTACAATGTTATCACCGCAATAGACGGGGTGGACGCTTTTACGGCATTAAAAACCCGGGAGTTTGATTTAGTGGTATCGGATGTGGATATGCCAAGAATGAATGGATTTGACCTCACGGTAAAGATTCGCGCGGATAAGAAACTTTCCCGGATGCCGGTCGTGCTTGTCACGGCGCTTGAATCCCGCGAGTCTAAAGAACGAGGGATCGAGGTCGGAGCCAACGCGTATATAGTGAAGAGCAGTTTTGACCAGAGCAATTTGCTTGAGGTTATCCGGAGGTTGATATGAGCGACACGGGAAACCAAGTGGATACATATTTGGAAGATAAGGGTGAAATTCTCGTTGTGGAAGACAGCCCTACACAGGCAGAGATGCTCAAATTCCTTCTTGAGAAAAATAACTATCGCGCTCTTGTGGCGAAAAACGGTCAAGAAGCTGTTGACAAAATGAGACAAAGCAAACCGGTTATGGTCATCAGCGATATTGTTATGCCCCAAATGGATGGTTATGAACTATGCCGGCATATCAGGAATGATGAAAACCTGAGGGATATTCCCATCATTCTTTTGACCGTCTTGTCAGATGCGAAGGATGTCCTGAAGGGCCTGGAGTGTGGAGCAGACAACTTCATTTTGAAGCCATTTAGTGAAAAATACCTGCTATCGAGAATTCAATTCGTGCTTGCAGGTAAAGTAATCCGTAGTAAAGAAAAATTGACAATGGGAATCGAGGTGTCATTTGGCGGCCAGAAATATTTTATAACGGCCCAGCGCCAGCAAATCCTGAATCTTTTTATTTCAACATATGAAACAGCGGCCTTGAAAAATGCTGAACTGGGAAAAGCAAGGGATGAATTGAAGACGTTGAATGAAGAATTTGAAAAAAAGATTTCTGAGCTTGAGCGCATGAACAGGTTGTTTGTAGGGCGGGAACTGCGCATCATGGAACTTAAAAAGAGAATTGCAGAACTTGAAAAAGAAACTACCGATATGAAAATCATGATACGACCCCGGTTGTCCGGAGGTAAGTAATATGAATGAATCAACGAAAGCAAAGATAAAAGTCCTGGTTGTCGATGATTCCCCGGTTGCGCAGGAATTATTAATTCATATTCTTAGTTCCGATCCTGGAATAGAGATTATTGGAACTGCAAGCAATGGGGAGGATGCCATAAAAGAAACTAAACACCTTTCCCCGGATGTTATTACAATGGATATCCACATGCCAAAAATGGATGGGTATGAGGCAACCAGAAGGATTATGGAAACATGTCCAGTTCCTATAGTCATTGTGACAGGAAGCACAGGCGCTCAAGAAGTATCCATGGCAATGCGCGTGATCGAGGCAGGTGCCCTTGCTTTTGTACAAAAACCCAGGGGTATTGGCCATCCGGATTATCAGGATGATGTATCCAGGTTTATCCAAACGGTGAAGTTGATGTCCGAAGTGAAAGTGGTAAGACGCAGGGCTTTTCCCAGGCGGGAAACAAATCAAACGGTTGAAGTGAAACTTGAACGACAACCAGAAATCCAGCTTGTAGCTATCGGCGCTTCTACAGGTGGTCCTCCAGTCCTTCAAACAATTTTATCAAAACTTCCAGGAAATTTTCCTGTTCCTGTGTTAATAGTTCAGCATATGGCAGCAGGTTTTATACAAGGGTTTATGGAGTGGCTGGGACAAACTTCTTCGTTGCCTGTTCATGTTGCTACTCACGGGGAGTTTATTCTTCCCGGACATGTTTATCTTGCGCCGGATGGATTTGCAATGAAGCCTGACAGGTATGGAAGAATATCCCTTGCCAGAGGTGAAATAGAGAATGGCCTTTGTCCTTCGGTTTCATATCTTTTCCGTTCTGTCGCAGAAGTTTTTGGGAAAAACGCTGTTGGTATATTGCTCACAGGCATGGGAAAAGACGGCGCGGAAGAGTTGAAGTTGATGAAGGAAAAAGGAGCCATTACAATAGCACAGGATAAGGAAAGTTCAGTTGTTCATGGAATGCCGGGCGAGGCGATTAACCTTGATGCAGCAATGTATGTACTTTCGCCGGAAAAGATTGCGGCAGTATTATCAGGTTTAGTAAATAATAAGTTAGAAATGAGGGTGGTTAATTTATGAACCCTGATAAAAATCACGATGAAGAAATTCTCATTGTGGAGGATAGCCTCACACAGGCTGAGATGTTGAAATTCCTGCTTGAGAAGAATGACTATCGGGTGTGGGTTGCATATACTGGCAGGGAAGCCCTTGATATCATAACGAAAAAGGGTATACCCGCACTTATTATTAGCGATATCATTATGCCTGAAATGGATGGCTATGAGCTGTGCCGCCGCATCAAGGAAGAAAAGAACCTGAAAAATATACCGGTTATTCTTTTAACCTCTCTTTCAGAATCGAAGGATGTTCTCAAAGGCCTGGAATGCGGAGCGGATAACTTCATTACAAAGCCATATGATGAAAAATATATTCTCTCAAGAGTACAGTACATACTTGCAAACAGACAGATCCGTGAGAACGAAAAACTAGAGATTGGCATCAAAATGTTCTTTGGGGGCCAGGAATATTATATTACTGCAGCCCGCCAGCAGATTCTCGATCTTCTCATTTCCACATACGAAACCGCAATCCAGAAAAATATCGAACTTCAGAAAGTCCAGGATGAATTGGAAACGTTGAATGAACAGCTTGAGAAAAAGGTGGAAGCAAGAACAGCGTCCCTCAGGGCTGAGATGGATGTGAGAAGACTTGCTGAAGAAGAGTTATACAAAGTCAACCGCGCCCTCAAAACGCTGGGCGAAAGCAACCGGGCGCTGGTGCGCTCATCAGATGAATCAATGCTGCTTCAAGATTCATGCAGAATAATTGTTGAATCAGGCGGATACCACCTTGCATGGATCGGCTTTGCACAAAGGGAAGGAAAGAATGGTTTACATGTAATGGCCCGGTACGGGTACGAGAATGAGAATATTGAAGGAGTGGAAAGTTCGCTGGCTGATATGAAGACGTGCGAAGCCCAAGCCAGCCTTACAGGCAAACCATGCATCCTGAATATCCTGACCGATCCAGGTCACACTAAACTTCGTGCTGAGGCGATCAGGCGGGGCTATGCTTCTTCCATATCTATTCCTTTTGCCATTGACAGCGAGCAATCCGGAGTGTTGAATATCTATGCACAGGAGCCGGATGCTTTTTATGAAGAAGAAGTAAAGCTTCTGGTTGAGATGGCAGACGACCTGGCATTTGGCATCAAGGCGCTGCGTATGCGTGCTGAACATGAGAAGGCTGAGATTGAAATCAACAGGCAGGCTTCCATAATTAAAAATATTCCAGAGTCTGTATGCACAATGGATTTAAATAACAACATACTCTCGTGGAATGATGGCGCAGAAAAGATGTTGGGTTACAGGAAGAAAGAAATCATAGGAAAGCCCATTACCATCATTATTCCGGAAGACCGGGCTCAGAAAGAGCTTGAACACTGTCTTAGGATCTTAAATGAAAAAGGAGTTTTTACAGATTATGAATCGGTGAGGCTCACAAAAGATGGGAAAATAATACCTGTCGAAATCACAGGAGTGGCGCTCAAGGATGAAAAACAAAATTTCACCGAGTATGCATCCATAATGAAAGACATTACAGAGCGCAAGCGGGCAGAGGAATCATTGACAGAAAGCGAGGAAAAGTATCGCACTATGATTGAATTTTCCAATGATATGATATGGACTGCAGATCTGGAAGGCCGTTTCCAGTTTTGCAACAGGCAAACCGAAGAGGTAAGCGGCTATTCGCTGGAAGAATGGCGCAATGAAGTATATACTCCCCTTATTATGAAAGAGGAACTTCCTAACCTGATGGGAATTTTCGGCAAGGTATTAAAAGGCAAGCCTCAGCAATATGAAGCAACCATCAAGAAGCGAGATGGAACAGCTTTGATCCTTTCGATAAATACTGCGCCGATTTATTCAAAAGGAGAGATGATCGGTACAGTCAGCTTTGGCCGGGATATTTCAGAGCGCAAAAAAGCAGAAGAAACGCTAAGGGAAAGTGAGGAGAGGAACCGATTGCTTATCGAATATTCTCCCTATGGCCTACTCACCCACACCGATGGAAAAATCATATTCGTAAATCCGCAAGCTGCAAAAATCCTTGGAGCAACAAATGTTGAAGAGCTGATTGGAAAACCAATATTGGATATTATACACCCTGATTATTACAACATAGCAAAAGAACGAATCCTGATGGAAGAAGAAGGAAAAATAGCGCCCCTGATCGAAGAAAAGTTCCTCAGAATGGATGGCTCGCCTGTGGACGTGGAGATAGTGGCTATCCCTGTTAATTTCAGAGGTAAAATCTATAAGTATGGTGTATTCAGCGACATAACGGAGCGAAAGAAAGCAGAGGAGATTCGAATCGAGAAAGAGCGCCTGGAATATGCAAGCCAAGCCAAGAGTGAGTTCCTTGCGAGCATGAGCCATGAATTGAGGACTCCATTGAACTCTATCCTGGGTTTTTCACAGCTTTTGATCGATGGGATGGCAGGGGAGTTGAATGAAAAGCACAGGCACTTTATTGAAAATATTCATAATAGCGGAAATTTCCTGCTCAACCTGATCAACGATATTCTCGACCTGAGTAAAATAGAGGCGGGAAAAATCGACCTGAACATTGAGAGTATACCTCTCCAGGCTACTGTAGAAGAGACGATCACTCTCATAAAAGAAAAAGCCATGAAGCACAGGATAATCATTAAAAAAGAATATGATCCGGGCCTTGGTCTTATAGACGCGGATAAGCAAAGAGTAAAGCAGATACTTTTCAATCTTCTCTCAAATGCGATAAAGTTCAGCAAAGAAGAGGGGGGAACTGTAACAATAACTACAAGAAAAGTGGATGAAAATGCGCAGATATCGGTCCGTGATACAGGCATAGGTATCAAGCCTGAAAATATGGAAAAGCTTTTCCAGAAATTCGAGCAGCTCGATAAAGGAATTTCGCAGAAATACGGGGGAACCGGTCTTGGACTTGCTATTTCAAAGCAGCTTGTGGAACTGCATGGAGGCAGGATATGGGCGGAAAGCAAGTATGGGGAAGGGAGCGAATTTACATTTTTAATACCTCTTGAAGCGAAAAAGGAAGGTGAAATAAAATGACTAAAGTACTGGTGGGTGGGGACGACCTGCTGAACACGGAACTTGTATGTGAAATACTAAAGGGCAAACGGATTTACTGCCCATGAACTAAAACGAAAATAAGCAGTGAGAAAACAGTGAAAGAATCATATGGTTTGATTGTCTTGGATATAATGATAACAGGAATGGGCGGCATAGAAACAAACAGAATAATAAAAAGTGAGCCGGGGAATGAGAAAACGCCTTAATAACCTTGACTGCATATGCCATGAAAGGGGACAGGGAAAGAATCATTGAAGAGGGTTTTGATGATTACTGAAACCCATTGACGTACCGGAATTCCTGGGAAGAGTGGAAATATAGGAAGTGAGGTGAATAATGAGGCAAGGAGCGGGAAGATGAATAGGAAAATCGGCGACCTGAAAATAGCACAGGTAATTGGCAAAGATATGGATCGTGCGGAGGAAACACTTCGAGAAAGCGAAGAGCGTTATAGAAATTTATTCGAAAATATGCAGGAAGGTTTTGCCTATTGCAGGATGTTTTTTGAAAACGGAGAGCCTTATGATTTCATTTATCTCGACGTAAATGAAGCGTTTGAAAGATTGACTGGTTTGAAGAATGTTGTTGGGAAGAAAGTGACAGAAGTAATTCCGGGTATAAAAGAATCAAATCCGGAATTGTTTAAGATTTATGGTAAGGTTGCTTTGACTGGTCAGCCCGAAAGATTTGAGACATATTTGGAGTCTATCGGGATATGGTTCCTTATTTCAGTCTACGGAGTGCAAAAAGAACACTTTGTCGCCGTATTTGACAATATCACTGAACGCAAGCAGGCAGAAGAGGCGCTTCGAGATTCGGAGAGCAAATATCGCAAACTGCACGAAAGCATGATGGATGGATTCGTATTTGTGGATATGGAAGGCAAAATCAAAGAATACAACAGATCATATCAAAATATTCTTGGATATGGTTCAGAAGAGCTTACTTCGTTAAATTATGAGGATATTACCCCTAAGAAATGGCATTCCTTTGAACAAAAAATTTTGGAAACACAAATCCTTCAAAATGGATACTCAGAGGTATATGAAAAAGAATACTGCAAAAAAGACGGGACTATTTTCCCTGTGGAACTCAGGACATTCCTGATAAAAAATGAAAAAGGTGAAAACATAGGTATGTGGGCTATCGTCCGTGATATCACAGAACGTAAAAAAGCCGAGGAACAAATCATACAGCAAAGAGAATTCCTGAACAGTATTTTTGAATCGCTCACGCATCCTTTTTATGTCATAGATGCCAACGATTACTCCATATTAATGGCAAATTCCGCTGCCCGCCTGGGTAAGCTCACCGAAAGTTCAAAGTGTCATGCACTTACACACATGCTCGACAAACCATGTTCAGGCGAACACATATGTCCGCTTGAAGAAGTTAAGATTACAAAAAAACCTGCAACTGTAGAGCATATTCATTATGATAAAGACGGTAATGCCAGGAATGTTGAGGTTCACGGTTTTCCCATTCTTGATAAAAAAGGCAATGTCATCAAGATGATAGAATATAGCCTGGATATCACCAAACGCAAGCGGGCAGAGGAGGAATTGCGCAAGGTCAATCGAGCTTACAGGACACTCAGCCAATGCAATCAAACACTCATTCGAGCCACGAATGAGCCAGAATTATTATACGAGATATGCAAGAGAATCGTGGAAGCCGGGGGGTATCCATTGGCGTGGATCGGCATTGCAGAGGAGGATGAAGAAAAAACCATTCGCCTGGTAGCACAGGCTGGCTACGATGAAGTTTCTCCCGAAACTCCGGGCATGACATGGGCGGACAACGAACGCGGCAGAGGTCACATAGGCACAGCTATTAGAACAGGCAAGGCCAGCGTTGTAAAAAATATAGAGACCGACCCGAATTATGCACCGTGGCTCGACGAGGCAATAAAGCGAAGCTATAATTCAGCCATTGCGCTTCCCCTGGTTGCCAACGGTAAGCCCTTTGGAGTTTTGAATATATGCGCAAAGGAGCAGGATGCATTTGATTCTGAAGAAATAACGCTGCTGAACGAACTGGCTGGCGACATAGCGTATGGTATCATGTCGCTGCGTACGCGCGATGAACATAAGCGTGCTGAAAACCGGCTGCTATTCCAGGGTCAAATTATTGAAAACATATCTGAGGGAGTATATCTTATTCGTGCTGATGATGGCATAATTGTCTATGCTAATCCGAAATTTGAGAAAATGTTTGGTTATGAAAAAGACGAGCTGATTGGTAAACCTGTTTCTGTTGTCAATGCTCCCACAGAGAAGAGCCCTGAGGAAACCGCAAAAGAAATCAGCAAAGTCCTGGACAATAACGGTGAATGGAGCGGGGAGGTTCAAAATATCAAGAAAGATGGCACAAAATTCTGGTGTAGTGCACATGTTTCGACTTTTGAACGCTCCGAGTATGGAAAGGTCTGGATTTCTATCCACACCGATATTACAGAGCGCAAGAAGGCAGAAGAGATACGCATTGAAAACCTGCGCCTTGAATCTGCAGACAAAGCCAAGAGCGAGTTTTTAGCCAATATGAGCCATGAACTTCGCACACCCCTGAATGCATCCATCGGTTTTTCCGAACTTCTTAAAATGGGTTTGACTGGAGAATTAAGCGACAAACAGAAACATTATGTGGATAATATTCTTACAAGCAATCAATTCCTGCTAACCCTTATCAATGATATTCTCGACCTTTCCAGGATAGAAGCAGGGAAAATAGAACTTGTGCCCGATAAGATGTCAGTGCCTGAAATCATTAAAGAGACGCTATCTCTCATAAAAGAAAAGGCAATGAAGCATAAAGTGCTCCTGAAAACGGAATTTGACCCGGAACTTGAGTTTATAGAAGCGGACAAGCAGAGATTCAAGCAGATTCTTTTTAATTTACTCAGCAATGCAGTAAAGTTCAGCAAGGATGAGGGAGGAACTTTAACCATAACAGCGAAAAAAGAAGGGGAAATGGCGCAGATTTCTGTCTCTGATACAGGCATCGGAATCAAAGAAGAAAATATTGGCAGGCTTTTCCATAAGTTCGAACAGCTTGAGAAAGGGATTTCTGAGAAATACGGCGGCACAGGTTTGGGTCTTGACATCACGAAACATCTTGTGGAACTGCACGGGGGCAGGATATGGGTAGAGAGCAGGTATGGCGAGGGAAGCACATTTACATTTTTACTGCCGATAGAAGTTAAAAAGGGGGTAAAGATTGAAGATAATTGATAAATTAACCCTGGGGCATTTAACTGTAGGTCTGCTTGTCATAGTTGTTGCACTTGTTGGAATCAATGCAATTAATAGTATTAACCTGGCATTTAATGAGATTACCGGGGAAACTCAACCCACTATTAAATCGCTTGATGATGTAAAGGAAGCAAGTCTCAGGATTGTAGTTTCAACAAGCGAATTTGTTTCCCTGAAAGCAGAAAGTGGAGTCAATGAAACAGCCATTGGAGTTGTTGAAAAGGAGCGTGTTCTATCAGGGATAAAACAATACGATGCAGCAATTTCGAACTACGAAGACCTGGTAAATAAATTCTTTCCCCAGGAGAAGGGTTTTTTAGCGAATATAAAAAACAGCGGCAAAAAGCTTAAAAATGCAAGTAATGAACTAATAATATTAAAAGAACAGGGCGCATCAGGGTCAATAGTCCTGGAAAAGCAGGACGAATTCGAAGCGGCCGAGCAAGAGTTCCTGAAGGCTATAAACGATGCCATTGCATTTGAAGATAAGGAATTTGCAGACAGGAACCAGGCTGTAGCACAAACGATCGCAACATCTCTAACCTATATCCTGATAGTTGGTTTGCTGACTTTTATTACAGCGATCGCTCTTGGTGTAATTATTTCAAAATCCATTTCAAACCCGATAATCAAACTGAAGAATGCGGCTATAGACATCGGGAAGGGTAAGCTGGATACAAGAGTGGATATAAAAAACAGTGATGAGGTTGGTATTTTAGCCGCCTGCTTTAACCAGATGGCACAGAGGCTGGAGCATGACATCGAGGAGCTAAATAATGTTGAGACCGTGGTAAGAGAAAGCGAAGAAAAATTCCGGCTGGTCTTTGAGAATGCCAGGGATGCTATCTTCTGGTCTGATCCTGAGACGGGTTTGATTCTCAGGTGTAATAAAGCCGCTGAAAATCTGCTGGAGAAAGAAAACCGGGAAATTGTCGGGCATCATCAATCCACGGTGCATTCACCTGATAAAGCGCAATTTTATGCTGACCAGTTCAAAAGACATTTCCAGGAGAGAGGGAGTTTGGATGATGACGCAGAGGTCTTAACCAAATCAGGGAAAATAAAGCATGTCCAAATCTCGGCGTCCGTGACAACGGTGAGAAGAAAGCCAATAATGCAGGGAATATTCCACGACATCACAGAGCGCAAACTGGCAGAGAAGGCATTGATCAAAGAAAAGGAATTCACTGAAATCGCCCTTGATTCCCAGCTTGACACTTTTTTTGTTTTTGATCCTTTTAACCATAAAGCGATCCGCTGGAATAAGACTTTCAGGGATATTACAGGATATACAGACGAAGAAATTGCCTCATTAAAAGCCCCGGATTCATATTATAGTCCGCAGGATTTAGAAAAAGCGGCTTTCGCTAAAGAATATTTAATGCGTATTGGAAAGGCGAGAGTTGAACTTTCCTTAATTTGCAAAAACGGGCACACGATACTTACCGAATATGAAGCTTCATTAATACGCGACGAAAACGGAGAACCAAAGTATGTAATTTCCGTTGGCCGTGACATCACAGAGCGCAACCGTGCTGAGGAGATGGTAAAAGAAAGCGAGGAACGGCACCGGCGTCTTGTGGATTTCTCTCCCTACGGAATCGCTATCCACAGTGAGGGGAAATTAGTGTTTGTGAACCAGGCCGGAGCAAAAATCCTTGGCGCTGCAAACCCCGAAGAACTCTTTGGAATACCCGTACTCCAAATTATTCACCAGGATTACCGTGACCTCGTTAAAGAACGAATTCGCATGCAAGAAGAAGGGAAAGCAGCGCCCCTTATAGAGGAAAAGTTCATCAGGCTCGATGGCACTTTCGTGGACGTTGAGCTTGCTGCAATTCCTTTTACCTATAAGGGCAAACTGGCGATGTACGGCGTTTTCATGGATATCACAGAACGTAAGCAGGCAGAAGATGCCCTGCGCCGAAGCGAAAGGGATTTAAAGGAATCCCAGCGTGTGGCACAGGTGGGCAGTTGGCAGTGGATAATAGCTTCCGACACCATTACCTGGTCTCCCGGGTACTACCGTATTATCGGCCGGGATCTGGCATTGCCTCCCCCCAACTATAAAGAACACCTGAAAATGTACACTGAAGAGAGCGCAGGCCGGCTGGAGGCTGCGGTATCAGATGCCCTGAAGAACGGAACCGCTTATGAGCTTGACCTGGAACTTCTTCATCCGGATGGCTCGCAAAGATTCATGATCGCAAGAGGTGAAGCAGTTCGTGATGCGGCGGGACAGGTAGTGATGCTTCGCGGCACGCTACAGGATATCACCCAGCGAAAGCGTGCGGAGGAAGCACAGAAAAAGAGCGAACAACGCTATCGTATTCTGGCTGAAGGGGCGCATGATTCCATCTTTATTATTGAGCGGAACAATCGCATTCGATATTTAAACAGTTTTGGGGCTAAACAACTTGGACTCATGCCTGAAGAAATCATGGGTAGACGACTTATAGAGTTTTTCCCGATAGAGCAATTTGAACGAATGAAGAACAACCTGCAAAAGGTTTTTCAAACGGGAGAGCCGCTGTCTATCGAAGACACGTTAACGTACCAAAATCGCAAGCATTGGGAGGATACATGGTTGATGCCCATTAAGGATACAGCAGGTGAAGTGGATGCTGTTATGGGTATTACGCGCGACATTACCGATCGCAAGCTGGCAGAAGAGGAATTGAAGAAACACCGCGATCATCTTGAAGAACTGGTTAATGAACGCACAAATGAGGTGAGGCACGCAAAGGAAGAGGCTGAGCGCGCCAATATGGCAAAAACCAATTTCCTGCAAACAATGAGCCACGAACTTCGGACTCCTTTGAATGCAATACTTGGTTTCTCCGAAATTTTGAAGCAGAAAACACCCGGGGAATTGAATGAAAAACAGGAGCATTTCATAGACAATATTATTACAAGTGGCAATAACCTGCACAATATCATCGGTCAGATACTTGACATAGTTCAGATGGATGCAGGAACAATTGAACTGCACATTGAGAAGATTCCTGTTCCTGAAACTGTGGACGAATTCATCGGCCTTATTAAGGAAAAAGCAGCAATAAAAAATGTGCTTATTGAGAAAAACCTTGACCCGGAACTGGAATACATAGAAGCAGATAAACAGAAATTCAGGCAGATATTCTTCAATCTACTTGATAACGCCGTGAAATTCAGCAAGGAGGAAGGGGGAACCGTTACCATAACCGGGAAAAAGGAAGGCGACATGGCAAAGTTCTCGGTCTCGGATAGAGGCATAGGCATCAGAAAAGAAAATGTGGGTAAACTCTTCCAGGAATTTACCCAACTGGACACAGGGACAACCCGAAAATACGGGGGGACAGGTCTTGGGCTTGCGATCACAAGACAACATGTGGAGCAGCATGGAGGGAAGATATGGGCGGAAAGCAAATACGGCGAGGGAACTACTTTTACGTTCACTTTGCCGCTTAATGTGAATAAGGAATGATTCAGATTTTGGTTGTTTGGTTTTGTTGCTTTTTCAAAATTCGAGGCTGTCAAAAAGTTTGGTGTTGGGGGGCTATCATAAAATATTTGAAAATAAAAAACCGCAGATGCACGCTGATGAACGCAGATTTATGATAGCGTATTTACGATTTATAATATTGTAAAACCAAAAGATTTTACGTTCACCTAAATTCGATGCT
>JAPZAP010000122.1 GCA_027460585.1 Candidatus Methanoperedens sp. | reverse complement strand
TATAGTCAAGAACATAATTTATTTTACTTATATGCTAAAACTTTGCGCTCTTTGCGTTCTTTGCGGTGCATGATTTTTTTCACCGCAAAGGGCGCAAAGGACGCAAAGATAGTTTCAATTGTTTGGTATTCAACTATAATTGAGGCTGTCAAAAAGTCTGGTGTCAGGGCTATCATAAAATATTTGAAGATAAAAAACCGCAGATAAACCCTGATTAACGCGGATTTATGATAGCATATTTACGATTTATAATAGTTTAACACCAAAAGATTTTACACTTACGATTAATTTTGCTCTTGGGAACTCAAGTATGGTTTGATAAATAATATTTATAAAGCGGTTATCAACAGCCGAAATATTACTTAAATCAATAATTATTCATATAATATACCAAATGAACCCGTCATATTAATATAAGGCTTTGTTGTATGGAATGAACAACAAATAATTCAAGTAAAAATTCATTAATATTAATAATACGAACGAATAAGAAATAAAAAATCTTTTACAAAGGTAGAAGCCAATGACAATAAGAAAAAAGAATCTAAAATCCCCTGAAGAACTTCCAAAATGCACGACAGGTATCCGGGGACTTGATGAAATCACGGATGGAGGACTACCCAAAGGCCGCCCGACACTTATATGCGGCAGCGCAGGATGCGGCAAAACTTTGATGGCAATGGAATTCCTTGTCCGGGGCGCAGCCCAGTTTAATGAACCCGGCGTCTTTATGTCATTTGAAGAATCCTCAGATGAACTCGCCCAGAATGTCGCATCTCTGGGATTCGACCTGAACGAGCTTATTGCAAGCAAAAAGATGTATATTGACCAGGTCCGGATCGAGCGAAGTGAGATCGAAGAAACAGGTGAATATGACCTCGAAGGACTTTTCATCCGCCTAAACTACGCCATTGATTCTATCGGGGCAAACCGTGTAGTGCTGGATACTATAGAATCGCTATTTGGCGGATTAGCCAATGAAGGCGTACTTCGCGCCGAACTTCGAAGGTTATTCCGCTGGCTGAAAGAAAAAGGCGTTACCGCGATCATTACAGGAGAAAGGGGCGAAAAGATGCTGACGCGGCACGGGCTTGAGGAATATGTCTCTGATTGCGTCATCCTTCTTGACAACAGGGTCGAGGGTCAGATCTCAACACGGCGTTTACGCATCGTCAAATACCGGGGCTCATCGCACGGCACAAACGAGTATCCGTTCCTGATAGACGAAAAAGGAATTTCAGTGCTGCCTATTACATCGATCGGATTGCAGCACGGCGTATCCACTGAACGGATATCAACAGGCATTCCCCGTCTTGATACTATGATGGGTGGAGAAGGATACTATCGCGGCAGCAGCGTCCTTATCTCAGGCACAGCAGGCACAGGAAAATCAAGTATAGCAGCAAATTTTGCCAATGCGGCCTGCTCACGCGGGGAGAGATGCCTCTATTTTGCATTTGAGGAAGCCCCCAGCCAGATCACAAGGAATATGCGCTCAATAGGCATTGACCTTGAGCCGTGGATAGAGCAGGGGCTCCTGGATATTTACGCAGTGCGCCCCTCGATCTACGGCCTGGAAATGCATCTTGTGAAGATGTACAAAATGGTAACTGAATTTAAACCAGAAGTCGTTATCATTGATCCGGTTACAAATTTGATAGCCATAGGCAGTGATACCGAGGTCAAATCAATGCTGGCGCGTCTTATTGATTTCTTAAAAGCGAACCAGATCACAGCACTATTTACTAACCTGTCGCATGGAGGTTCTCTTGAAATGACCGAATTCGGCATCTCATCGCTGATGGATACGTGGCTCCTGCTTCGCGATATTGAAATCGGGGGCGAACGCAATCGCGGCCTTTACATATTAAAGTCGCGCGGCATGGCGCATTCGAACCAGATACGCGAATTCCTGCTGACCGATAAAGGGATAGACCTGATTGATGTGTATCTTGGTCCGGGAGGCGTGCTGACAGGCGCTGCACGGTCTGCACAAGAGGCGCAGGAGAAAGCTTCTGACCTTATGCGCAAAGAGGAGATCGAGCGCAAGAAGCGTGAACTTGAGCGCAAGAGGGCCGCTCTTGAAGCGCAGATCACAGCTATGCGTTCCGAGTTCGAATCCGCTGAAGAAGAAGTGGCCAAGCTCACCCAGCAAGAAGAGATGCAGGAAAAGGTGCTGGCGGGAGACCGGACAGAAATGATGCGTCTTCGCAGAGGCGATGATATGAGGACCAGGAAATGAAAGCTGTGGAAGAATGTTCGGACATGTGGGAGTTGAGGCTTTATGTTGCGGGGCAGACGCCAAAATCCATGACAGCATTCGCCAATCTTAAGAGGCTCTGTGAAGAACATCTTGAGGGAAAATACAGGATCGAAGTGATCGACCTGCTGAAAAATCCGCAGCTTGCCAAAGGAGACCAGATATTTGCCATCCCGACACTTGTCCGGAAACTTCCCCAGCCTTTAAAGAGAGTCATCGGCGACCTCTCAAATACCGAGCGTGTGCTTGTCGGGCTTGACCTTCGACCCCTCAAAGAATAAATGAGAGGAAGAAGAATATGCTTTTAGGAAAAGGGGTTAAGCTATGAACGAAAACGAAATAAAAGATGTCACCGAAGAATTTGAACAGTCACTCCAGAAGGACGGGAATGAAAAATATGTCCTGCGCTTATACATTACAGGCATAACGCCAAAATCTACACAGGCCATCCATAATATCAGGAAAATATGCGAGGAAAACCTGAAAGGCAGGTATGAACTTGAGGTAATCGATATTTACCAGCAGCCCGTACTCGCCAAGGATGAACAGATAATTGCCGCGCCCACGCTCATAAAGAAACTTCCTCTTCCTTTACGAAGACTTATCGGCGATATGTCTGATAAAGAACGTATCCTGGTAGGACTGGATTTGCGCTCTAAGTCATGAAAGAAAAAAATAAACCACAAGAAGAACTGAAGCTTGAAGTTGATAGGCTTCGAGCACAACTTGCAGAGGCAGAGGAAACCCTGCGCGCCATCCGCAGCGGAGAGGTGGATGCGCTCGTGGTATCCGGGGAAAAAGGCGATCAGGTCTTCACACTGAAAGGGGCAGAGCAGCCATACCGGATCATTATCGAGGAAATGAGTGAAGGGGCTGCGATGCTGACCGGCGATGATTCCATCCTTTACTGCAACTGCTCTTTTGCCGGCATGCTGAAAACCCCGCTTGAAAAATTAATGGGTTCAGGAATTGCACATTATATCGCGCCATCAGATGAGACGTTTTTTTTGGAACTCCTGCGGGAAGGAAGAGATAGAAGCAGCAATGGGGAAATTACCTTGCTTGCCGGGGATGGAAGATTCGTACCGGTTCAGATTTCCTTTAATACCCTGGAAGTGGATAATTCCAGGTTAACCTATCTGGTCGCCACGGATCTGACCGGGCAGAAGCTGATACAGGATGAGCTTCGCAGGGCGCGCGATGAATTGGAAATAAGGGTTGAGGAGCGAACAGCACAGCTTGCGAAAAGCGAGCAGCGCTGGGCTACAACACTGGCAAGCATCGGTGATGCGGTCATTGCCACAGATGTAGAAGGCCGCATAACTTTCTTGAACGCCGAAGCGGAATCATTGACCGGCTGGGCGCTTGCAGAGGCTTTGACAAAACCGATTACTGAAGTATTCAACATCATCAACGGGTACACTCGCCTTGAAGCTGATAACCCTGTCTGCAGGGTGCTCAAAGAAGGGATGGTTATCGGTCTTGCCAACCACACCATCCTGGTGAGGAAGGATGGAACAGAAGTCCCGATCGATGACAGCGGTGCACCGATAAGGGATGGGGGCGGCAAAACCATGGGCGTGGTGCTGGTTTTCCGCGACATCACAGAGCGCAAGCAGGCCGAGGAGGAAAATCAGAGGCTGTTTAACGCAGTTCAAGAGGAGAAAGACAGATTATCATCACTTGTCAACAGCATTAACGACGAGATCTGGTTTGCTGACACACGTAAAAGATTCACTTTGGCAAATCCGTCCGCTCTCCAGGAGTTCGGTTTTAGCTCCGTTGATGGGATTGATGTGGAAAAGCTCGCCGAAAGCCTGGAAGTGTATCGCCCTGATGGCAGCCCGCGTCCTACAGAGGAGGCGCCTCCATTGCGCGCTCTCAACGGAGAAGTAGTAAGGAACCTGGAGGAGATAATCCGAACTCCCGATACCGGGGAGTTGCGGTATCGACAGGTCAGCGCCTCCCCGGTTAGAGATTCCAGTGGCAATATCATCGGGTCAGTATCAGTTGTGCGTGACATCACTGAGAACAAGAAGGCTGAAGAGGCGCTGAGGGAAAGCGAGCAGCGCTGGGCCACAACCCTGGCCAGCATCGGCGATGCTGTCATTGCCACAGAAACCGAAGGCAGGATAACTTACATGAACACCGAAGCGGAAGCTTTGACAGGTTGGACACTCGCTGAAGCTTCGGCAAAACCTGTGACTGAGGTTTTCAACATAATCAACGAGTACACCCGCGCTGAAGTTGAAGACCCTGTCAGCAGGGTGATTCAGGAAGGATTGGTTGTCGGTCTGGCCAACCACACGCTCCTGGTCAGGAAGGACGGAACCGAAGTTCCGATCGACGATAGCGGGGCACCTATAAAAGACAGGGATGGTACCACTATGGGCGTTGTGCTTGTCTTCCGGGATATCACCGGGCGCAAGAGGGCCGAAGAAGCCCTGCTAAAAGCGCACGATGAATTAGAACTACGTGTTCAAGACCGGACGGCAAGACTCAAAGAATCTCTTGAGGAAAAAGAAATACTGCTGCGGGAGGTACATCACAGGGTAAAGAACAATATGCAGGTCATTTCCGGCTTATTGATGCTCCAGGAAGAATTTTCTAATGATGAAAATGTCAAAGGGATAATAAAAGAAAGCCAGAACAGGATAGATTCCATGGCGCTTATCCATGAGAAACTTTATAGATCCGAAAGCTTATCAAGAATCGATTTTAAGGAATATATTGAAGAACTGGTAAGCGGCCTTTTCTTGTCCTACGGGATCACAGAAAGAAAAGTCAGGCTGAAGATAAATGCAGAAAATATTTCGATGGGAATTGATAAAGCAATCCCATGCGGATTGATAATAAATGAATTGATTTCAAATTCCCTGAAACATGCATTTCCTTTGGATAAAAATGGTGAAATTGAAATATCCCTGAGTACATATGATGAAGATATGATCGAACTTTCAGTGCGGGATAACGGGATTGGCATCCCGGAAGGCATTGATTTCAGGAAAACCGAGTCCCTCGGACTTCATATTGTAAACATACTGGTGGAAAACCAGTTGCATGGTGAGATAACAATGAACAACGACAACGGAACTGAGTTCAGGATAAGGTTCAGGGGAATAAAGTAATGCAACAAACGAAGATACTTGTGGTAGAAGATGAAGCTATTGTGGCAGAATCCATAAAAATAAAGTTGAAGAAGATGGGGTATTCAGTCATTTCAACCGCATCAAGCGGAAATGAGGCTATCAGGAAAACGGAGGAGTTTTTACCTGACCTTGTGCTTATGGATATTGTGCTTCAGGGTGAAATGGATGGAATTGAAGCTGCAAAGCAGATACATGAGAATTTTAACACTCCTGTTGTATATCTCACTGCTTATTCTGATGATAAAACCCTGCTCCGGGCAAAAATAACAGAACCGTTCGGATATATCATCAAACCATTCAAAGAAAGAGAATTGCAGGTCGCAATTGAGATCGCCCTGTTCAAACAGGATATGGAAAAGAAATTAAAGGAGAAGAATGAATGGTTTTCCGTAACGCTCAACAGCATCAGCGATGGTGTTATCGCAACTGACTCAAATGGCTGTGTGCTATTCATGAATACTGTCGCACAATCCATGACAGGATGGGAACCGGATATGGCGCAAGGGAAACCATTGAAGGAAGTCCTCAATATAGTCACTGAAAAATCAGGAAACATAAAGGAAAACCTGCTTCAGGCCCGGGACAGTAAGAGCATACCGATCGATATCAGTACTAATTCAATCAAAGACGATAAGGGGAACATCATTGGTGTGGCAATGGTTTTTCGCAGCCTGGAGCAGTGCAAAGCGCCACGATAATAATTTGGAATTCCTGCGGTAATCATTACACGATATAGTCTGGGATGAACATTGGGAACACTTTGCACTTTTGATGTGGTTTCATAGTCGGCTTTGCTGGGAAATCAGTGACCGTTACATTACATGTTGGTGTAATTTTTGGCAGTATCCTGAATTTCATGAATAGATGTCATTTTGAGTGTATGTCTTGAAAATCCCGCATCTGCGCCTCAGTGGCTATATCATGATTTTTTTAGACAGGATCGACAGGATTTACAGGATTCACCACAAAAATCGTATCCTGTCGATCCTGTAAATCCTGTCAAAGGTCACGATTTGTTGGACACTAACAGTCAAGTTCACTTTTATTCAACAACACAAATTGAAACGGTCACGGAAATCAGATAAGTATTTACCTATCATCGACCAAGATTTAACGGGAGTACCTGTGAATCAAGAAAAAGAATCAAAAACGATTTTGAACCGCAGAAGGTTTTTGATACTACTGGGAATTATTTTCGGGGCAATAATTGCAGGCCTTGAATTTCTAAAACAAATCGGGATAACGGCAATTAATAAATTCAGGATACGAAGTATCGAACAAAACCCTGCGTTTGACCCGGCAACATGGAAACTCACAATTGACGGGCTTGTAAACAAACCCCTCGCTATCAGTTATGATGAACTTCTAAAGCTTGAAAGCGAGGAACAGGTTTCTGATTTTCACTGCGTCGAGGGGTGGTCCGTGCAAAATGTGAAATGGAAAGGAGTGCGTTTAAAAGTTTTATTTAATAAAGCCGGAATTTTGCCAGAAGCAGGATTTGCGTCTTTCCATTCTGCAAGCGGATTATACAGCGACAGCCTGTCCATAAAAGAAAGTCTTGAACCTGATGTCATGCTTGCTTATATGATGAATGACGCGCCGCTGCCTGAAGAACAGGGCTTGCCATTGCGCCTTTTGATGCCAAGGATGTTCGGGTATAAAAATGTAAAATGGGTAAACCGGATCACGCTTACTAAGGAGCAGGAAACAGGTTACTGGGAAAATCTTGGATATCAAACCGATGGAGTGTCTTATCCTTGAGAATATTGAGGTTCGATATTTCCACAAAAATATTACACTGGTCTCATGCACTGGTTTTCATATGGCTTCTGATAACCGGTATGTATTTATTCCTCACACCAAAATCTCTTCTTGGAGACCCTTTTATAAAAATGGTTCACGTCTATGCATCCCTGCCACTGATTTTATTCCCACTTATTATATGTCTTCTTGGAAGATCCGCACGAAAAGATATTAAAGAACTTACGGAATGGACATATGATGATTTGAACTGGTTTATCGGATTACTGAAAAAAAATAAGATCGTTTCAAAGGGAAAGTTTAATGCCGGGCGCAAAGCGAATTTCCTGATGACCTTGCTTATTATTGCAGGCCTTTCCATAACGGGTTTTGTTGTATGGATGAAATCGATGTTCAGCCGCAGTTTCGTTGAATTGAATTTCAGTATCCATGATTCCCTTACAATATTGTCCATATTGCTTCTCTCAGGTCACATAATTTTAGCCTTGTATTACCGTGAATCATTGAAAAGTATTATTTAAGACGAAGATGGGCAAAGAAGCATTATCCGGGCTGGTTCCTTAAACGGAATTAAGGATGCAGAAGTAAGCGGGTTTCGTCCCGCAGTCTAACTCTCCTTTCCAAGAATTCCTTCATTTATGTCTTCCAGTGTATTGCAGGAAGTCATAATCATGGCAATTCTTATATCTGTTCTTAAATAATCAAGTATCCTCCTGACACCTTCAACCCCGCTTGAAACCGCCTCTCTTGCAAGCGGCCTTCCCACTAGAACAAAATCTGCTCCCAGAGCCAGCATTTTGACGACATCAAATCCTGTTCTCACTCCCCCGTCTGCCGTAATTATTATCCTTTTGCCGTTATCCGTATCTCTTAACACACTTGCGATTCCAGGTAGAACATCTGCAACCCCCAATCCCGAATCAAGGACCCTCCCGCCGTGGTTGGAAACGCCTATGACATCGGCCCCGGCTTCAGCCGCCGCCAGTGCATCCTCCACGCACATAACTCCTTTGACGATGAATGGAAGACTTGTTGCATTTTTAAGCTCTCGCAATTCGTCGATGGTTTTCCTGAAAACAGGTTTTCCCGCAAGCGCAAAGTTCACCGAGCCGGCGCCGTCTATATCAACACCTACAGCCACTGCTTTTTCTTCTTCTGATTGCTTTATCAGATCTATCAGGACTTCCTGTGACTGCGGCTTGAAAATGTTAACCCCGTGACCATTGACTTTTTTAAGTGCCATTATCGCAGGATGTTTCATCTCATAGTCTCTGGATGTGTTACCTGTATAACCAATAGTTCCTGCAACTTTACATCCTTCCAGGATATTATATGCAAAATCCTCTTCCGTTATATTGCTCACGAAGCTAAGACCGCTCATGGGTGCTCCGAGTACTGGCATACTTATCTTTTTCCCCAAAAACGTGGTCTCTATAACCGGGTCAGCATGCTTTGAGATAAGCCTGTTTTTCAACCTGTATTTTGAGAGGGCGGAAAAATTAGCAAGATAGGTGAGACCCTGGCCAATGCCACGCAATCCCAGAGGTTTCCCATATTCCTGTCTGAATTCAGGCACAGTTTGCGGGTTGTCAACACCAACTAAAATGCTCGTGATTTCCTCTTTTTTCCCGGTAAAGTCCGTATAAGCCCTGGCTTTTTGCCAGTATTCCTCTTGCGTGACAGGAACAAGCTTTTCTTTAGTGGCGCCGCAAACGGGACATCTCCATGAATCCGGAAAGTCCTGGACTTTTGTGCCCTTGTCTATACTTGTTTGAGGGTCACCTGTTTCCTCATCGTAAACATAGATATTGCAGACCGTACACAGCCATTTAACCATATATTGACAATTACTTCTTTACGGACTGATCCATGCCGGAACCTTTGAGGCAATAGCGGTCCCACCTTAGCGCCAATGTCTTCTGTACAGGACATCCCGGGCACACGCAACCTTTGTCCTTTTTAATCATTGTGCTCTTCCCGATCGCACAAAAAGTAAGTTTCTTTTCTCCGGTCCCGACATATGTAGGACATTTTCCGCAGATGCAGATCTTATCAAGGTCTTTGATTTTTGCTGCCATTTCGGCAGGAGACATTTTGCTCATTGCTTGCATATTCTGTTCAAAAGTTTTCTGTGGTTCTTTTGGCATATTTTTACCCCCATAAATTTAACGTATTAACTATTCTGGTTATTTGTATATAAGAGTTATCCACTCATTTTGTAATTCAAAATGATATTATTATTCAACTTTTTTTGGCTCTAATCCTGTCTTTTTCGCCCTATGGCTGCTGAATATTTTTTTAACCTCCAATAAACCTATAATTAATACCATAACCAGGGCAATAAGAATTAGCTGAATAACGTTAATCGGGGCGAGATTAAACCTGTCATTCAAAAACGGAATATAAATCCCGAGGATCAGGAAAGTGATCGCTGCAATTCCCCAGAGGTTAATGACCTTATTTGCAAATATCCCAAGAGAGAAAATGGATTCTTTATCAGAACGGGAAATATAAGCCAGGAAGATATGGCCAAAAATCCATGCCGAAAAAGCATAGGTTTGCGTTTCCTGAAGACTTAAATTCTGGCTCCGTGCATAAAAATACACCGACATGACTGCTACAAAAAGCACTATGCCTTTAGTTAAAAAGTCTTTAATCACCTTTTCATTAAAAATGTTTTCCTTTGGATTGCGGGGCGGCCTGGAATAAATATTTTTCTCTTTCGCCTCCACCACAAAACCGGCAGATGCAGCCAGATCCATAAATAATTCAAGGAGGATTATCTGGATGGGGGCAAATGGCATCGGAGTTCCCAGAAGAACAGGTATGAGGAAAATCAGTACTAAGGCAACCTTCACCGAAAGATAATATTTAATTCCTTTTTGCAGGTTGTCAAAAAATTTCCTCCCTTCAAAAATACCCCGGGCAATAGTAATATAATTATCATCCGCAACAACAACTTCCGCTGCTTCCTTTGCAACATCCGTTCCCCTGATTCCCATTGCAATACCGATATCCGCGCCTTTCAGGGCCAGGGCATCGTTAATTCCATCGCCTGTTACAGCTACCACTTCCCCGTTCTTTTGCAGCGCCTTTACAATCCGGTATTTATGTTCAGGAGTTGCCCGTGCAAAAACTGAAAACTCTTTCACGGTATTTTGTAATTCCTCATCCGTTAAATTATCCAGTTCTGTGCCGGTTAACACTTTATTGCCGGTTAAAATACCAACTTCCCTGGCAATGAAAACGGCTGTTGAAGGATGATCCCCCGTAACCATAATCGTCCTGATGCCAGCCTTCATGGCCAGAGCGATGGTTTCTTTGATTCCCTCCCTCGCCGGGTCTTCAAAGCTTATCAGTCCTGCAAAATTCATTTCCTTTTCTATTTCATTAAAATCGAGGCTCTTTTCTCCGGGTGCTAATTTTTTATACGCGATGGCGATTACACGCCTGCCTTTTTCAGTTTCGTTACTTAATTCAGTTTTTATATTCTTGCTTATGTTAAAGCAAAATCCAAAAATCTCCTCAGGCGCACCGCTTGAGAACAATTCATAAGACTGCCCGTTTTCTCTTATGACTGCTTTTGTTTTCCTGCCGTTGCCGAGATTTCTCTGGCGAACCACTTTTAGCTGTGTCGCATCCAATCTCAATTCACCGGCTTTATTTTTAATCTCCCTTTCCAGGGGAGACAGAGAATATTCAGTAATTGAACCAAGAGCAATTTCCAGGATTTCCTTCACTTTATCAGCAGGATAAAATGCAGCAATTGTCATTTTATTTTCCGTGATAGTTCCTGTTTTGTCAGTAACAATTACAGTGGCATTGCCCAAAGTTTCGGCAGCTTTTATTCTCTTGACTAAAAAGTTATTCTTAGAAAGAGTATATGCTCCGAGGCCCAGGACCATCGTAATAATAATCGGCAGCTCTTCAGGAATGGTGGCAAAAGAAAGGGAAAGACCTGTCAGGATCATGGTCTTTAAATCCTGCCCTCTCAGGATTCCTATAAGGGGTATAATAATTGAAAAGAACAAGGCTACGAAAACCAGTTTGCCAGCCAGGGATTTCATAGCCAGTTGCAGCGGGGTTTTTGGAGGTTTGATAATTTTTGAAGCCGCGGCAATTTCGCCAAGTTTTGTACTTTTTCCGGTTGAAAAAACAACAGCCGCCCCTTCACCTGAAAGTACTATTGTGCCTGCATATATTTCATCGCCAATTTCCTTTTCCCGGGGAAACGATTCGCCGGTCAGGGCGGATTCATCGAATTGCAAGCCAGTTGATTTTTTAATTTTTGCATCGGCTGCAACTTTAGTTCCTGAGCTAAGAATTAAAATATCGTCAGGTACAACATTTTCCGAGTCGATTTCCGTTACTTTTCCATCTCTCAACACTTTCGTCCTGGGCGCAGCTATTTTTTCTAAAGACGCTATTGCTTTTTTTGCCCTGAACTCATTATACACTTCTGCAAAAACCAGCAAAGCAATTACTATAAAGATGGTAAAAGCATCTTCCAAGTTTCCCCAGATGCTGTAGAAAAAGCCAACGACTAATAAAAGGAGAATCATAGGCTCTGTTACTTCATGCCTTGCAATGCCAAGGAAACTGATTTCGGTTGCTTTGAAAATCCGGTTTGGACCTGACTTTAAGAGTTTTTCATGGGCTTCGTTTGAACTTAGTCCGATATCATCTTTCAAATCCATTATACAAAAATCTCCTTTACATTTTATCTAATTTTTCAGTTACCTTTCTTTTTTCTTATATCCCTAATACATCTTGCTTTATTAATAATATTTTCTTAAAAATGACAACAATGTCTATTTCTTATCTTTCTTACTGTCAAGTATGCGTTTCTTGATCTCGAAAATCTCTTTTGTGACCGGTATCTCCTTGGGACATACTTTTGTGCACATCCATTTGGTCTGGCATCCCCACGCCCCATCCTTATTGTCCAGCAGGGCAATTCTCACTTGCGAGCCTTCATCCCTCGAATCGAAAAGGTACCTGAAAGAGCGGACCAGCGCGGCAGGACCGATATATGCCTGCGTCGATTTATCCTGGTTGACCGGGCATGAAGCCGTGCAGCAGGCGCACAGGATGCATCGGATGGCATCTTTAAACAGCCGGTGTTCTTCAACAGACTGGAACCGCTCTTCTTCGGGCGGCTGGGTATTTGTGATAAGATACGGTTTGATGGAATAGTATCTTTCAAAGAATGGATCCATATCAACGACCAGGTCCTTTATAACCCTGAATACCTCCAAGGGCTCGATGAGAATCACCTCATTTTCGTCAAAATCCTTTACAAGCTTCTGGCATGCAAGGGAACTCGTGCCGTTTATCCTCATCCCGTCCGACCCGCATACTCCGTGGCCGCATGACATCCTGAAAGACAATGTTGAGTCCTTTTCCGCACGGATCCTGTTGAGGCAGTCAAGTATCCTGTCTTTCGGGGAAGCCTCAACCTCGTAACTCTGGTAATAAGGTTCATTATCCTTATCCGGATCGTACCTGAAAATCCTGAATTTCATTATCATCAATACACCCTCGCTTCAGGCTGGAATCGGGTTATTGCCACAGGTTTATACCTCACTTCGGGCGCTTCCCGGAACATAAGAGTATGTTTCAGGTAGTTCTTATCGTCCCTTGCCGGAAAATCTTCCCTGAAGTGGGCTCCCCGGCTCTCTTTCCGATAAAGGGCGCTAAGGAGTATAACTTCTGCCAGGTCAAGCTGGTGACCCAGTTCAACCGCTTCCATAAGTTCATAATTAAAAATCCTGCCTTTATCCACGATTTCCACGTCGCTGAATCGTGTTTTAAGTGACCTGATGCCTTCCAGCCCTTTCTCCAGGCCTTTCTCATCCCTGAAGACCGAACAATAATCCATCATGAGTGACTGCATATTTCGCCGGACTCCATCGATTTTTTCACTGCCTTTGCGGTCGAGTAAACTCGTGATCATCTCTTTTGCTTTTTCCAGTGGCTCAAGAGAGACGGGATGATGGCCAATTTTCAAAACATCCGTCTTCATCGCCTTTGCGCATCTTCGTCCGAATACGAGTGTATCGAGCAGGGAATTGCATCCAAGCCGGTTTGCGCCATGCACGGATACGCATGCACATTCTCCAGCAGCGTATAGCCCTTTTGCGATAGCGCCGGACTCGTCCTGCAGAACCCTTCCATCCGTATCGGTAGGGATACCTCCCATAAGGTAATGGCATGTTGGATATACCGGGATAGGCTCGTGTACAGGGTCGATGCCAAGATATATCCTCACAAAGGATGTTATTTCCCACAGCCTTTCAAGTATCTTTTCTTCTCCAAGATGCGTCAGGTCAAGATGCACATAACCTCCTTCAAAACCCCGGCCTTCTCGCACTTCAGTAAGAATAGACCGTGAAACTACATCCCTTGCAGCAAGGTCTTTTACAGTCGGAGCATATCGTTCCATGAATCGCTCACCCTTATTGTTTCGTAAAATCCCGCCTTCTCCTCTTGCCGCTTCACTCACAAGAATCCCTAAAGGATAAAGCCCGGTGGGATGGAACTGGACGAATTCCATATCCATAAGGGGGATTCCTGCCCTGTGCGCCAGGTTGAGACCATCCCCTGTTGAGGCAAATCCATTGGATGTGGTCTTGAATATTTTGCCGCACCCCCCCGTTGCCAGAAGGACAGCTTTTGCTTCAATGAGATTGAGTTCCCCCGATGAGAGGTCATAAGTAACCAATCCAGAGCACTTCCCCTCTTCAAAAACAAGTGAAAGGACATAATGCTCCTGATAGAACTTTACCTGGTGGCGCAGGCACTGGTCGTAGAGAGTGTCGAGAACAACTCTTCCTGTCCTGTCCGAGGCATAGCAGGCTCTCTTCACGGGTTTTTTTCCATATTCACTGGTATGCCCACCAAAGTTACGCTGTGCGATTTTTCCTTCTGGATTGCGGCTGAACGGAACGCCCATGTGCTCAAGTTCATAAATCACACGTGGAGCGTCCTTTACCATAATCTCAACAGCATCCTGGTCTGACAGATAATCACTTCCCTTGACAGTATCGAACATATGCCATTCCCAGTGGTCTTCTTCTTCATTCCCGATTGAAGCTGTTATCCCGCCCTGGGCTGCACCTGAATGTGAGCGTGTTGGAAGGACTTTGGTTACTATTGCGACATCCGCTTCCTCCACACATTCAACGGCAGCCCGAAGCCCGGCAAGACCTGCCCCTATAATAACAATATCATGCTTGAAGTTCATGCAATCACCTCTTCATAAAGCTATCATAATTCCGGGATTAGTCCCCGTTTTTTTAACCCCTTAATGTATGTGATTTTACAAACTATTAAAGCATTTCATTTAATATTTTTGAGCACAGTAAAAATGTCATTTAAAGATGGTTTTTTTTAGTTATGATGATTTGAATTAATGTGACTGCCAAATCTTTTGGGGTTAGCATATTTTCAAAACTTCATTGAATGTATCGACATGTCAGATGTATCTGGTTTGAAAATTTTTAAAGACCTATTGATATTTCCAAAACCAAACTTTTTGACGGCCCGAATTACCCAGCATTTTATATACTTTCAACACTAAAAACAGATACCATGTCAATGTCTAAAAAGATTATGGAGAGAAAAGAAAGAGATCGAAAAGAAAAGGTAGTAGAACTTGAAAAAATGGCAGCAGCAGGAAGCGGCGAAGCCAAAAAGAAACTTGCAAAAGAATTAAGAAAACTAAAATAATATCAAATTAAAATTTCCCGGGGGGCGCCGCACAATTTCACAAGCGCCTCAGCCTCGATAAAATGAAGGCTGGCGGGAATTATCAGGATGTGAAGCGGCCCCCCGAAATTGTGGCCCCTTATTTTTGCAAGATAATCAGAATGAACTGTGGGCGATCGTGATCCTGCCCGCGCAATTCCAACGGCAAGAGTGTTTACAAGTATCCCTTCACCCCGTCTTTCTTCTATTTCCAATAACAGTGAAGCGGCTTTTTTTATATCCATAAATCCTTTTTCCCGGTCGATATCAAGAAACACAAGAGTATGCAAGTCGTTTTTCCTGTTCATTTTAACAGTATCATAAGGAGCTTCGGAAATGATCGTCTTTTCATTCCTGGTATAAGGAAATGGGATCGTTGTCGATTTTCCGAACCTGTAATTCTGGAGGCCGCTTAACCCTGAAGCAGCTGATAAAATGGAAGGCGCATGAATGATCGCACACTCAATTCCTGAATCTCTTGCCCGCAAGCGAAGGTCAATATGCGTGGTGGCGACCATGGCATCCCCCCCGCTTAAAAATACGACATTTTCCTTTTTTGCACGCGATAACCATTCAGGATTTTGTTCAACATCTTCCCTTGATAGTAAGATCAGCTTCTTTCCATAAAATTTTTCCATCCGTTCTATGGAAGTACCAAATAGATGTGAAGTATAGAATTCCACATAGACGACATCAGCATTCCTGACCGCTTCCAATCCTTTTACTGTAATATCCTTTTCATCATATAACCCTAATCCGATAAATGTAAGCATAATTCCTTAATTGGCCGTCATATTTGTAAGTCTTGCCATCGAAAACTATAAACTTTAAGTCAACTTAATAAAACTGATGGAATCAAATCAAGCAATAAATGGAATAGGTCTCACGTTAGGAAGTATTTTTGGATATATTGCGATACTTGCCGGAATAATAATGACGATCTTACTCCTTGAAGCAGTTTTTCTGGGATAATGATCTAAACAATAATTCCTCGTGATATACGAAAATGAAGGAATCCCTATGCATCAGGGTGCAAAGACAGGAAGGAGAATCAATACGGAAGAAACTCATCGAGTTGTGCGTTCTTAATAAGGATTTGAAAATCAGATCAAGTGGAAAAGACTTATTAATTCCTGTTTTAACCCCTGTGGAAGGATTAGGCAAACTGGAACCCGATCTTTTTGAAGCACTCGACTACGAAAGCCCTCTTTCCCAGGCTCCAGGCGCTTATGAATTAATAGGGGATATTGCGATAATCGACCAGCACGAGGAAAATGTGATGGATATCGCAAACGTACTTTTGCAGCATAAGAATATAAAAACCGTATTCCAGGCAACAAGCGCTGTTTCGGGTGAGTACAGGACGCGAGAGCTTTTATTCATAGCCGGGGAGAAAAAAAGAGAGACAATATACAGGGAAAACGGATGCAGGTACCTTCTTGATGTAACAAGAGTATATTTTACACCCCGTTTATCGACTGAAAGGATGAGGATCGCAGGGCAGGTAAGAGATGGGGAAAAGGTCGTCGATATGTTCGCAGGCATTGGACCTTTTAGTATCCTTATCGCGAAGAAATTTCCCGGCACTCATGTGATCGCTATTGATAAGAACCCGGTCGCGATAAGATATCTCAGGGAAAATGCAAAACTAAATAAAATAAATAATATCGAAATAAAAGAAGGTGACTCCCATGAGGAGGTCGCGGGGATCACGGATGCTGATCACATCATAATGAACCTTCCTCATAGCGCAATTGAGTTTATTGATGCTGCTCTTGGGATAATTAAAAGAGGCGGGATAATTCATTTTTATGCGATTTCGCATGAAGATGATCTCTTTGCCGGGATTTTTAAAAAGATAGAAGAACATGCCAGAATAGCAGGTTTCAAGGCCACTTCTCTTGATCAGAAGATAGTGCGACCATACGCGCCGTACCAGTATAATGTATGTATCGATTTCCGGGTAGAATAATGCGACTGACCCTGGTGGACAATTAGTTATGGGCTAATATATCTTACATATTCTTTTTTCATGCACTTATCCATGACAACCTCGATCCCCGCCTTCCTCGCCTTTGCAGCGGCGTCTTCATTAACAATGCCCTCCTGCATCCACACAACTTTTGCCTTTATCGCGATCGCTTCATCCACGATTGGAGGAACAGCTTCAGAGCGCCTGAAAATATCTACTATATCAACTTTCACTGGAATTGACGGGAGGTCTGGATAGCATTTTTTCCCTTCCCATTCAGTCAGTTTTGGATTGACCGGAATAATCGTATATCCATGCGCTTGCAGAAAAGTTGCAACAAAATGGCTTGGGCGAGTGGGGTCGTCGGATATGCCCACAACTGCTATTGTTTTGTATTTCAGGATAGTTTCAATGCTCATGCTGCTTCATGCTTTCATGTTTTCAAGTGTCTTAAGTTCACTTTCCAGCGCTCTTCGCTGCCTGAGAAGGTTCAGGATATACACGATGAACACTACCCACACAATACCAAAAGCTTCGTATAAATAACTTAAACTCATACTGCAATATTTCCTCGCTTATTACATAAAGATTAAGGTAAATATTAAGCTAAAATTTTAAGGTAAAGATTAAGGTTATAAAAGGGATAATGCTTTATTACGTGATTCTATTGACTGAACAAAAAGTGAAACCCCCAAGACTTATTGCATGGGAGCTTACGAACGCATGCAACCTTGCCTGCATCCACTGCCGCGCATCCGCGATTAAAGAGCCGCAGCCTGGTGAATTATCCACCGCAGAGGCTAAGCATTTCGTGGATGAACTTGTTGAATATAAACCTATACTCATCCTGACCGGAGGAGAGCCGCTTCTTCGCGCAGATGTGTTTGAGATCGCAAGCTATGCCACAGGAAAGGGTTTGAGAACAGTGCTTGCCACTAATGGGACGCTTCTTACCCCCCAGATCGTCCGTAAATTAAAAGATGCAGGGATCCAGCGGGTCAGCATAAGCATTGATGGCGCTAATAAGGAAATGCATGACGTTTTCCGGGGAGAGCCAGGCGCATTTGAAGGAGCCCTTCGTGGAATTGATATTTTAAAAAAAGAAGGATTAAGTTTCCAGATAAATACAACTATTACGAAGAGAAATCTTACCCAGATCCCTCGGATTTATGACCTTGCTATTGAACTAAAAGCGTCTGCGCTTCATATTTTCCTTCTAGTGCCCACAGGAAGAGGCGAGGAAATCGAATCAGAAGAGATACCGCCTGAGGAATATGAAAAGGTGTTGAACTGGTTCTATGACCAGAGCAAGGATAAGAGGATGCAGTTAAAAGCCACATGCGCACCGCATTATTTCAGGATAATGCGCCAGCGCGCAAAGGTGGAAGGAATAAGGATAACACCTGAAACGCATGGGTTTGAAGCTATGACAAAAGGATGCCTTGGTGGCTCTGCTTTCTGTTTCATCTCAAGCAGGGGCGATGTATATCCATGCGGTTATCTTCCTGCCCTGGCTGGAAATATCCTTGAAAAACCATTTAAAATGATATGGGAGAAATCTAAGGTATTTAACGACCTTCGCGACCCCGGAATGCTAAAAGGCAAATGCGGCCTTTGCGAGTACAAGAACGTATGCGGCGGCTGCCGCGCTCGTGCATATGCAGGCACAGGGGATTATCTGGATGAAGAGCCATTTTGCATGTATGTGCCTAAAGGGAAGTGAATATCATGGCTCAAACTAAAGTAATACTTGATGAGGAAGATAAAAAGATATTGAATGCAATACAGCTTGATTTTCCTCTTGTCCACCGCCCTTTTGAGGAGCTTGGGAAAAGCCTGGGATTAAAAGAGCAGGAAGTTATCAACAGGATCAAACGGCTCCAGAAAGAAGTCGCAATAAGACGCATCGGCCCTATAATCAGCACGAAGAAAACAGGAGGCGTGAGCACACTTGTGGCGATGAAGGTGCCGCCCGGGAAAGTGGATGAAGTGGCAGCGCTTATAAATAAATACGAAGAGGTCTCGCACAACTATCTGCGTCCTTCTAATTTCAACATGTGGTTTACGCTTTCGGTAGAGAGCCAGGAGAGACTGGATGAGATATTAAAAGAGCTGACTGAGAAGACCGGATGCGAGTTAAGGAATTTGCCAACAAAGAGGCTGTTCAAGATCGGTGTTAAGTTTAATATAAAATAGGGTATGATAAAATTTGTTAGTACCCTAAATTCCATCTGATATCGTATTTTTTCAAAGATTTTCCAAAAATTCCTCTAATGAAATCCCTGCTTGATTTAAAATACTTTTTAGAGTTGTTTTCTTAATTGGATCATGTAATGGTATGGTAACAGTTGCTGATTCTTTTTGCATGTATACATGGCTTCCCCTCTGGCGTACTATGGTAAAGCCCAATTTATTCAGAGACCTAATAGTTTTTCTGCCAGATACTGAGGGAAGTTTAGGCACAGGCAACTTCCACCTTAAAGACCTCGGTGTATGAACGGGCTTGCTCTTGTATGACTTCAAGAACCAATTGAATTGCTTCTTTAATATTTTCTAAAGCATCTTCTCTTGTTTCCCCTTCACTTATAGCAGAAGGAATTTCAAGACATTGGGCAGTATATCCGCCTTCATCAGATTCTTCGAGTTTTATCGTGAATTGCATGTTTATTAATTAGTTTTGTAATTATTTAAATGATATCATAGTCTCAAATAAAATTTATTCCCATATCTCATTTCCCGAATCTCCTCTGCCTCTTCTGGAAATCCCTTATCACACGCAAGAACTCAACCCTCCTGAAATCAAGCCAGTTCACATCAGTAAAATAAAGCTCGGAATAAACGGACTGCCAGATGAGAAAATCAGTCAATCGCTTGCCTCCCGCCCTTATCACGATATCGGGTTCGGATTTGAATAATAGGTGGGACTCGATCACGTTTTCATCTATATCCCCTGGATCGATGTTACCTTTTTTCACTTGCAACATTATTTCCTTCATCGCCTTTGTCAACTCAAATTTTCCGCTGTAACCCAGTGAGATATCAAGAACCATATCTTCAGTTTCATGTTTTATCATTTCTTTATCACCTCTTGTGATCACATTGACATTAGGCGTGATCTTGATAAGGACCGGGAGCATCTCAGAAGACAATTTGCCGCAAATATTTTTACTGATAAATGCATCCACTTCTATTATGCTTATATGCACTGTGACTTTTTTTATTCCCATCTCTTTGCACCAGGATGCAAACGAAGTCAATTTAAAATAACCCGTATCTGCAAGCAGATCGCTTTCAGATAGTGCAAGGACAATATGCCCGGGCACATCCATCTGTCTTATCTTTGTTTTGAGTCTCCATTCATATAATCCTGTAATGAATCCCATCGCTCTTTCATTGTAGCATAAGGATAAAGTATTTGCCTGAGAATACCATCTCTGAGAAACAATGAGGCTGATTGAGGAATACAGGAAACAATTTATATTTATTCTTCTTGGGTCGCTTGTTTTTTTATTCCCTTTTTTCAAAGCATCCTATTATCCGTTAGCCCTCATTTTTCTTATTGCAGGGATGCTCCTTTTCGTTATCCCGTCAGGGTCAGCTTTTTTTAATTATTTAGCCAGGGAATCTGATGCAAAAGCGGGGAAACTTATCACAATGATACAGCTTTTTTTAACAACGGCCATACTTCTATTGATAAGTTCAATGACAGGAGCGGAAAAATTCCCATTATTCATAATCGGGTCCGCATTTGCCATTACAACTTTTGGCGATGGAATTGCCGACATAATAAATATTATTGAAAAGGATAGGAAACAATCAGCAGATAATAAGCAGGTTTATTCAAAGGTTTATTCGGCAAAATCAAGCATTGTTTTCCTGATATCAGGGAGTATTTTTGCATTTATCTCATCAGTCTGGATATCCGGTTTCACCCTGGCAGTTCCAATGGGAATGATAATATTCCTTTCAGTGATTGGAGCTCTTACAGGCGCGCTTCTTGAATCGATGACACGGAATGAAGACAACATCATAATTCCTTTCGGTTCCGCGATGGCAATGTGGCTTTTCTATATGTTCGGGTTCAATGTTGATACCATATATCTTTTGAAAGTGCTTGCATTTTCTTTTTTCCTCGGTTATCTTTCATTCAGGGTGCGGATCGCCGATATTTCTGCTATGCTTTCAGCTACATTAATGGGCGTTATTATCATTATATCCAGCGATATCAACTGGTTTTTTATACTCCTTGCTTTTTTCCTTCTCGGCAGCATGTTTACGCGCTATAAATACAATTTCAAATTAGCGTATGGGACTGCCGAAGGAAAAAGTGGAGTTCGCGGATATAAAAACGTTTTCAGTAATTCACTTGCAGCCCTTGTTCTTGCTATGGCATATGGGATTTTCCATGCTCATGCGCAGGTACTGATGGCAGCATATCTGGGTTCCGTAGCAACAGCATGCGGCGACACGCTGGCAAGCGAAATTGGCCAGACATTCAAAGGCGAGCCCAGGATGATCACAACTTTGAAAAAAGCAAAGCGAGGTACGGACGGAGCTGTTTCATGGCTGGGCGAAGGGGCCGCCCTGTTTGGTTCACTGGCAATTGCAGTTCTTGCTTATTTTTTGATACAGGAAAACATGATTCTCTTATTAATGGTCACGGCAGGAGGATTTATCGGCACGAACATCGATAGTGTGCTTGGCGCCACGCTCCAGCAGAAGGGTTATTTATCGAATAATGGTGTGAACCTGTTTGCAACGATATCGGGGGCGATTGTGACCGGTTTGATTTATGGGCTTGTGGTATAGTCGGGATAGTACAAAGGGTTCCGATACCTAGCATCTAAAACCAAACAATTTGCGCAGTTTCTCAACCACTTCGACTCGCATTTCGGGTGATAACTCTCCCAATTCACGCTTTATCAATGCTGTTGTGACTGTCATAACTCGATGCAATCTAAGAGTAGAGGACATACGCAAACCTGTTACATTAAAATCTGCATGATTTGAATCCAATACAACATCCGTATCCAGTAAGTCATTCGGTATTCTGCTCGTGATAAATGCCAAAACGATATGGCGATGAGAACCAATAGGGTTGGTCAGACAAACGGCTGGACGTACCTTTTCACCCGTCAGGTCATCGAATGGAAAAGGAACAAGGACTATTTTACCTATCATGAAATGGTCTTCCATCCTCGGATGTATATATGTCCTCTTCAGGTTCCTTCAGGAAATCAAAAGCCTGATTGGAGGCTGCTGCATAAAGCCAATCCTTCTCGTCAATGTCTGCATCTCCAGGAAGCAGGATAATGACACGAACCCTTGTCGGACCGGGAACAGGCAGCGGTTCATCTAAAAGAAGCCGATGTTGTACATCAATAGTTCCCGTTGTTTCTATTGCTTTTACTGCTACATCCATATCGAATTCCTCTCTTTAATTTCTTATTCATTAAAACTCATGGTACTCACAGAATTTATAATTTCCTATGATAAAATGTCTCCGGCATAATCAACATGCTTATTTACATTCGAATCGAATAAGTTTCTCTGCAATCTAAGAAATATCTCAAAGTCTATGGTATTAATACCGTTTCGCCCCGCTTTTTTTAAAAGCGGAATGGGCTCGTAGTATAGTCCGGATAGTACTTGGGCCTCCGGAGCCTAGGACCCGGGTTCAAATCCCGGCGAGCCCGTTCATTATATAAGCAATTCAAGCTAAATGTGCCATTCCATGCTTACAAAGATCATCACCGAAGGCACGACAAATGTTGAGGTACCCGTACCTGATGAAAATTCAAGTTTCCCGCCTTCATCGGTAGCAGTATTCTATAACCCTGCAATGAAAACGAACAGGGATGTGGCAGTGGCTGCAATCGCAAGCTTTTCGAAAAATGATCCGCAATACTCATATCTTGATGCCCTTTCCGCATCAGGGATACGCGGCCTGCGCATCGCAAATGAAGTAGGTCTTAATACTACGATGAGCGACTGGGAAGAAAATTCCGTTGAGTTAATAAAAAGAAACATCGAACTTAACAGCCTCACCAATTGCACGGCTTTAAGACGGAATGCTAATGTGGTGATGCTTGATGGAAGCTTCGATATCATAGACCTTGACCCATTCGGAACCCCGGCGCCGTTCCTGGATGCTGCAAGTTTCTCAACAAAGCGGCTGCTTTGCGTTACTGCCACGGATACAGCGCCCCTTTGCGGCGCCCACAAGAAAGCGGGTATAAGGAATTATTCAGCCGTCCCACTTAAGACCGAATATCATCCTGAGATGGGAGTCAGGATCCTGATGGGAGCTGTGGCAAGGACGCTGGCAAAATACGATAAGGCTATGACGCCTTTGCTGTCATACGCTTCGGCGCATTATGTCAGGCTTTTCGCATCGGTAAAAAAAGGCATAGTAGAGGCAGATAAGTGTCTGGAGAACATGGGATTTATCGCACATTGTTTCAACTGCGGGGCAAGGGAATGGAAGCACGGGCTTGCAGTCCATATTGAAGAAAAATGTCCAGCGTGCGGGCACAAGACATCGCTTGCCGGACCTTTATGGCTTGGCAGGCTGCATGACAGGGGGTTCTGTGAGCAAGTATTAGATGAGATCGCAAAAAGGGAATTAAAAGGTGTTGATAAGCTTATCTCCACATGCAGGGACGAGCTTGAAATCCCGATGCATTACGATATTCATAAAGTTTGTAAAATGCTTGGAATAACTGCGATGTCAACTGTCGATCTTATTTCTGCTTTGAGGGAGAGAGGCTTCCAGGCTTCACGTACACATTTTTCCGGGATTTCGTTCAAGACGGATGCGGAGATGGAGGAGATAAAGGGGATTGTGAGGGAGATGGCAAGTTCGAATTCGTAACGTATGTTTGTATCGTTTTTACAAGCCAAAATGCTTTCTAAAGTTTCAGAGGGGTTTGCACAAATAAGACCGCACTTTCTTTACTTTTTCTACTATTTCTTTAATGCTGATTTTTTTCTCATCTGCTTCATCCCATATTTCTTTTAATTTGGGAGGAATACTTGTAAGCTCAGAAGGCACAATTTTTATCCCATTGTCCATGTCAGCGTATTTTACAACGTCTCCGACTTTAATATGATATTTCATATTATTTTAAGATATTCGTATATTCGTATTTTAAGGTTTTGTCGTATCTAACTTTCCCTCAGCATAAGAGTCAAATAATAACCATAAATTAAATAACCCCGCAACCAATTAAGCCAACGTAAACCATGGCACTAGTAAAACTAACTGACACAACCCTACGAGACGCCCATCAATCACTTATAGCTACACGCATGCGGACAAGGGATATGCTCCCCATTGCCGAAAAGATGGACGATGTTGGCTTTTTTTCACTTGAAGTGTGGGGTGGGGCGACATTTGACTCATCTATCCGGTATCTGAATGAAGACCCCTGGGACAGGCTTCGCGCGCTTAAGAAGGCCATCACGAAAACACCACTTCAGATGCTTCTTCGCGGCCAGAATCTTGTGGGATACAGGCACTATTCGGATGATATTGTAGTCAAATTCGTGGAACATGCGGCTGAAAGCGGTATTGATATTTTCAGGATATTTGATGCCGTGAACGATATAAGGAACATGGAAGTTTCCATCAAGACCGCAAAGCGTGTCGGCGCTCATGTGCAGGGAACTGTTTGTTATACTATCAGCCCCGTTCATCCAATCCCATTATATGTCAAGATGGCAAAAGAACTTGAAGAGATGGGATGTGATTCTCTTTGCATAAAAGATATGGCCGGACTTATTTCTCCACAGAACGCCTATGACCTTGTCCGGGCTTTAAAAGAAGAAATAAGCATACCGGTCGACCTGCACAGCCACTGCACGAGCGGAATGGCTCCAATGAGCTATCTTTATGCATGCCAGGCAGGAATTGATGTACTCGATACGGCTTTTTCGCCATTTGCCTGGGGCACTTCACAGCCGCCCACGGAAACAATGGTTGCAGCGCTTCGCGGTACGCCTTACGATACCGGTCTTGACCTGATACTTCTCACAGAGATTAAGAAATATTTCGAGGATATGAAAGAAAAATACAGGAGCATCCTTGACCCGATATCCGAAAGAATAGATACAAACGTCTTAAAATACCAGATACCCGGCGGCATGCTCTCAAATCTTGTCTCACAGCTAAAGGAGCAGAACGCATTGGATAAATACGAGGCAGTCCTTGCCGAGATGCCAAGGGTGCGCGAAGAGCTGGGCTATCCGCCTCTTGTCACACCAACGAGCCAGATAGTTGGAACACAGGCAGTGCTTAACGTATTAATGGGTGAACGTTACAAAGTTATCCCGAAAGAAGTGAAGGATTATGTTAAAGGTCTCTATGGACGCACGCCGGCCCCTGTCAGTAAAGAGATCGTAGAAAAAGTCCTTGGGAAAGAGAAACCAATAACATGCCGCCCCGCTGATCTATTGCCTCCTGAACTTGATAAAGTCACGAAAGAAGCACTGGCTCTGGGGATCGTTAAGAAACCCGAAGATATTCTCACTTATGCCTTATATCCTGCCATAGCCCCGAAATTCCTGCGCGGGGAAGCCAAAGAAGAGACGCTTGAAGCTCCAAAACCAAATAACGGAAGATCGGTGGAGCCCTTGCCAACTGAGTTCAAGGTTGAAGTTGATGGCGACTTATTCAATGTAAAGATCATTTCAGCTGGCGGCGCTCTTTCTGTTCGTTCTGCGGAAACGGAACGACCGAAAGTCATGGACGGAGCCATCACTGCAAGCATGCAGGGGATGGTGCTTAAAATCAAGGTCAAGAAGGGAGACCAGGTTTCAAAAGGTGATGCTGTGATCGTCCTTGAAGCCATGAAAATGGAAAATAATATACATGCGCCTCACGGGGGCGCAGTGAAAGATATATTTGTGAAAGAAGGGGGTACTGTAAGCGCTGGGGATGTGCTGATGGTCGTTGGATAAGGAAATATATGTTTAAAATTAGAGACGATAATTAATTATGAGCATTGAAAAAGTTCTTGACAAAATTCTTAAAGGTGAAATGGTCGTTTATTGGAGCGATGATGATGACTCCTATATAGTAGAAGTCCCAGAGCTTCCAGGTTGCATGGCAGATGGCAAAACATACGAAGAAGCCATAACAAACACTCTTGTCATCATAAAGGAATGGAGAGAGACCGCTAAAGAACTTGGAAGAAATATTCCAAAACCTAGAGGCAGATTAATATACGCTTAATAATTAGAACCAATGCCCTCTAATAACCCATAGTATGCATATGAATCATAAGGATCAGACATGTTTAAAAAAATACTAATCGCCAACCGCAGTGAAATAGCGATCCGTGTCATGCGCGCATGCAGGGAACTTGATGTAAAAACCGTGGCTGTATATTCCGAAGTAGATAAGAATGCCCTTTTTGCAAAGTACGCGGATGAAGCATTTCCTATTGGTCCTGCGCCTGCGGCGCAGAGTTACCTGAATATAGATAAAATCATTGAAGTGGCGCATAAAACCGGCGCTGAGGCTATCCATCCGGGTTATGGTTTTCTATCGGAAAATGAGATATTTGCAGACAGGTGCGAAAAAGAAGGAATTATTTTCATAGGTCCTTCAAGCCATGCCATTGAAAGCGTGGGAAGCAAGATCGCAGCAAAAAAGACCATGAAAGCCGCAGGTATCCCGGTCATCCCTGGAAGCAAGAATGGCATCAATAACTTTGATGATGCCGTCAAGGTCGCGGAAAGTATAGGATATCCTGTTATTGTGAAGGCATCAGCAGGCGGCGGAGGTATTGGCATGAAAGTTGTCCGAAAAACCGAAGAACTTCATGAAACCATTGAATCCACGCAAAGGGTTGCAAAATCATCGTTCGGGGATGCAACGGTTTTTATCGAAAAATACCTGGAAATGCCACGCCATATTGAATTCCAGATACTCGCGGATAATTATGGCAATATTATACACGTGGGTGACCGTGAGTGCTCTATCCAGCGAAGGCACCAGAAACTGATCGAAGAATCCCCATCCCCCATAATGACGCCTGAATTAAGGGAACGAATGGGTTCGGATGCGATCAAAGCGGCTGCTGCTATCAATTATACCAATGCAGGAACCATTGAGTTCTTATATTCAAAAGGTGATTACTTTTTCCTGGAAATGAACACAAGACTCCAGGTCGAACACCCGATAACAGAGATCGTAACCGGGGTTGACCTTGCGAAAGAGCAATTAAGAATCGCATCGGGTGAAGAGTTAAGTTACAAACAATCGGATATCCAGCAAAGAGGATGGGCTATTGAATGCCGCCTGAATGCGGAAGACCCGCTTAATAACTTTACACCAGCGCCCGGAAAATTGCGACATTATCGCTCATCAGGCGGCCCTGGCGTTCGCGTGGACAGCGGAGTGCATACTGGCTTTACCATAACCCCATTCTATGATTCACTTATATCAAAACTTACAGTCTGGGGAAGGGACAGGAATGAGGCCATAGCCCGTATGAAACGCGCATTATACGAATATATAATTGTGGGCGTGACTACCAACATTCCCTTCCACAAAGCCGTGATGAATAACGAATATTTCAGGCGCGGTGAGCTTACCACGCATTTTATTGAGGACCATGATATCATAAAGGAAGTTGAGAAGATAATCCTGGCCGAAAAAGAAAAGGGCGCAACACTTGCATCAGCGCTTGGAGCTGATGATAAAAAGGTTGCGGCAATAACAGCGGCAGTTGGAACATACATCCAGAATGCAAAAGTTATGGGGGCTAAATGACCATTAAAGATAAAATCCTTGAGAAACTTATTAAGAATAAAGGAAAACCGGTTTCCGGGGAACAGCTTGCAAGTGAGCTTTCGGTTTCAAGAACTGCTATCTGGAAACATATCAAGGTTTTAAAGGATGAGGGTTATATGATCGATTCATCAACAAATATCGGTTATTTGCTTAATGAAACGCCAGATACGCTGACGCCTGGCGAAATAAAAGCAGGACTTAAAACAAAAGTCATCGGGAAAGATATAAAGTATTTTAAAGAGACAGAAAGTACAAATATCATAGCCCGCGAAATAGCAGCCTCAGTGGTTGAAGGCACTATCATTATTGCCGAATCACAGACAGCAGGACGCGGCCGCCTTGGGCGCAAATGGATCTCACCAGTCGGGGGGATATGGCTATCTATAATTTTAAAGCCAAGGATAGAACCCGTATATGCCCCCAGGATAACACTTCTTGCAGGCGTTTCTGTTGCAAAGACCATACAGGGCTTTGGAATTCCTGCAAAAATAAAATGGCCAAATGATGTACTTATTAATGGGAAAAAAGTTTGCGGCATTCTTACGGAGATAGGAGCTGAAGTGGATATCATAGATTATCTCGTTGTGGGAATTGGAATTGATGCAAATGTGGATACAGGAACATTCCCGGAAGAGTTCAGGGACAATTCAACATCTCTTGAAAAAGAAATGGGGCATAAAATTAGCCGGGTTGAGTTTGTCCAAAAGCTTCTGGAAGAGTTTGAGTGGCTTTATACTGAATTCCAAAAAGATGGATTCCCGCAGATACTGGAAGAGTGGAGAAACATGTCTGCAACTATCGGACAATGGGTAAAAATTACTGCACAGGCGCGAACGATATATGGTGAAGCCATTGGCGTGGATAATGAAGGGGCGCTGATTGTTGAAACTGGTGAGGGGCATCTTGAGAAAATAGTGGCGGGGAATTGCGAGCATCTGAGAAGACCTTGAAGGGATGAACTCAGGATTGAGATAAATTTAAATGCAGGCTCGGAGCGGACACGAGTTCTAATTTGCATACTTGCTTGTATAAGCAGGCATTGTCGGCAATGTTATGTTAAAAGTTATAAATTATTTATACTGCAAAGTTATTTAATGTATGAATATAATTTTCATAATCATTGTGATGATATAATCTATTCGAAAAAGCATCCAAAAACGCATCGTTAAGCATTATGTGCAGGAAGGTAGAGAAAAATGGCATCAAATATTATCTGGCGAGGGCATGCCCTCAGGATGGCGGTGGGAATAACGGCGCTCGTGTTGCTGATGGCGGGCGGGGCTGGGGCTGCAAAGTCCATCAACGACAATGCAACAGGTGGGGACTGCACATCTATTGGTACATGGAATATTACTTCAAAGACATGCACGCTGACAACTGATTTAAGCGAAACAATACAAATAGACAGCGACGGCATAACCCTCAGTGGCAATGGTCATACGATAACAGGAAGCAATACAGGGAACGGGATTTATCTTTCAGGAAGAAACGGCGTCACGATAATGAATACGAATATCAGGAACTTTTCCTACGGCATCTATCTGTATAATTCCAGCAACAGCACGTTGGACGGCAACAATGCTTCGAACAACAGGGACGGCATTTATCTGTACTCTTCGAGGAACAACACGCTGAGCGGAAACAATGCAAGCTCGAACCTCTACCACGGAATCTATCTCTACTATTCCGGCAACAGCACGCTCATAAATAACATAATGTCATGGAATACATATAATTTCGGATTATCCGGAAGTTCTGAATCGGATATTGATAACAGTATCGACATGAGTAATCTTGTGGATGGGAACCCCATATATTATGTAAAAAATACTAATAATACAGTTTTCGACTCTTCTGCCAATGCAGGAGCTTTCTACTGCGTAAGCTGTGTAAATGTGACACTAAAAGACATGAATTTAAATAAAAATGGGAATGGAGTGTTTTTCTGGAATACTACTCGCTCAACAATACAAAATGTAACTGCCTCGGACATGGAGGATAGCATCGTTTTGTATTATTCCAGCAACAACACACTAACTGGCAACACCGCAAGCAAGGGGATTGGCATATATCTGTACTCTTCCAGCAACAACACGTTGAGCGGAAATAATGTCTTGAACAACGGCTACTATGGCATCTATGTGCAATATTCCAGCAACAACACGCTGAGCAGCAACAATGCATGGAACGACTGGGAAGGCATCTATCTATTGGATTCCAGCAACAACACGATCATAAATAACTCAATGTATTGGAATACATATAATTTCGGATTATCCGGAAGTTCTGAATCGGATTTTGATAACAGTATCGACATGAGTAATCTTGTGGACGGGAAACCCATATATTATGTAAAAGATGCTAAAAATACAATTTTCGACTCTTCTGCCAATGCAGGAACTTTCTACTGCGTAAGCTGTGTAAATGTGACAATAAAAGACATGAATTTAAGTAAAAATGGGTATGGAGTATCTTTCTGGAATACTACTGGCTCAACTATACAAAATGTAAATGCCTCGAACAACGGGGATGGCATATTTCTGGGCTCTTCCAGCAACAGTACGCTGAGCGGCAACACCGCAAGCTACGACGGGATTAGCATCAGCGGAAACCATGCTCTGGACAACGGGGTTGGCATATATCTGTACTCTTCCAGCAACAGCACGCTGAGCGGCAACAATGCCTCGAACAACGACTTTGGCATTTACCTGTACTCTTCCAGCAACAACACACTGAGCGGCAACACTGCAAGCTACAACGGGAACAGTGGAATCGCTTACGGTAGCAAAAATACCATCTTCAACAACTTCTTCAACAATACAAACAATGCTCAAATTGATGGAAACAACAACTGGAATACCACCAAAACCCCTGGCACAAACATCATCGGCGGTTCCTACCTCGGCGGCAATTTCTGGGGAAACCCAGGCTGCACAGGTTTCAGCCAGACATGCACTGATGCGAATAGCGATGGGATATGCGATTCACCATACACGCTTGCTACTGATAACATAGATTACCTTCCGCTTGCAAACAAGTCGACAACAGAAATAAGGGGCGACGTGAACAGGAACGGTGTGCTGGACACAGGAGATGCTACATTATTCCTCAGATACGTCGTCGATTTACCAATACCCGCGGAATACCTGCCCATGCTGCCAACAGGCGACATGAACTGCAACGGCAGGATAGACACAGGCGATGCAACGCTGGTATTGAGAGATATAGTCGGTCTGGACATACCCAGGTGCTGGGAGTGAACACCGCATAATCTTCGGAAGAATAAGGACGTTTCAATTTGTGTTGTTGAATAAAAGTGAACTTGACTGTTAGTATCCAACAAATCGTGACCTTTGACAGGATTTACAGGATCGACAGGATACGATTTTTGTGTCAAATCCTGTAAATCCTGTCGATCCTGTCTATAAAATCATGATATAGCCACTGAGGCGCAGATGCGGGATTTTCAAGACATACACTCAAAATGACATCTATTCATGAAATTCAGGATACTGCCAAAAATTACACCAACATGTAATGTAACGTCAAGAAGAATAGGAAGCAATAAATAATACTAAAACTACAATACCGTAGGGTATGAAAATAATAATTGTCGCAATTCTTGTGGTATCGGCACTATTTGCAGGGTGCTTATCGTCCGAGAAAAATACACCTGTAAATAAGAACGTAATCCTTGATATTGAACCTTCGAATATAATCGTAAAAAATGGCGAGGTTAAACAAATAAAGATACGCGTCAACAATTCGGGGGATTCTAACATTGACGCGGTTGTTCGCTTCAAAATCAATGATTCGGACAGGCCATATCTCAATTTCACTCCTGGAAGCTATTCTACCGGTATCCTGCGTTCAGGTGAGGATTCCGGGCGCAGGAACGTAGATATAAGAGCATATCTCCCGGCAGGCAGCAATATAACATACCCCGTGATAGTAGAGGCAGTGGATAATAATAAAGGTGTAGTTATTGATAGTAAAGATCTGACTATAACTGTTGGGCGTAATTAAAATGCACGAAGAATTAAAAGAGCGATTGAAACAAATTGAAATTGACTATAATGGGAAAGTCTTCAGGGATATTATAAATCAGGTGAAAAAAGATCAGGTCCAGGATGATGAGCTGCTCGGTCTTATAGAAAAAACCAGCAGGAAGAGGTTTGGAGAAAACGTTTCTTTCACGATGAATGTCGCTCTGGGGAACCTGTTGGAATTGATTATCACAATCGCCGCTGTAATTTTGGCATTCCAGGCAAACTCAAACTGGATGTTGTATATCAGTGCCCTTATTTTGATGGCCACCCTTCACCCGCTTTCACATTACATAACAGGCGCTTTATTTGGTATCAGGTTCACACATTATTACCTCAATGGTCCTGCGCGTCTCGAGCCAACGCTGCGTATCGATCAAATCTCATATCTTAAAGCATCGGGCGGAAAAAGGGCGATTATGCATTTAACTGGTGTTATCGGAACTCTTGCAGCGCCATTGATCGCAGCGTTGATAGCAATTGATAAAGGCGCAGTGAGCGCAGCATGGAACCTGTTTTTTTTCTTTTTGCTTCTAATAATATTTGAACTCCTGACTTCGACAAAAACAGGGGACCTGATGAAAGTAAAAAGAGAATGTGGGTACAGGTAATATTTTGGATAACCGAAGCTTTTAAGTCTGATTCCATCCTTAGAGGCGAAAGCCTTTCAATAAGCCTTGGTGGCTCAGCCTGGCAGAGCGAGAGATTTGTAATCTCTAGGTCGAGGGTTCAAATCCCTCCCGGGGCTTTTTTACCACATCAAAACCTTCTTTGGAGTTTATACAAGTTTAACCACAGAAATCACTCTAGTAATTAACAAAGGATATTTTTAATACTTTGGCGAATATAGTATCATAACAATCATCATATAGGGG
>JAPZAP010000121.1 GCA_027460585.1 Candidatus Methanoperedens sp. | reverse complement strand
CTTACTCTGATACTTCGTTATTGTGGCATTGAAAGAACTATTGAAACGGTCATGAATGTCTATTCAAGTCAGGCACTTGATCCCCATGTCAATAGATATCGATTCAGGGATGACTGGTGGGCTTAACCGATGACCGATGAAATTCCATTGGTGAATTTATGCTTTGTACCAGATTCAGTTCTTCCCATATCGCTAGATTTTGTTTTATTATCATAATTCCTCACTTCATTTTTTTCAATGTCCCGCTGTCATTTTGAATGGAGTCTCATTGCAGAAATTTAATACTACCCTCAATTGCTTTCTGTTTTCCCCAACCTGCTCATTTTACTTTTATCAAATATCCCTTTGTTTCTAATTAAGCAAAAAGCGACTGTTTTGCATACTTTGCTCTAGATCAGGTAGTTTCTGCAATGAGCATCTACATTATGATGATATAGTAGTACTGTTAAATAGTATGTTGTGAAGAAAGTAGCACTAAATGACTTCCATTTGAAATAAAGGTGTAAAATATGATTTTACACTCAAATAAGTGCATATATCGTGGAGTTCTGATTACAATTGCAAAATGATACTACTAGCAAGAGCTGAATAAATCAAAAAGTTCTTATGGTAGTATGAATTAATAATTTTGTGGATCAGGAAGGTACCCGTTTTGATCAACCTGGTGATGTGAATAAATGATACATAATATCGGAGATACAGTAAGATTCAAACTTGAATCCGGTGAAGTAGAGGAAGGAAATATCCAATTTATCGAAAAGAGCAGCTATGAAGAGATATTTTATATAAATAGTTTCAGCCGATGGGCTTACAAAATTTCGGGAAGAAAAATTATTCCACAATAATCTTCTTTCTTTTTCTTTTCTAGATAATATAAAATATATACATCTTCACACCCCCATTTATATTTGTGTGAATTCAAGACAATTACATAATCGGACAATTAGCAGGGATATTAAAAATCATATATAATCGATTATTACCCCGAAAGAGGGAATTAAATTGCCTTTGGATAATACTGATCTACGAGAAATGAAAAAACGCCATGACGTCGAGGGTTTACTGGGTATCCTCGATACCGGCGATATAAAAGAATGCCGCGAATCCATAAGAATGCTCGGGGAATTGAGGAGCAAGAAAGCTATTGTTCCGTTGGTTGGATTTCTTGAGACTGATGATATACAGATCCGGTCAAATGCTGCCTGGGCTCTTGGTGAAATCGGGCACGTGAAAGCTGTTCTTCCATTGATAGGTCTTTTAAATGACCCTATCGATAATGTAAGGATAAACGCCGCGTGGTCGCTTGGAAGGATAGGAGATAAGCGCGCTCTGTCTTCATTAAGATCTGCAATGAGAAACGGTTCAACTGAACTCAGGAAACATGCGCGGGAAGCAATTACAAGGATAGAATCAACAGAAGCTGATAAAAGACATGGTATAGGAGAAGAAGATGAACCGGATTTTTCGGACATCGCTGTCCCACTTCTGACACTTGCTGTTCCTCCGGATATGGAATGTAATTATCTCTCTCGTGTGGAAGACGAAGCTTCACAAACCGATTTTGTGAATACGACACAGTTCTCAAGGGATGTCCTGTTAAGGGATTCAGGTAATCTTGGCACGATCCTGGAAGATGAATTGCGAGAAATCATCCTGGGATTGAGGAAAGAATCAAATGGGCCAGTTTCGATCGATATTTTATTTAGATATAAAAATAACAATGGTGACAATAAGACAAGTTCAGTCTGGCTCCATGTGTCAACAAAAGACAAGAATGGAATTGGGGAGACATATAAGATTGAAACCATCCCGGAAGTTGAAAGAAGGGAAAGTAAAAGAAGAGTAAGTGACACTGGCAAGAGAAAGACAAGAATAAAATATGTAAAGAAGGCTAAGCCTCTTGAATATGAAATCCCGCAGGATTTTGAAACTCACCGGGAAGAATCTACTTATGAAGATATTGAAGAACCAGAAGAGTTCCCAGAGGAAAAAGTCATCCAGGGGAAAGAAATTAAACGGCAATACAAAAAATTCCCGGTAAGGGAAAGACATGTTGAACCGCAAGCGTATTCCAGGGATGAGGAAGAATTTGATGAAACCCAAAAACCCGATTATCTGGAAATTCAAGAACAGCCTGAGCCGGAAATAAAAACAAGAGAAATTAAACCTGATATTAAACACGTAAAAGAGCCTGTTGAGCCTGCGGCAAAAATACCGGAACCGCCAAAACCTGAAGTAAAAGCCAGGGAAATTAAACCTGAATCTAAACCGGCAAAAGAGCCAGTCCAGTCGACCGTGAAAATACCAGAACCGCCAAAGCCAGAAATAAAAGCAAAGGAAACCAGGCCTGAACCGAAAACTGAACCAGTCAGGGAAAAGGTAACAATAGAGAAAAAAACCGAAATTAGATCCGAGGCTAAACCAGAAATTAAGGCGGAGGTGATACCGGAGACAAAACCACAAGCAATGCCGGAATTCGTGCCACCCCATGTGGAACCTGGAACTGATGGAAAGCGATCTGTGGATTCAGCTGTGCAGCTCCTGAGCGATATCGGCATGTCAGGGATGACAAAAGCTGCTTCTGCTGTCACCCAGTTATCAGGGGAGGAAGAGGAGGCGAAACATTCACAGTTGCGCACACTTCCGGTTGATGAACTAAAGGATGAAATATTAAGCCTTGGCGACAATGTTGTGATGATAGGAGTCGGACTTAACGGGAAGGGTCCTTCAGGTGATGTGAATGGGGAAATGCAGATATATATTTCAAAGCAGGATGCTCTTGATGTTGCGAACGAACTCCTCTGTAATGCTCCTGAAGCTTATGTAAAGGAATTCACAGATGATATTTCTTCCACATTAAAAGAGATCGCAAATATTTTCGGAGGGCAGTATGTCAGCGCGATATCAGAATATATAGAGGTGCCTTTTTTGTTGAATGTCCCATCATTCAAGACAGGTCAATCATCACAGATCGCAGAATCCGCATTGAAAGATATTGGAGGAAAAGTGGAGTTCGTCCTTGCTACACATCTCGCATTTGGACCCAATAAGGTGGGACGATTGATAATACTGCTTGATCCGACATCATTTGATACTATTATCAAGAAACTTTTCTGATGGGATGTCAACATTCAATGGGAGTGTAACTGCACTATAACTAAAATCCTGAATGAATTTCGAATGCTAAATCATCCAAATCAATAAGATAGGATGCTCTTTGAAGTTCAATCTCATTCAGTTCTTCCCATATCGCCATATTTTGTATTTCTTCCATAACTAATCACTTCATTCATTTCAATGTCCGTTATCATTTTACATAGAGTCATCTTTGCAAAAATGAATACCACCCCCACATGCTCCCATTTTCCCCAACCTGCTCTTTTCACATTGGTTAAGTATCGTTTTCTTTTCAGTTAGGCACTGATTGTATTGCAAACTTTTCTCGAAATCGGGTAGTATTCTGCAATGATACTCAACATAATCATGTACTTAGTAGCACTGATAAATAGTATGTTGTGAAAAAAGTAGCACTAAAACTTTCCACTCGAAATAAAGGGGTATGATGTAGATTTTACACTCAGATAAGGGCATATATCGTAAAGGTTTGATTGTCGTAACAATACGATGATACTGAAAAAGCTGAATAAATCAAAAAGTTCTTATAATGGTGTGAATCATTTATTTAATTGGATTAGGATAGTACCAGGTTTTATTAACCTGGTGAGGTGAATTTATGATATACAATATCGGAGATACCGTAAGTTTCAAATTAGAATCTGGCGAAGTACAGGAAGGAAATATTATATTTATTGAAAAGAGCAAATCTGAAGAAACTTATTATATAAATAGTTTCAGCAGATGGGCTTACAAAATTCCTGGAAAAAAAATTATTTCATAAATTGTGTTCAAAAGTGCTCAACAGGTCTTTCCCATGAAAAACTTCGCTTTTCATCCTTCATGCATGAGCGTTTAGACAGCATAAACTTCATTGGTGCGGATAACCTTTTCCACATCTCTTTCAAGTTTTGAGAGCATGGATTTATCAAGTTTCCTTCCTTTTAACTGTTCTATAAACATCAGGGATTTCGTATGGTCTTCAGGGAGAAGTTTCCATGTAGGTCTTTCCACATAATAATCAATCCCATTGGCATATGCTATCATTTTTTCACAGACTTCCTCGCTTATCCATCCAATGTCGATGTAATATTCAAGTACTTCAGAAAGGTTATTCCGTCCTACTTTTTCAAGAAGGAATTCTATCCAGTTAAGCAGGATTATAGAAGTTTCAGCCTTATTATCAAATGACTGCAATTTTACGTTTTCGTCATAATATTGCTCTTTTTCTGCTTCCATCCTCACGGCTGTTCCCGATACTGGCAAAGGAGTGGCAGCAGGCGAAGCAGGAATAGTTGCAGCAGCCATTTGAGCAGCTTCCAGTTCCTGTAATTTTTGATCAAGGAATGGTCTTATTTGTTCCAGTACCTGCGTAGAAACATTTTTTATTATATCTTCCTGGTTCAATTGTGCAGGTGCTGTACTCATTAATGTCGTTAATTCTTCAAGGCTTCCCTCAAGCGCTTTGAATTTTATGTCATATTCCTCTTTCATATTGGCAGGAAATTCGGACGGTTTCTGGCTCAGGGTTTCCAGTTTTTTTTCCATCTGTTCAAGTTTCTCGATAGTAGGCGTTCCTTTATCGCCAACAAAAGGATTTACTGTACTTGAAACCACTTCATACAGGGACAATAATTCAAGCAGGCTTTCATCTATCTTATCAAGCCTTTCTTTAAATTCCCCCACTGTATTCTTACTGGATGAAACCGTACCTTCCAGCTTATTTAATTTGACATCGAACTCTTTGATAGCTTCGACACTTGTATTGATCTGTTCAGTTTTTGATTTGACAATCTCTTCTATTTTTTGAGTCATCTCCTCCTGGGTTTTCTTGAGCTGCTCTGAAATATCCGGCAATGCCGTCGTTGCGCCAGGAGAAGTAGGAGAAGCAGGGGAACCGGCGGAAATTCCGGATTCCGGGGTCTTTTTGATGCGCTCGATTTTCTTTATTAGTGACTCCTCAGGCATCTTCAATTTTTTAAATTTTGCTGATATATCCTCAAACATGCCCTGTCCTTCGAATTCTTTTTTATCAATATGTTATTATATGTTATTATATTTTTTGTATTTTGAATGTACGTGTTATTAAGCATGATTCACACACTTTTCACAATTGCGTTTATATATTCAAAAATCAAACTCAAATACTACATATTGTGAGAATTATTATGAGAATTAAAACAGGAATCGAAGGATTTGACCCACTCGTTGAAGGTGGTCTGCTCCAGGGCAGGCAATATCTTATCAGCGGATCACCGGGAAGCGGCAAGACTACTTTTAGCGTCCAGTTTCTTGCAGCAGGAGCGCTTGAGGGTGAACCAGGCGCATATATTGCGTTATCGGAAAGCGTTGAAACAATAAGACAGGATATGCTTCGTTATGCTATTCACACTGATGACCTGGAGAAAAAGAAAAAACTGTTCTTTATAGATCTTGGTCCGTCTGCGAATTATGGGGAATACGATGAGATAACAAATCTTATCACTCCCGATTACCAGCAGCAACAGGGTGAATCACGGGTGAATACGCCACCAACTCCATTTTCTGTATTTAAGGAAGTGGAAACCCAGGTAAAAAACCTTGGTCTCAAAAGATTAGTGGTTGATTCTTTGTCTTCTATCAGATTCACATCCCAGAATCCTGCCTCTGAAGAGCGATCGATTGGCAGGTTCATCCGTAACCTGAAAAACCTGGGATGTACTACTATCCTTCTTTCCGAACTTACAAAACCCGATGCTTATACCATAGAACAATTTGCTTCCCACGGTGTGATATTCCTGCATAATTTCATGGACAAGCAGGGAAATATGGTAAGGGCTTTGCAGATCATAAAAATGCGAGGGACAAAGCATGATTGTGAAATGCGGGCTATTGAATTCACAGATAAGGGCCTGAAGGTTTCAAAGCCTATTAAAAGCAAGTAAAGGGGTTTTAGTTATTACCAGCAAGGGTGCAGAAAAGGAAAAGGCTGAGATTACAAAAAAATTATATGAACTCGGCTTTGATGTGGGACTCAGGGGCCATTCCGAGATTGGCTGGGTATTAAGAGAATATAATGATCTCATAAACAAAGCTTCGAAACTGGGTATTAAATTGGCGGATTCTTATTATTCGGATGGCAAGACCAGAGGCAAGACCAGCAAGGATACGGGCGTCGATGCAAGTAAAGCCCTGCAAAAGCCGGATGTTTTTGTGAAAAAAGCCGATGTTTCAGGTATTATGCCTGGATTTGATAATGACATAGAGGAAATTGAAACACATACCCCCCAGAAAAAACCTTCTTTGACTGAACTTCCTAAATTTATCAGGAAAGGCAGGGCATCGGAAATTCCAGGACTTCTTGATGGTTTTAAAATCCATCATAAAAGATAATTTTTTTTACACCTTTTTCACAAATCCGTTTATATTATGGATATTAGCATTTTTCAAATAAGGGATAAAAAATGGAATTAGTCCTCATATGTATATGGGTTAGCTCAGATCATTCTGACTGTTTATCTTGATTTTTCTTTTTTTCTCAGTGTTAATTTCCAGGGGGCAACAGTTATTTTATATTCCTACTGTTAATCATGTCCATAATAGTCGGAGATTAAGATTATATATTATGACAAGTAGAACAATCATAAAACAGTGATAAATGATGCTGAAACGAAGGGTTAAATGAGAACACTACCGGGCAAATCCGATGAAACAGAATATGATTATACATAATTAAACTTACAACCGGAGCCGTATCATGAAATTTAAACTGCAAGATCTTATAGACATGAAACTTTTCCAGAAGCTGCAGGAAAGGCTGAATGAAATCTACTCCTTTCCTTCAGCGATCATTGACAACGAGGGCAACATCCTGACCGCCACCGGCTGGCAGGACATTTGCAGACAATTCCACAGAAAAAACAAAGAATGTGAACGACATTGTATCCAGAGCGATCAATATATCCTGAGTCATCTGCATGAGGCGAATCCCACCGTGAGTTACCGTTGCCCGCACGGGCTGGTGGACAACGCCACTCCCATCATCATCGATGGCATCCATTATGGAAATTTCTTCACCGGTCAGTTCTTCCTGGAAAAGCCGGACATGGAATTTTTCAGGTCGCAAGCCAAAAAGTATGGATTTGACGAAGATGCATATCTTGAGGCTGTAAAAAAAGTGCCGATATGGACGCAGGAACAACTTAACAGCTACATTTTTTTCATGAAAGGGCTGATTGCCATCATCTCCGAAAGCGGGTTGAAAAAGATAAAGGAAATTGAAACAAGAAAACAAATCGAAGAAAGCCAGGAACGGCACCGGATCATCCTCCAGACAGCCATGGACGGCTTCTGGATGACAGACATGCAGGGGCATCTGCTGGAAGTCAATGAGGCTTATTGCCGGATGAGCGGTTACAGTGAGCAGGAACTGCTAACAATGAGCATTTCCGATCTGGAAGCAGTTGAAACAAACATTATCACAGCCGACCACATCCATAAAGTTAAGGCGCAGGGTGAGGAGCGTTTTGAATCTTTGCACCGCCGCAAGGATGGGAGTATTTTTGATGTCGAAGTCAGCGTCCAGTACCACCCCAAAGACGACGGGTGGATTGTGGCTTATCTGCGGGACATCACGGATCGCAAACGGGCAGAAGAGCGTATGCGTCAGTCGGAAGAGATGTTTTCAAATCTATTCTCAGAAATGGTTTCAGGGTGCAGTATTCAAGAATTAATTTGCAATACGGAAGGTGAACCAATTGACTACATCACGCTTGATGTCAATAAGTCCTTCGAACGAATCCTAAACTTGAGCAAAGAAGACGTCGTCGGAAAACCAGCAAGCACATTCCTGCCATCAGAAGAATTGAGCAAGTGGGTAAAGATTTTTGGCAAGGTCGCTATCGATGGACATTCCAGGCCGTATGAACAGTTCTCACCCACAAACAACAAGTATTTTGCCGGCGTAGTTTTCAGTCCAAAGTGCGGGCAGTTCGCTGTCACGTTTGAAGACATCACCGAACGCAAGCTGGCTGAAGAGAAGCTACGGGAGAGTGAGGAACGTTTCCGCTGCCTTGTTGAGTTCTCCCCATATGGGATAAGCATACACAGCGACGGTATTATCGTTTTTGCTAATCAGGAAGGAGCAAAAATGCTGAGAGTTAAAGACCCTGAAGCCCTCATTGGAAAACCTGTTATTGATTTTGTGCATCCTGATTATCATGAAATTGTAATGAAAAGGATAAAACTTCAGAAAGAAGGGATAACTGCATCTTCGCTTGAAGAAAAGCTCGTCCGGATTGACGGTACAATAGTAGATGTTGAATTGATGTCTATACCTATTATTTACAAAGGGAAACAAGCTTTTTACAACGTATTCCATGACATCACCGATCGCAAGCGGGCAGAGGAGGAGATACGCAGAAGAGATTTCGAATTCAACGAATCACAACGTGTGGCACATATCGGCAGTTGGGATTGGAATTCCATAACCGATATAATTACATGGTCCCCGGAGTACTATCGTATCTATAACATCGATCCGAAGCTGCCTACCCCTAACTATCTGGAACATCTGAAAATATATACATCTGAGAGTGCAAAAAGACTTGAGGAAGCGGTATTCAAGACAATGCAAACCGGTGAACCTTATGAACTTGAATTGGAACTTGTAAATCCGGGTGAAAACAGACGATGGATTTTTGTCATGGGCGAAGCAAAGCGCGATACAAAAGGTCAGATCGTAGGGCTGCGCGGCATAGCCCAGAACATCACCAGGCGAAAGCAGTCTGAGGAAAGGCTTTCGAAGCTGAACGGGTGCTTTTTGAACTTTAGCCCGGAACCTCTTGAGAATATTAACCGTCTCACCGCCCTTTGCGGGGAACTCATGGGAGCAACCTGCGCTCTATACAATCGTCTTGACCAGGGGATGTTATGTTCGTTGGGACAATGGAACACACCGCAGGATTACAATTCGGTGGACAAACCCGAAGGGCACATCTGCTATGACGTGATCACTCGCGGAAGTGAAGAAATGCTGGTTATTCACAACCTGCCTGAAACCCTGTACGCACGCACCGACCCTAACGTGAGGGCATATAATCTGAAAACCTATATTGGCAAGGCGGTCAAATTCTGTGACGATTATGTGGGTTCGCTCTGTGTTGTCTATCAAAATGACTTTTCTCCGGGCGAGGATGATAAATGGCTTATGGGTGTTATCGCCTCCGCTATCGCAACAGAGGAAAAACGCAGGCATGTTGAGGAGACTTTGAGGGAAAGAGAGGCAAAGCTCAGTGCGATGATAGAAGGTTTTGACGGATTGATGTATATCTGTTCTAAGGATTACCGTGTTGAATTCATGAATTCACAGCTTATCAAGCGTACAGGCTATAATGGGGTCGGAGATTATTGCTATAAGGTACTGCATGAGCGTGATTCTATCTGCCCCTGGTGCGTGAATGACAGGATTTTCCGGGGTGAAACCGTCCGGTGGGAAGTGCAAAGTCCCAAGGACAATCGCTGGTATTACATAGTAAATACCCCAATATACCATGAGGACAGGTCAATTTCAAAACAGGCAATGATCACCGACATCACCGAGCGCAAGCTTGCAGAAAAGGCGCTTCATGAATCGGAAGAAAAATATCGCGCTTTAATGAACGAGGCTGGCGATGCGATAATACTGGCTGATATGAACGGAAATGTGCTGGAAGTGAATAAGAAAATGGAAGAACTTCTGGGCTATACCAAAGAAGAACTTTCGAATATGAACATCGCTAAAATTCATCCGGAAGAAGAGCTTGAAAGAACTATTGCCGCTTTTAAGGTTTCAGCCAATTTAAATGATGGACAGGTGCTCAGAAAAGATGGCAAAATAGTTCCTGTGGATATAACCGGGAGTGCTATAGAATATGCGGGCAGGAAGGCAATACTGGGAATTTTCAGGGACATTACCGAGCGCAAGAAGGCTGAAGAAGCGATTTCGATATCTGAGAAAAAATACCGCATGTTAATCGACAATATGCAGGATGGCATATTTATTATCCAGGATGGTAAACTGCAATTTGTCAACGAGTCGTTTGCAATATTGGCTGGCTACTCGGTGGAAGAAGTTCTTCACAGGGATTTCCTTGATTTTATTGCGCCTGAGGACAAGGGAAGGGTTATAGATAATTATTCACGGCGGCTGGCTGGAGAAAATGTCCCCAAAGAGTATGAGCTTAACCTACTGCATAAAGACGGGGCAAGAATCATTGCAAACGTGAACGTTGGACTTATAGCGTATCGCGGCAGGACAGCGAGCATGGGGACAATGAAGGACATCACAAAGCACAAGAGGGCAGAGGAAGCGTTGCGAGAATCTGAAGAAAAATATCGTGCTTTGATGAATTATTCAGGGGATGCAATTATATTAATTGACATTGAAGGAAATATTGTAGAGGTAAATAAAAAGGCTGAGGAACTTACAGGCTACACTAAAAATGAGCTTTTGACTATGAAAATCTTTCAGCTTCATCCAAAAGAGGAGATTGAAAGAATTATTGTTTTATTTAAAGCAGGAATGCAAAAAGGATCTGCGACTTTAAATGATTTGCCTGTACTGAGAAAAGACGGCAGGATAGTCCCGGTAGATTTGACCGGGAATAATGTTGTATTTGCGGGGAAGCTGGTAGGACAGGCAACAATCAGAGATATTACCGAGCGCAAGCATGCCGAGGAACAAATCAAGGCATCCCTTAAAGAGAAAGAAATACTCTTAAAGGAGATCCATCACCGTGTAAAGAATAATATGCAGGTCATTTCCAGTCTGCTTGGACTTGCGTCAATAAATATCAAGGATGAAAAGTATGTGGAAATTTTCAGGGATAGCCAAAACAGGATAAACTCAATGGCGCTTATTCATGAAAACCTTTATCGCTCCAAAGACCTGGCAAAAATCGATTTAAATAAATACATCAGGGAATTGGCAAATAGTTTATTCCAGTATAGCAAAGTCGCAGGGAGAATTGAACTGTTCCTGGATATCGAGAATGTTTCACTTGGTATTGATCTTGCGATCCCATGCGGGTTAATTATAAACGAGTTGATCACCAATTCCCTGAAACATGCATTTCCTGGAGATAGAAATGGCGAAATCAAAGTATCTGCACACCTCAATGATGAAAATATAGTTGAACTCATATTCAGCGATAATGGCGTGGGCATCCCATCTGATATTGATTTTAGAAATACCCACTCACTTGGACTGCATCTTATTACTATGCTGGCAGAAGCTCAACTCCATGGCAAGATCGATTTAGATCGAAGTATAGGGACAGAATTTAAAATTAGTTTTAAAGGGATGAAATGACTGCAAACAACCAAATCCTGGTAGTTGAAGATGAAATAATCGTTGCCGACTATATCCGAAAAAGCCTGCAAAATATGGGATATTCGGTTCCTTCAATCGTTTCTTCAGGTGAAAATGCCATTAAAGAGATAGAAAAGAATAATCCGGATCTGGTGCTGATGGATATTGTATTGGAAGGTAAAATGGATGGAATAGAGGCTGCGGAGATTATACGTTCCCGTTTCAATATCCCGGTTGTATATCTCACCGCTAATTCAGAGGAAAATATTCTGGAACGGGCAAAAATCACAGAGCCTTTCGGATATATCATCAAACCATTCAATGAAAGGGATCTTCGTACCAATATTGAGATAGCTCTCTATAAACATAAGATGGAAAGAGAATTGAAAGACAGGGAATTGCGGCTGTATGAAGCGGAGAAATTACTTCTTAAGCGGCAGCGTGATGAATCCGAAGAAAATTATCGGGAACTTTTTGAAAATGCAAATGACGGTATCTATGTACATGACACTGACGGCTTTTTTCTTACCGTTAACAATGCATTATGCAAGATATTTGAATGTGCCACAAAGGATGAATTAATTGGTACTAATATATCCTGCTGGCTGACCCCGGAAAGTCTTGGAATTGCAAAAGACATAATCAATAAATACATATCCGGCGAGCCTGTCAAACAACCCGCAGTTCTTGAGTTAATAACAAAAAATAAAAAACATATATTCATAGAGTTTAGAAACAGGGTCATAAAAGATAATGACCGGATTTCAGCAATACATGGTGTAGCCAGGGATATTACTGAAAACCGATTATTGAAACAAGAACTGAAAAAATCCAATAAACAACAGAAGCTTCTATGTCATCTGATCCAGGGTACACGCGGAGGAAAGACCCGTGCTTTGATCCTGAAACATCTTTCTGACAAATCCTATAATGCCCATCAATTGGCAACACTCTTGAAAATGGATTATAAAACGATCAGGCATCATATTAAGATCCTTATAAAAAATGGAATAATAGGGAAAGTTAATGAAAGATCTTCGGATTCATATTTCATATCGAATAATATAGATTTTGAATTTTAATGGGTTCTTATCGAGTGACTATGAATTCAGTTAGCTCCACATATATAGAATGAAAGACAATTATAATAACTCAATGTAAATAAAAAACTGGGGAAATAGTGGGGAAATTCATTATATACAGATTATATCAATTAATCGTTAGTATCATTATAATGATATAGATGATGTATGAAATATGAAATATCTATAAAATTAATTAAAAAACGATTTAGTTTATAAGGTGATTTTGCAGGAGTTAACCCAATAATCAAGGCAACTGACAATCATGCAGTAATAAAATAAACATATAAAAATTAAACGGAGAATAAAAATGGTAAGTATAAAAGATATGTCTTTAAGCAAAAAGTTGATCGGCGGGTTTACCGCCGTCGTAATACTTCTTGCTATTGTAGGATTTGTAGGATATAATGGTGTCGCTTCGGTAAACGCGGAGCTGAGCAGTATCGTGAATAATGATTTTGTCATGAAAGAAAACATTGCAAATATGCAGACCGCGATTCTTACTTCCAGCGACTCGTTAAATTCGTACGGACTTGGACAGGCTGGAGCAAAAGAGGCTCATCAACAGGCACTCAAGGATTTTGAACAGGCTCAGAAATCATTACAAGCTATGAATCTTGATCCTAAAGAAAAAGAGATGTTGGCGGGAATCGAACAACTTCAATTACAAAGCGAAGCCTCGGCAACGAAATTCATAGAGACAGTTGACGCTGCAAAACTTCAAAAAAATGCAGATGTAGTAGCTTCGATGGATAAGTTGGACCAGGACAATCAGAATCTCCAGAAGGCGATGCAGGATTTTGAAAACCTCCAGGCTGCATCGATGAAGGTATCAGAACAACAGGCGGCAGACATAGAACATAATGCTATACTGATGATAATCTCTATAAGCATTATTGCTGCGATCATTGGATTCGGCATTGGTTTCTACATCTCCCGTGCGATAACAAAACCAATGGACAGAATGCTCAACGCCTCAAATCAAGTCGCCGCCGGCGATCTTACAGTAATGGTAACGAGTGATTCTAAAGACGAAGTTGGACAGCTTGGCAGCGCTATCCAGTTGATGACCACAAGCTTAAAAGGCGTACTTGGCAAAGTGCAACGATCAGCTATGGACGTCTCTTCAACAGCCCAGGAACTCTCTGCATCAAGCGAAGAGATGAAAGCTTCCACGGACCAGATATCAAGCACAACCCAGGATATTGCTACAGGCGTAAGCCAGCAAGCCACCAAGATGGCAGAAGTGAGCCGGGCAATGAAAGAG
>JAPZAP010000120.1 GCA_027460585.1 Candidatus Methanoperedens sp. | reverse complement strand
GGAATGCAATGGTATATGCTTTTTAATCTTATCGCGGGAGTGAAATCGATATCTAATGACCTGGAAAATGTTGCATTATCATACGGGATCAAAGGAAAACTTTACTGGAAAAAGGTCCTTCTGCCAGCCATGTTCCCGTCATTCGTTACCGGCAGCATCACCGCCTGGGGAGGAGGATGGAATACCCTGATCGTAGCTGAATATATAACATTCAATGGCAATGTGTACCATTTGTTCGGGATAGGATACCTGCTTGACAGGGCAACATTCGAGTTGCCTGATCCGGGCATGGTCATATTATCTGTTTTAAGTATGTCAGTAACAATTATAATATTGAATAAACTAATCTGGCAGCCGCTATACAGGAAGGCGCTGTCGAAATATAAACTTGAGGTATGAATGCTGGCCGAAATAAGAAGTGTTTCCAAGACCTATGAATCTGACGGGAATAAGATACTGGCTCTGGATAATATTAATTTCCAGGTTGATGATAACGATTTTATTTGCATAGTCGGTCCATCGGGATGCGGGAAAAGCACGCTTTTGCGAATAATCGTGGGACTTGAAAAACCCACTTCAGGTGAAGTCTTTTTTAAAGGGGAAGTAATCGCGGCAGATAATCCCAAGGTAGCTATGGTCTTCCAGAACTTTGCCCTTTTCCCCTGGTTCACTGTTAAAGAAAATATAAAGCTTGCGCTTGAGGCTCTGGGTATTAAAGAAAAAGAACAGGACGAGATCGCTAGCAAATATATAAAAGCAGTAGGTCTTGATGGCTTTGAAAGAGTTTACCCAAGAGAACTTTCGGGGGGGATGAAACAGCGTGTGGGTTTTGCAAGGGCACTGGCTGTTGAACCTGTTTTGCTGTGCATGGATGAACCTTTCTCATCTCTTGACGCTTTAACGTCCCAGAACCTGAAAGATGACCTGCTGATGCTCTGGGCCGAAAAGAACATGCCTCCGGATGCTGTAATCATGGTAACCCACAATGTAGAGGAGGCAGTATATCTTGCTAATCGCATTATCATTCTCTCACCCCGTCCCGGAAAAGTGATGGCTGATCTAAAGATCGAGTTAACAAGACCACGGAACAGGAAAGATCCGGAATTCTATCGATGGGTTGATAAAGTCTATTCACTCATAGTATAATTGTATATGATATTCCCAAAAGTAACAATAAGCGAAATAATTGGTCTGCTCGAAGCGGTTAATGATGCCGGGGGCGTGGAAGATGCGGCGCGTCTTGCTGGCGACTTTGACCTTGAGCTTGATGAGATACTCCCCTCCATTGATGGAGCAGAATTGCTGGGTTTTGTTGAAGTTAAGAATGGAAATATCGAACTGACCGCTGATGCTAAAATGTTTCTTGAAATGGGCATTCGCGAAAGAAAAAAGATAATCAGGGATAAAGTAAAAGGCGTAGAGCTGATAAAAGAACTGAGAAATAAACTTTTGGAATCCGATGAGCAGAGGATGAAAAAAGGGGATGCTATTAAGTTTATCAATAACAGCATCTCTACGAACGATATTGAAAGTTATTTCAGGATAATTATCAACTGGACGCGTCATGCCGGATTAATAGGGTACAATAGCGATGCCGAAGAGATTTGCCTGCTGGCTGAGAAATAATTAGAATTAGAATATTAGATATCAAGAGACTTTTATCTTTCCCCGTCTCTCCTGGAGAAGTTCAATGAAATCATCTTTATCATTGAATTTTTCAAGTTCTTTATCATCAATGACTACAGTTCCTTCGATATTCTTTGTTTTGTTTGCCCCATGTATTATCAAAAGTGACTGTGTATGAGTTACTTCTGATATGCTGCTCATAAGATGCGCTTTCTTTACCATCGTCCTTGAATATTCGGCAACCCCTGTCAATATCGTGGCATCTTCATCTTGCCTGCCCGATGACTGCGAAACTGCATCAAATGGCGCCTGTGAAATAGGCATGACATCAAAACCCATATCCTGAAGGATGGTGAAAACATTTGAATGTTCTGTTGTTGGCTTTTGTTTCTGCGTGTTATCCGGGTGGAGTTTGTCAAATAAATTGACCGAAACCGTGAATCCACGGTCCATTAATTCTTCCAGCTTCATGGCTACATCAACACTTGCTGCCATTTCCCCTTCTTCGTACTTGCTTATGGTCCTGCGGGAGACGCCAAGCATTGAAGCAAGAGCGCCAAGTGAGATGTTTTTCTTTATACGTTCCTCTTTCAGGATTTGTCCTTCAAGATTTACATATAAACCGCCATGCTCAGCATATATCAGGGGAGGTAAACCGTCTATGAAATAATCCTTCATTGTTGTAATATCAAAAGCTGGAACGCCATACCTGAAATAGACAACACCTGTTTCAAGTGAATGATCGCGGGTTTTCTCACCGACGACAATGGGATATCCATGTAACTGATTTGATAGTAATTGCATTTCCAGTGTAGTTTGTTCGTTTAACCCGTCGATATTTGAGATTACCTTTATCAGGAGCAATGTATTATCTCGTCTTGCCGCTATGTCAAAACTACGTGGGCGGATATCGCAATGTACAGAAACGACAAAACCTGCCCTTCCCAGAATGACAAATGCCTTATCGATGAGCGAGTCTTTATTCATTAAATTTTGATTGTATTAAGCTATATATAACATATTGCCAAGAATTTTTATACAAGGATGCAATTGAGTGACTTATGATTATAGGACTCGACGACACTGATTCAAGAGATGGCATGTGCACGACTTATCTTATGGCAGTGCTGATCGAAAAATTAGAGGCTTTCGGGAGCCTGCAGGATTACCCACTTCTTGTTCGCCTGAATCCTAATATCAAATATAAAACACGAGGCAACGCTGCATTAGCTATAAATGTAAGACTCAATGATGCAAATGACGCCTCAAAAGTTAAAGAGCTTGTGATCGATACTGTTGAAAAAATGGCGGTTTTTTCAGATGAAAACACAAACCCTGGGATTGTTTTTATCGAGATTCCAAATGAAAGCCTGAAAAATGACCTCTCGAAATTCTCCATACGAGCAGTCCAGGATGTCCTTGAAATCCGGGAAGCAAAAGAGCTTCTGGAGCGTCATGACATATCTCACAGGGGATTCAAGAACGAAAGAGGTTTGATCGGAGCACTTGCTGCCGCCGGGTTTGCATTGTGCGGTCTTTACGATCATACGTCTGAGCTTATTGCCTACCGCGAAAAGAAAAACTGGGGCTCACCGCGCAACATAGACGAAGATTCGGTGTGGGCTGCCAATGCTGCAACATATCCTGATACATGGGATACAGTGGATATAGAGAACGAACGCATTGTGTTCGCGCCGCATTCTCTTGACCCGATTCTTTTCGGGATACGCGGAAAAAATGAAGAGTCTGTCAGGCGGGCATTTTCGATGATCAAGAGCGAGCCCATTGAGAGGCATATTGTCTATCGAACGAACCAGAATACTGATATGCATCTCATTCCTGCAAAGATCCATGAAGTGCAGGAAGATCGCTCATATATTCTTGAAGGGATTGTGAGCAAATCTCCTAAAACGATAACAGGAGGGCATATAATTTTTGAGCTTTCAGAGGACGGCGCATCGATTGAATGCGTGGCTTTTGAGCCCACAAAAGGTTTCAGGCGGATCATAAGGGAACTTCGGGAAGGGGATGAAGTAACAGTTTTTGGAAGCGTTAAAGATAATACTGTGAACCTTGAAAAGATCAGGATCACTCGCCTGACTATGCAGGAATTGCGTAATCCGGTATGCTGCGGCAAACGGATGAAATCCATGGGAAAGGGACAGGGAAAAAGATGCGAGAAATGTGGGGGTATGAGTAAAGAACAGGCGATTGAGATTGTTCCGAGAAGGATTTCACCCGGGTTCTATGAAGTGCCACCATGCGCTAGGCGGCATCTGGCAAAGCCGTTGATACGATTTTCTCAGAGTTAGCATCTATATTCCAACTATTATTACAATGATTTAGTTTTCAATCTGATAATTTTATTTTTTTCATTCAAAGGTGCGAAGCATCCAACCGTGGTCCATTCTTCTGAATTGGGCTGATTGCAAGCCATATGTGTTAGTGTCTAGTGGAAGGAGGGGCATGCAACATTTGGTCGATTATCACTTTCAAAATGAAGTCATACGCTTTGAGACCGAGTTCAGTTGCCTTATAATGCACATCATATCCTTCTTTATCTGGCTCGCTTATTGTGAGATTAATTAATCCTTTTTTATCGAGTTCTTCAAGTTTAGCCTTTTCTGTAGAGAAACCTAGGTATGAGGTTTTTGTCATGTGGTCTCCTTGACCTGTATTCACAAATTCCTTAAGCGCTTCCGGAGAAAGTTCTGAAAGTGCTAACTTCAATTCAGGAGAAGCCTCATCACTTAAGCGCTGATTAATCTCAAGTGTCACTCCGGAGATGGTGATATATGATGTCTTTGAGAGAATATTAGGGACCTGCTCGATAGTCGCTGTAAGAGGTGCTTGAAGTGATAGGAAAAAATATAGAACGATTAGGGGCCAGATCACAACTCTGATCAGAGATACTGTAACTTTGTAGTAGTCGAAGAAACCGTTCTTTTTTTCCTTGTTCTTATCATCTCTCATTTATTCCCAACCACCTACGTTTGATTAGTGTCCATCAATTCACTCATATATGCATTAAGAATATATTACATTTCAGTCTGATTTGGAGAGGAACCATTAAGAAAATATTCACATTGAATATTTGCTCAGTTCTTCCAAGCTTGACACCATTATTTCTTCTATTTAAATTATTAATATTAATAGTTTTTCTTATAATGCGCGTTTGATTTTCAAGTTTTAAAGGTTATTCTGACTTACCATCGCATCTCGTGGTCTTTCAGATTTCAACACACTGCGGCGCTATTCTTTTATGCTCATTCGCCGAAATGCGTGCTGCCAGTTTATCAACAATCCCAGCCGGGAATTTACTTTTCACCTCTGATTTCTTTTTTTCCTCATCAACAAGCATGGTGAGTATCCGGTCAGCCATCTCATAGGACACCCCAAGTTCACTTTCATCTGTCTGTCCAGGCCATAATCCTGCCGTTGGTGTTTTTTCGATAATCCTTAAAGGAACTCCCATGTATCGCGAAAGCCCGCGCACCTGGGTTTTATAAAGATCCCCAATAGGCTCGATATCCACGCCACCGTCACCGTATTTTGTGAAATAACCAAGCAGGAGTTCGGTTTTATTTCCAGTGCCGATTACCATTCGATTCATGAGGTTTGCATGATAATACAATATACACATGCGGGTACGAGCTTTCAGGTTACCGTTTGCGGTCTTTACATTGCGATCAAAAACAGGTATGGCTGATGAAAATGATGCGAGAACCTGTGAGATCTCAATGATATTATGATCAATGCCAAGGATTTTGGCAATTTCGACCGCATCATCAATATCAGTCTTTGCGGAAATGCCTTTTTCAGGCAGCATCAGGCCAAGAACCTTATCCTTGCCCAGCGCTTCGACCGTGAGATATGCTGTAAGGGCGGAATCTATACCGCCGCTTAAACCAATGACGGCGCCGGTTGCTCCTGAGCTTTGGATGCTTGATCTTATGAAGGTTACAATTTTTTCTTTCGTTTCCGGGTAGCTTATTTTTTCCATTCATTTTTAAACGTATAGGAAAGTATAAACACATTTCGATATCAAGACAGATATTTTTATTTTTTCAATCAATTCTTTTGACAGGATTTACAGGATGAACAGGATATGCAATTGGCTCGTATCCTGTCGATCCTGTTCGTATATACTAGATCCTTGCGAGAACAATAAAGCATTCTTGCACCTACATAAAAGTAGGTCGAGAGGGTAACGAAAATTCTGTTTGGGATCCGTTCCCGTGGATTAACCTGTTGCCCTCTCAT
>JAPZAP010000119.1 GCA_027460585.1 Candidatus Methanoperedens sp. | reverse complement strand
GCTGGTAAAAATTCTTGCCCTTTCACTTATGTCAATTTTGTTCCAGCTTGCCTTGGCTAATTTTGCTTCCTTTACGGCTTCTGTAACTTCTTCATTTCCTGCAAGACATGCTCTTCCGATAACATCGCCTGTAGCAGGATTTAAAGATTCGAATGTCCTATCGCAGGTTTTCCATTTTCCTCCGATCAATAGTTTTCCATCAAGCATAGCTTTTACCTGCCATAATCTACAGCATACAACTTTTTATAGTATCCTCACTCGCCAGAATATACATCTCACATTCATCGTAGCTATTCCATTCATGCATAAAATATAATTTTATGCATATATTTAATGCATAAAAATAATAATATGCATAGATTTCATGCATAAAATATATAAGTATGCTTTACCGATATACAAACAATGGAAGAACGACACAGATCGCTGTTGATCAGACAAAATCCATGGTGGCAAGAAAAAAAACTAGTTGTGCCCTTATTTGAAAGGGATTTGCTTGAGACTTTACTCAAGTATCTCGGATCCAGGCAGATAATTGCTGTTGTCGGCCTTCGGAGAATTGGAAAAACCGTTTTAATGAAACAACTTATCAATAAACTTGATGCGCCGAAAAACAATATATGTTACATCTCTTTTGATGATATTGATTTTCAAAAATATGAAGTAGCTGAAGATATTATAAAATACTTTCTTGAGTTTTCAGATAAAACCGGGATTCGTTATCTTTTTCTGGACGAAATACAGAAATTAGCAAACTGGGCAGATTTGTTGAAAACTTATTATGATATTGAAGAGAAATTGAAAATATTTGTCACAGGTTCTGCGAGCCTTGAACTTGGAGAACATAAAGAGACGCTTGCTGGCAGGCTGTTTTCATTTAATCTCCCGGTCATGAAATTCAGTGAATTTGCAAGATATTCAGGAATGGAATATCAGGTAACTGAAGATATTTTCAGGGAATATGACCTGAAATATTCGGATAAAAAAGAGACATACAGGGAGCTGTTTGAAAAGTACCTTTTAAAGGGTGCATTTCCCGAATTGTTGGAAATAAACGATGAAGAATATATAAAAAAATATATTAAAGAGTCAGTAATTGAGAAAACCATAGTTGACATTGCCCGGATTTCAGGAGACGACGAAAAAATAATATATGAGTTATTCAGACTGCTTGCAAATGGCAATGCACAATTATTTGAAGTGATCAACCTATCAGGTATTTTGAAAGTCAACAGGAACCGTGTGGCCCATTACATCAGTTTGCTTGAAAAGTCATTTCTAATAAAAATCAGCTACAATTTTACTGCGAGCGTTTCAAAACAGGTAAGGGCGAGCAAAAAGCAGTATTCTGCGCACAGTTCAATTGTCATAGCACTGCTTGATTATCCGTTTAGCGCTATAAGAACCGAGGTTGCAGGACATCTTGTTGAGGCAGAAATTGCAAACAAAATTGAGAAAAGCTCTTTTTGGAGAACGCCTCAAAAAGACGAAGTCGATATTATCGCTAAACAAGATGACAAGCCTGTGCCAATAGAGGTAAAATATCAGCAGCAGATTACAAATAGGGATTTTAAGCCGCTATTGAAATTTTGCAGGCAATTCAAAATCAAAAACGGAATAATAGTAACAAAAGATATGCTTGAGAGCCAAAAAGCTGATGATTCGGATATACTTTTAATTCCTGCATGGTTTTTCCTGCTTTATTGGAAGTAAAAAGTAAAGATCGAGTAATTCATACGATCCTTTGTCCACCAGAATAAACATACAAATTCGGGTTTCTCACAAATGCCACAAGCGTCATCCCGACCTTCTTAGATAGCTCAACACCCGTACTCAACGGCGCTGCCTTGCTCACAACTATCGGTATCCCTGCACGCGCTACTTTTGCCACCATTCCGCCCGAAAGCCTTCCTGTTGTGACAAGCGCACAGTTTGAAAGTTCTCTTCCCGAAAGCAGCGCCGCTCCGGCAGCCTTGTCCACAGAGCACGCCCTGCTGACATCCTCGCAAAACGATACGATATCACCTTCTTTGGTGCAAATAAGAGAGGAGTGGGTGCCGCCTGTCCGTCTCCATATCTTCCCCTTCTCTTTTATCTGTTCGATAGCATTCAGCAGCACTTCTTTTTTCATCCTGACTTTTGAGGTGATAGGTTCTATTCCTTCCCATGAAGATTTTATGCCAATGCATCCTGAACTCCTGACTTCCGTCCACAGTTCAAGTTCACTGTTATCGAGTGAACTTTGGCAAAAAACGGTATCTCCTTGGACGGATATCGAACGAATGTCTTCTATTTTCTTAAGAACTCCCTCGCATATTAGAAATCCTGCAGCAAGTTCGCGAAGCTCTCCCGGAAGGGCAAGAAGAGTGACAAGGTGTCGCCCGTCCAGCATTATTTTTATGCTTTCTTCTTCAACAACATCCAGTTCAATTTCTTTTCGCACATCTTCGGAAATTTCTACGCATTTTATCAGATGATATGGAGCGGAAGGGTCGTGCGCCTCATCCTTCCAGTAACTTGTCCATTTACCTGCTTTTTCCGCGTGCCAGTTATCTTTCATTTCTCCATTAGTTTGGTTTAAGCTTCTTTATCTTCTCAAACAACTGCTTCATCGTATCTTCATTACTCTGTGTAAATCCAAATGGCGACTTCGTAAAAGGCTGGAAATAAATAG
>JAPZAP010000118.1 GCA_027460585.1 Candidatus Methanoperedens sp. | reverse complement strand
TCCATGAATGAAACAAGGGTTTTAAAGTCAGATTTTGAAATGCTGGACTGGTATTTTACCTCAATTGGAAGCAATGTATCTCTTGAATGCAATATTATATCCACTTCTCCTTTTTCCCTGAAATATGATGTTTTCATTCCTCTTACTTTAGCAAACACATAGAGATGTTTCTGTATCACGGATTCGACCAGTAATCCGATATTCTCACCCTGGATCGTCATTGATCTTTGCACTGCATTTCGAAGACCGCAATCCATCAGGAAAAACTTGCGGTTGGAACGAAGGCTTTTTTCCTGGGTTTTTGAATATAATCTTAGTTCACCCACAAGATAAGCAGCCTCAAGATAACTGATATAATTTATAACAGCTTCTATACTGATCCCAAGATTCCGGGATAATGAGGAATAAGAGAATGTCTCGCTCGTGTTTGCGGCAATATTTATGAAAAGCTCTTCGAGTTTGGATGGTATCCTCACATTGTAAAGTTCTGCAAGATCCCTGTAGAGCACTTTTCGAAGAACGTCAGAAACAAGTTTTTCCTGCCATAGAAGGATATTTTCATTGAATATGGCTTCTGGAAATCCCCCATACAGTAAATATTTATTAAGGAGGATAATGCACTCTTCATCGAATTTTAAAAGCCTTATCGCAGGCTCGGTCATGAGTGAATCAAATGTGAATTTCTGGTAATATTCTGCTATATCCTTTTTTCCTGACAGGGCAATAAAATCCCTGAAAGAGAGAGGAAGCAACAGTATTTCAAATATCCTCCCAACAAGTGATTCTTTTGATCTGCTCTGGATATGTATCGCAGAGGAACTTGAAATAATGAATTTTATATTATATTTCAAGTCGTAATATTTTTTTAGCCAGAGTTCCCAATCAACCAGGAAATGTATTTCATCGATAAAAATATAGACCTTCTCACCCCTTTTTGTCTCCAGGAGTACATCTTCGTAGTACGTTTTTATGATATTTTCAAAAAGATTTTCTTTATAAGGCAAAAGTGCGGGATCGTCTGCGGTGAAGAAAAGTATCCGTTCAGGTTTGACATCTTCTAAAATTTTATTGATAAGCTGATAGAGAATTGTAGTTTTGCCTGTTCTTCTTGGGCCGATCATACCAAGCATCCTCTCATCATCGATTTGATCAATGGCCTTTTCGAATTCTATTCTTTTGATATCTTTTAATAATACTGAGGGCACTTTTCCAGTGCTCCACCATTCATTCTGGGCGCGAAGAATATCTAAGAGAGGCATAATAGTGAGTACATTTAAATTGTAAGTTTATATAGCCACTGGTTATACCTTACAAAAAACATTAATTTTCATAACACACAGATTAATATTTATAAACCCGACAGAAAATTTCAGTCATTAGTCCCCGGTATCTTTCCCAGCGCTTCATCTATTTCTTTTGCCAGCTTGAATGGAATTCCAACCACGACCTCATCATCCCCGTATTTGCTGTGTTTTCTTGAACCTTTGCATCCCAGCGATATCCCTATCTTTCCCTGAAGGGGGTAGACCGTGCAATCGCTGCATATCGACGCTATGCCTCCAGTTCTCATTTCAAAGGGTTTACCGCTAATGTAGGCCTGAGCCTGCACTATTCGCATCGCCCGCTCTGGCATAAGGAAGAGAAGCATAATATCGAATTTCTCTCCTGTGAACGGGGTTATTTTTATTGATCTTCCCTTTGTTGTAATCCTGTAAAGATTCTCTGTTGCAGTTCTTGCAGCATCCATATTTGAGTATCTTTTAGATTCATAATAATAATCAAGCGGCGTTATTTCAGTATCACCAAGCACATATGCTCCGACCCTGCATCCCTGGTTCTTTATATGAAATGATTCGCCAAACCGGGCTTTCTGGATCAATTCGCAATATAACTGGAGTGATGGCTCACCTTCTTCATCTGAAAAAAGCACGCTTACAGGCGCGCCTTTATCCATTAATGCCTGGATATTGGAAAACATAATATCAATGGGCTATCGTTGTTAGCCCATCGATATATCCCGCTTTTCTTGCAGTTACGGTAATCGTTCCTGAAGTTCCCGCATTAAGGAGCAGCGTCGCCTGTCCTGCTGAATTTGTCACACCGTCCGTGCTGATCCCGCCGCCAGAGACGCTCACTGTGGCGCCGCCGAGAGCTGAACCTGCGCTTGTCACAGAGACAGTCACATAAGTGGCTACACCGTTTGTGATGTTTGCCGGACTTGCACTAACACCAAGCGACTGCTGCCCGATCGCACTTACACTAATGCTTCCGGCTGAATATCCGTTCTTTGTGGCCGTTGCTGTGATCGCACCCGAACTTGTTGAATTGACATATAATATGACCTGTCCATTCGGGTTTGTGACCCCGCTTCCGCCTGCCATTCCGGTAAGCGTAACAGTTGAGTCACTGACTGCATTACTGCCGCTCGTCACGGTGAAGGTCACATACGCCGGAACTCCTGCTGTAACTGATGTGGGATTTGCTGCCACGGATAATGCTTGTGCGCCAGTTGAAGTGATCGCTATCGATCCGCCTGTAAAACCAGTCCTGTTCGCAGATGCGGTAATTGTGCCCGCCCCGCTGGAGGTGACAAGGATAATAGCTTTTCCTTCCTGGTTGGTGATGCCGCTTCCTGAGGCTGTTCCGGAAAGGCTCACAATGGCATCATTTATTGCCGATCCTCCTGCTGTTACTGAGAAAGTAACATACATTGGGACATTGATCGTCACTGCGCTTTGGCTTGATGAAACGCTCAGTGTGGGCTGGCTTGTGGATAAAATAATCATTGAACCGTCACTATAATCTTGTTTTTTCGCATTTGCCACTATACTTCCGGTGCCGGGTGCATTTAACTGCAAAACGATCTCACCGTTAACGTTTGTGATCCCGTCAAGTGATATCCCTGCACCTGTCAGGTTTAGGTAGGCACCATTGACCGGTTTACCCATGCTACTTACTGAAAAAGTCACATATGAAGGAGTGTTTGAAGTGATGGATGTGGGATTTGCACTGATCACAAGATAGGGAGTGGCGATGATAGAATCTGTTGCATTATGATATCCCGATTTTTGCGCCGTGACATTGATGCTTCCGTTTTTTGTAGCGTTGACTATCAGCGAAACCATACCGTTATTATCTGTCACGCCTGTTGTAAATGCTGCGCCGTCGAGCGTTATATTTGCGTTCCCGACACTTTCACCATTTCCAAATGTTATGAACATTACGTTTACCGGCTTTCCCACGCTTACATTATTGGGAATGCCGATTATATACAACTGCGAGGATTCCAGCCAGCCGCTTATTATCCTGTCTCCTTCGAATCCTGCGATTATTCCTCCAATCAATGCTATTATAATAACTATCTTCCATTTTCTGTCGTCATCGTATCCGCGAATAGCTCATCCCTCCGAGAATTAAGTTTTAATTGCTAATAAGGTAGATATAAATATTCCCTGCACGGGTTCTGCCAGGTCTTCAGCTTGACAAAGCCCCTGAAGGTACGCAAGTACGACTAAATATATATGTGTGCAAAAGAATATTGATACAATAAAATCAGAGGTTGAAGAATGGACACAAAGGAAATCACGCTTGCTGTGGTAATGACACTGTCATCAGTGATACTGACTCATAAATGGCTGACGCGCCTTAATTATAGTTCCGATCCAGTGATCGTGCTGGCAGCGGTTCTATTGATAGGATCTCTTGCGGCAATGATATTACTGCTCAACATGAGATTAAAGAATATTGAAGAAAAACTTGAGATGAGGGATCGCCAATTAAGGATAAATATCCAGGGAGTAGAAGAGCACCTGGAAAAGAAAATGGATGTGTTCATCGAGAAAACAAATAATTCGATCGGTGAATTCTCTAAGAGTATATATCGCTGAGCGCTTCACTGACAAGTAAATTTATTTTTTCAAGGAATATCCGTGCTTCATCGGTGGTTCGGATTTTCCTGATATCTACACGCCCGCTTTTGTATAACATCACGCTTCTTCCTTCCAGTTCAAAACGTGCAACACCAAGATTCAGGGAGCATTTCAATTCTTTTGCTCCGGTTTCCCGCAGTATTTCGCATAATTTTTTCATATCCAGTCTTTTCCCAAGATGACATTCCGCAATATACCTGGTGGGGTCGTCAACACATGGTCGGGATAGCCTGATTTCCATTAAGATTGTTAATAGTGGAAAAGAATATAAGAACTGCGCAACCATGACTTTTCAAATTATTCCATGTCTTTAAACTAAGCTGACTCTTCAATTCTTTTCAGGCTTTCCATCAGTTTTTTCCCCATGGGTGCCAGCAAATATACTTTCTCGCTGTCCTGTTCAATTACATTATATGACTTAAGGACACGCAGATGAAAGCTTAGTTTAGTAGGGTCATCTATTTTAAGAGTATTCTTGATCTCTGTAAACTTGAGTTTCCCTTCCTTATTAAGAAGTTTTACTGTGTCTTTTCTTATCGGATTTGATATCGCCTTGATGATATCCGAATTAAGAAGCGCGGGATAATTTTCAAAATCTGTTTCCGCAAGTATCTTGCGAAGCTTCATTTGGACCTCATCTATCTTAAATGGCTTTGTAATGTAATCCGAAGCTCCTGCTTTTACTGCATCAACGGCATTCTCGATCGTCCCGAAAGCAGTAATTATTACTACATTGGTCCGTGGTTTGATGCGTTTTATTTCCCTCAATACCTCCATTCCACCCATTACGGGCATGATGAGATCGGTCATTACGAGATCAAAATCGTTTTGCCCGATCATATCCAGCCCCATACGACCGTTCTTCGCAGACTCTATTTTGTACTCTTCTCCTTTCAATAGATCCACTAATCCTTCTCTCATTTTCGTATCATCTTCTATTACTAAGATCTTTTTCATAATTTCAAACCGGTAATTTTATTTTGAATATTGTACCTTCTCCAGGTTCACTTTGCACTTCTATAGACCCTCTGTGGCGTTTTATGATCCCATAGCTTATTGAAAGACCAAGTCCTGTTCCTTTTCCCTGCTCTTTTGTCGAAAAGAACGGGTCAAATATTTTATCCAGATTTTCTTTGGGTATGCCGCAACCGTTATCTGAAATACTGATCTCCACATGATCCTCTTTTGCGGAAGTTTTTACCGTTATTTCCCCATTTTCTATGATCGACTGGATTGAATTCGTAAGGAGATTCATTATAACCTGCTGGATCTGGCCGCTATCGGCAAGAATCTGCGGAAGAAACGCAAAGTCTTTTTGTAACTGGATATCTCTAAGCTGGGGTTTCAGGATCGTCAGTACTTTATCTATTTCCTTATTTATATCTATGGGGGTCAGTTCGAGTTCTGACTGCCTTGCAAAATCAAGCAGCCCTCTTACGATATTTGCAGCTCTGCCTGTTTCATCTGCAATGACCCTGAGTTTCTCTATTGTATTTGGATCGTCGGCATTTTTTAGCAATAACTGGGTATAAAGGGATATATTTCCGAGCGGGTTATTGATCTCATGCGCTACTCCAGCAGCGAGCTGCCCTATGGTAGCAAGCTTATCTGCCTGCAATAGCTGTTTTTCAAGTTTTTCCTTTTCCTTCATATCCGTGATATCCCTGATAATTCCCACCACAGCTATTGGTTCACCTTTATTGTCTTTAACTGTGGATGTGCTAAGCATGATGGGAATTTCTTTTCCATCCCTGCGCTTGACTGTGAGCTCTCCGACCCATCGTCCGCTATCTTTAATAGAAGAAATTATCACATTGTCGCCAAAATCGGGGATCAAGTTCGTTTCATTGGTTTGCCTTCCCCCGAACTTATCAGGTGAAAAACCAAATATTTTTTCTACTGCTTTGTTCGAGTAGATTATACGACCATTAATATCAGCTATCTGGATCCCATCAGGTGCTTCTTCAACAGCGGTTGAGAGCTTCAGGAGTTCTTCCATGTTTTTTTTCAGGTCATTTGACATCTGGTTCAAAGCATTTGAGAGAGTTCGCATTTCATTATCATTCGTGTCAAGTTGTATCATGTACCCAAGATTTCCCCGGCCTATTTCTTGCGCCCCTTTGACCAGAGTTCTTATAGGCCTTGCCAGATAATTTCCGGCTATGAAAGCCATCAAAATACCCACTTCCACTTCAATCAATATTTTGATGGCCAGGATATTATTCTGGATATCTATTTTTTCTTTTATGGATGTCGTATCCATCCCAACATGGGCATAACCTCCCTGGGTCCCGTGAATTGGAGCTTTGAAATCAATTATATTCACCCCAGCTATACCTGTACTGGTGTTACTGTCGAGATCAGGATTCTGAAAATCGTTCCGGAATGCCTGCCCTATTATTCTATTCCGGGAATCTGTGACATAAACATATTTTACCTCACTATCTGCATTTATGATATTATTAGCAAGCTGGCTAACGTTATTATTTTCTTCATTTAATAATACCCCTCCAATTTCTTCACTGAGATGTTTTACGAGAAAATTTCCTCTCACATTAAGATCTTCTGATAAAGTCCTGTCAAGATCCGAAATTATTAAATTAGAAGCCAGAAATTCAGAAAAGATCAAAAAAGCAACACTCAAAATGATAAATTTCTTGGCCAGTCCCATGCCCTTTATTTTATAGAAAATTTCTTTTAACATGCCCGGATAACTCTAAATATCAATTATTCTAATAATCCCTATATACTCATCGCGCATAAAAAGAAAACGCCTTTGCAAAAAAAAAATATTTTTGGATAGGATGTTTTTCTACTGCAAAGGTGTGACCTCGTATTAGATTTTGATGATATAAATACGTTTTTTGAAATAAAATTTAACTCAGTGCCAATTTATTGAAAATAAATTAAACAAGCCGGGTCAAGAACATAATTTCTTTTTCATACAAGGGCGCAAACATAGTCGGGTATGATAATGGTGCCAAGAAAAAAATAGAAGTGATAACCGCAGATTAATACATTACAGCCTGCACCGATCTGCGGTTCCTTATCCCCTGAATCAATCCAGAGGTCTTTTACTCATCCAGAATTGCTTCAGCAGTCTCTCGATATGCATTCATCACATATGGAATGCCTGAGACCTTTGATGCATCTTCTGTCAGTGCCATGATATCCTGGCGCCCGATAGTTGAAACATTGAATCTGCGTGAGCCGGCCATCAATTGCTGCAATCCGGTCCTGAATTTCTGGGCATAGGTGTAAATGCCTATTGCTCCGAGCGGGAGATTCTTTATGTCATCGCCAAAGCGCTGGGCAAGTTCTTCATAGCAGACAAATATTTCTTCAGGCCTGCTTCCGAACTCGGATACGGTCTTGGGGAGATCGCCATCTTTTATCCACTGGCCGATATTCTTGCCAACGAATCCGGGGATCATGAGTGCCCTTCCCATGCATACTGCCTTGAAGTATGGAGCGCCCATTGCTAGTGCTTTGTACACGCCGTCTTCGCTTGAGAATCCTCCTGCCATGGCAAGGTCGGGTACTCTCATGCCTTTCTTGCTCATCTTTTCTGCGAACTCATAGATAAGCGACTGGAGATAGAATGTCGGGATGCCCCATTCTTCCATCATAGGCCAGGGGCTCATGCCTGTTCCACCTGGTGCTCCATCTATAGTGAGCAGGTCGATCTTTGCCTCCGAACAGTATTTAATTGCCATTGCAGCTTCGACCATGGAATACGCGCCGGTCTTGAGGGTGACTCTCTTGAAACCAAGGTCACGCAGGCGGTCAACCTCATCCATGAAGCCGTCTTTGGTGACAAATCCAAGTCTTGAATGTCTCTCGAATTCTTTTATTGCGCCCTCTTTATAGGCGACTTTTATTGCCGGGTCTTCAGGGTCCGGGGTAACGATATATCCGCGTTTCTTCAGTTCAACTGCGCGCTCGATGCTGTTCACTTTGATCTCGCCGCCAATGCATTTTGCACCCTGTCCCCATTTAAGCTCGATGGTATCCAGGTTGTGCTTTGAGGATACATATTCAGCAACGCCTAGTCTTGTATCTTCAACGTTCATCTGGACAAGGATCTCGCCAAAACCTTCATGATATTTATTATATGTCGTTATCCTGCGGTCCATCTCTGGTGATTTTTTGATTTTCTTGCTGCTGTCAAGAACTAATCCGGGATCAATGCCGCATACATTTTCACCGCATACAAGTGTGATGCCGGCTATTGCTGCGCCTGCGGCAAAGTGTTCCCAGTTCTTCCGTGCTATTTCAGTCGAGCCAAGCGCTCCTGTGAAGATAGGGACTTTCATCCTGATTTTTTTATCCCAGCCATATTCGGTCTCGGTATTGACCCTGGGGAATATTGCCGTATCAGGATTTGGGTCTTCTCCATCGGGAAGTCCCCATGCGCCCACTGCATAGCCCTGAATGTTCAGGTGGGAGTAATCTACGGGGTAGTTTTTGTCTGCTCCGGCTGTTATATTCCCAAAAGGTCCGGGATAAATTACTTCTCTTCCCCTGAATGAGGATTTGAAGATCTCGCAATTCCCGCGGCATCCGTCAAGACACCGTGTGCATATCCCTGACATGGGGGATACGCTCTTTGAGCGATTATAGGTCTGCGTCGCTTCATTCGCATTTGGTTGTCTAAGATTCATTTTTTTCTCCAAGTTGGTTTTTCTGAAGATAACCCCGTCTATAAAGGCGGCGCTTCTTCCACATTGTAAACACGTTGATCTGGCGTTCTCTCAAAAACGCCCGGAAGCGGAAGGGTGTTTCCCATATTTAAATCTTGCGAGATAATGTGGGTGTCAAATCTTTTGGTGTTACAAGATTATAAATCGTAAATACGCTATCATAAATCTGCGTTCATCCGCGTTCATCTGCGGTTTTTTATTTTCAAATATTTTATGATAGCCCCCAACCCCAAACTTTTTGACAGCATCGAGATAATTCACATCTTCCATCTTTCATCAACAGGGAAACATTCGTTGATCCACATTAAAATCTCATTATTATATATTATCCTGTATTCCCTTGAAAGAACAGGCAACTCCCCGAAAAAATCCCTGTGCAATATTTCCATTTTAAGAATGTCGCGCCTGGTCTCAAGCTTATGCTCACGCAAAATCCTGCCTATCGGGATGTCAGCGCGCATAAGATCAGTCCTGACCGCCTGCGGTATCCTGTTTATAGGCGCAAGGGATTTTGCAAGGACATAAACGATATCGTCAACCTTCAAAGTGACCAGGCGATCATTTACTTCCTCACCTTGATCTATTCCAAGAACCCTGGCAGTTTCAGGCGTGGCTTTAACAACCTTCTGGTAGATCGTTTCCACCCTGACAGTTTTCCCGGTTAGCACCTCAAGGAGCTGTGTGACCGAACCGTCGGTCCCGGCGCAGATGCGGAGGCACGCGGGAATATCCGGTCTCTTGAGAACATCCTGCAAATTCAAGATCCTTGAACTTCTTTCTTTGCCATTTTCAGGCGCTCTTTGGAAGAATAACCTGTGGCTTCATCCAGGAAAGTCCTGTAGCGCTTATTGGTGTCAAGAACTACTTCATCACTGGCGCTCTTATTTGATTCGGAATCCACGCATAATTTCTTATTGTCGATCCACGCCCTCAAACACTTAAAGGCCCCATAACTTAAATTGAACTTTCCATTCTCCTCTTTTATTTCAACCTGGAAAATAGTTTCGATCAAGCCTTTTATACGCTCCTTGTCCGGGGTATAACCTCTTTTAATTGAGTTTTCAGTAATGAAATCACCTTAATATCATAATCGTTAATATTGCATTAAAAGATTTCTGAAAGAAACATGTTTATTATTGTTATGCCAAACACTTTAATTCAAACCATCTCTGCATCATTATAAAGTTTGATGGCCATTATGTGCCCATCATATCCATTTATATCAATTATCTCGCGTTTTCCTTTTAGCTCCCAGATAGGAATGTACAAAATATCCATTTTCAGGTCAATTTCAGCAGGATCAGGCGCAAACATCCTGTTCTCAAAGACGATCGTATCACCGATCATTTCATTCAACCTGACTTCTTTTGTGTGTTCCCTGATAATGTAATTAATGGTTTTAGTAAGTGCATCGTTTTTTTGGACCAGGGGTTGCTGTATCTCATAATTCTGCGTGGGCATCAGGGTATTATCCTGGATGTCCCTGTATTTGTTCAATAAAATCTCCCCTGTAATGGCATGTATAAATCCTTCCCCTGCGCCGGAAAGATCAACCATCCTTGATTTGAATTTCTTCTGGATATTAAAAGAATAAACATAATACCAGACAGGGATAAATTTCAATTCCTGGCTTCTTGGCAACCCGATTTTTGCCTCAGCTATTGACAAGGCATCAAGTTTTCCGATATTTATGGGCACAGAACGCAACATAACTTTTATGGTTTTTTCATATTCTTTTGGCGAGGATTCTTTTAGTACAGCATTTTTTGCATTTGGTTCTTTTACTTCAACTGGTTCTTTCGATGAAAAAACAGTTCTCTCTTTAGCATCATGATATTCGTCATACTTTTCAAGCACTCCTCCCAGAACAGCTCTCCCTATCTGTGTTTCAAGCTCTCCCCTGTCCCACAGCGTAAGCCCGTCATCCAGCGCGAACATCCGGATCTTTTCATCAAAGGAGTCCGAGATCACAATTCCCTTACCATATCTTTTAACAGTATTTGAAAAATACCTTATGTTGTTAGAATTAGGATCTTTTTCAAATTTTATAAAGATATGTTCAGAACCCTTTTCAGCCAGCAGGTCGCATATTTCCGAAGAACCGATGCTGTAACCTCGGTAAATGAAAATATTTTTTACAATATCAATTACTGCCTGCTTATGCATGAACATTATACTTCTAACATGTCTAAAATACTTAATCTTTCGGTATATTTATAATACATCGTTATTATACATGAATGCTGAATCAAGATGACCGATTTAATGTTCATAATCTCAAGGATCGAAAATATGATGTATCAGGTTACTCTTGATCCCGTCAACAGAAAAGGCAAGATAATCGTAAATATATCGATCGTGAATGAATCCGACTTCAAAAAGAT
>JAPZAP010000117.1 GCA_027460585.1 Candidatus Methanoperedens sp. | reverse complement strand
TAACGAATAGCTTTTTAATAGCTTTTACTATTTGGATAGGTTATCTGGAAATTTAAATTATATTTCAATGAAATCCATGCTTACCTTTAGAATAGTCCTTGTTGAGCCCATTTACAGCGGCAATGTGGGTTCAGTAGCTCGTGTTATGAAGAATTTCGGTTTTGAAGAACTTGTGCTTCTAAATCCGTGCGAGCTTGACAGGCCGGCTCACTTGATGGCCGTCCATGCCTATGATATAATCGAGAATGCAAGAATTGAATTCTCTCTTAAGGATGCCCTGAAAGGTTCAAACATTATCGTGGGAATGACGGGTCTTCCTGGAAAAACTGATAATAAGCACTTCAGGATACCTGCATACAGCCCGAAGCAGTTGAAAGAAAAGCTTGCCGGAAATTCAGGTGTTGTTTCCCTGGTATTCGGAAGAGAGGATGCTGGCCTGCGAAATGAAGAACTTGAAATTTGTGATCTTATCGTGAATATTCCTACAAGCCCTATATATCCCAGCATGAACCTTTCACATGCTGTCGCCATCGTTCTTTATGAACTGAGCGATGTTGAAAGCGGAGTGAGGTATCTGGCACAACATTCTGATATTGAGCTTTTATATGGACATATTGATGAGGTACTTGACGATATAGAATATAAAGAACATAAAGAAGATAAGACAAAGCTTATGCTGCGTAGAATATTAGGACGTTGCGACTTAACCGGGCGCGAGGTACAGACCATGCGCGGAATATTACGTCGAATACAGTGGAAATTAAAAACTGGTGAATATGGAAAATCCGATTAAATTTGTGCTTGGCTGTATGTTTGGGAAGAAACCAAGAATTGCACAAAGCCAGTTCATCCAACCGGCTGAACTTAAAGGTGATCTTAAGATGGCAGAATTCATCCCTTATTTCATCGTTGCCTCCATAGAGGTGGGAAACACCACCACTAAATGTATCCTGACAGCCACTAATATGAAAGACGGACGAACTCGCATTTTGAACAAGACCGTTAAAATGACACGGGATGTAAGGAAACCCAAACCCAACGAGAGGATATTCGGGTCAACGCTTAGCGGAGTATCATTGACAAAGGAATCTATATCAGAACTGGTGCGGGATACGCTCATTGAAGCGCATAATGCAGTGAATCTTGATATCACCACCGACCTTGATTTTGCTGTAAGGTCAACAGGAGTGGTAGCAGGATTTTCATCACCGCATGAGGTAGGAGAATTCATTAAGGCGCTTGCTGACGGATGTCTTCTTGCGGGGATTCCGCCAAAGAAGATGGTTCCTGCAATGTCCATCGATAACATCCCGGTTAAATTCAAAAACAATACATTGATCGATAAGGTCATATTTACTGGAGCTGTGGGCGGTGTTCTTCCACCTGTCGGATCAACGGGTGTGGAGATAGTTGCAAATGAAATGGAAGGTGAACTTGCAACCGCCGGTATCAAAGAAGGCGCAAAATGGTCAGGTGTGGATTTCAGGAACCCTGTTTTTTCAATGGATTTCGGGACAACCCTTAAAGGCCGCATTACCAACGATGAAATACCATACGCCAGGACGATTGCGAATCTTTGCGGCTATGCCGGTGCGATTCCCGATGCAGTAATTAAAGGAACCGGTCTTGTTGATAAAAGATATGGCGCTGCCCTTGATCTATTCAAAGATAATAAAGAACGAATGATATGGCTTTCTAAGGGAAGCAAGATCAAAAAGTATGCTGATGAGATCCATGACCTGATAAAAATAGAGATCGTGCCAGATAATGTAGACCGATATGGGAGCGTGCCAGTAGACCCGGCTGCTGCAAAGGATATTGGTGTAATCCTGATCGGATGCGATGTGGGAATAAACGGGAGTATGATGTCAGGATTGACAGACATTGGCGCGGAAATTTACACAAAAGATGGTTTAAGAACTATGTTTGCAACCCTTGACCTCGTGTCCGCAAGAATGGTTGAGCGAATTGTAAAACTTGCAATTAATAACAAACTTATATCAGAAAACACTTCAATTGGCTTGACAGGAAGAGCAGCTATTACAGGCTGCAAACCTTACCTGATATTAAAAAGCATTGAGAAGCTTGATTTTTTTAAAGAACCAGTAGAACAGTTAGTATTTGTGGACGATGGTCTTGCCCGCGGCGCTGCTGTTATGGCACGCTGCATGAATTCGATGGGTGTTCCAAAAAATCCAATAGGCGGCGTAAGGGGCGGCGGCTGCGTCCTGAAACAGCGCATTGAATACTATGAGCGATCAAAAGGGAGGAAAGTATCATGAAAGCACTTCTTATGATGGGATGTCCTGAACTGCCCGTCCAGACGGCAGCAGCATTATATATTGCAAATAAATTGAACAACGAGGGATTTGAAGTTACAGCGGCAGGAAATAAAGCTGCTATAAGCCTTCTTCTTAATTCAGATCCTGAAAAACATTACATCAGGAATGTAATGGATATCGACAGGTGTATCGGCGCTCTTGCTGAAAATAAATTGGATTTTGATATATGTTTTGTTTTTATCCACAGCGACAGCGGCATTTCGTATCTGTCGACAATTAAATCAATTTCAAAAGCAAGAACCATAGCAGTTATTTTCGGAAAAGATATAGAACCGCTTATTGAGGCAAGCGGGGAGTCAATAATTATTGCGGCAAAGGCAGTTCATAATCCAACACCGCTACGAGCGCAAATTGACGGGGTGAAGTCATGGGCTGCGTTGACGAAATGAATTATGAGATATTGCTGCCCAATAGCTCTTTTAAGGAATGTGCCGAGTATATAAAGAGAAATTTCAAGGAGATATATTATGTGCCACCAGGGTTCAAGATATTTGACAATTATCTGGTAGGAGTGCCGCCGATACCTATTGCGGTTGATAAAGATGATATTATCATGCCTTATGTGAAGCCCTGTCATGGATGTTTTGTGCTGAGAATCCCGGGGAAAGAAGAGGTACAGAGGTTGCGGGATGAGAAACCGAGATAAATGCTTCAGCAATAAATCGACGATAAGTGAAGTCCTAATCGTCGATTGCGCCCATGCATGCATGTTTTGACCACAAAAGATTTAAAAGGGTACTTACTATAATCGGATGTAATCCATGATGGGATTAAATAGAGGGTGATAAAATC
>JAPZAP010000116.1 GCA_027460585.1 Candidatus Methanoperedens sp. | reverse complement strand
TTTCTATGGGCAGTTCCTTCTCCATAATTGAGCGGAGCCTGAACTCGTAAGACGAGTTCCTTTTTTTATCCGGCAGAGGCGCAAAAGGATAAAACGCTGCCTGTTTGAAATTATATATCCAGTAAACCTCTGATGCATCCCTGAACTTAAAAACCGCGCAGAGAAGCTGTTCTCCAAAATCATTTTCTTTCAGGGTCTCACTCACCATGTACACAGTTGTCACGAGATCCTCGAATTCAGGGTCATTCAAAATAACCCAAGTGTATCCAAAAGAATCTTTCTTTATATTGTATTTGGTGTTCGTCTCTTTACAGCTCTGCTGGAGCAGCTCCTGGAGCTCGATCTGGGTACTTTCGAATCCTGAGGATTCCAGCGGCTTAAAACATATACCTGCGCCCTCTGATTTTAAATTCAGGTTGGTGTTAAGAGTGATATATGCTGTCGAAAGTGCAAACAGTTTATCAGGTTTTGGCTTTGGAAGCCTGCTTTTACCCAGCAGTGCATCAAGAAATCCCATTCAAAACTCCATCTTGCGCTCCATCTCCTCAAGTGCGCGTATGCGCGCCTCTACTGGCGGGTGGGTTGATAAGAGGCCCATTATGAAATCCCCTGAAATTGCAGGTATGATGAAAAATGCATTCATACCTTCCATTTCCCGCAGGTCGCGCGAAGGCACACGTTCCATGACACCGCTGATGGCCATAAGCGCCGATGCAAGATGGGAAGGCTGGCCGGTGATCATTGCAGAACCCCTGTCAGCAGCGAATTCCCGATATCTTGAAAGAGCACGTATGAGCAGGAAACTTATGACCCATACCACCAGCGAGACTACAAAAATGATTATCGCAGCGCCAGCGCTGTTGTTACGGTCACGATTACCTCCTCCCATCATACCCATAAACATCATATTCCTTACAAGTAACGCTGCAACTGTAGACAGGAAGCTTGCGATCGTAATAATAAGCATATCCCTGTTCTTGACATGGCTCAACTCGTGGGCCAGCACCGCTTCAAGCTCTGGCTGGCTTAATTTCTGTTTCAGGGAAGTTGTAACTGCCACTATTGCGTTGTTCTTGCTCCTGCCTGTCGCAAAAGCGTTTGGGACATTGCTCTCAACAATAGCGATTTTTGGCTTTGGTAAATCAGCTATTGCGCAGAGTCTTGAAACTGTTTCATGAAGGCGCGGCTCTTCCTGTTCTGTGACGATTCGTCCGCCTGTGCTCCAGAGTACCAGCTTATCTGAAAAGAAAAACTGGACGAACAGCATGAGCATCATAAATATTAACAGGATATCTGTATATCCCTGACCAAAAGCCAATATCACTGAAAGAAAGATAAGATATAATACGGCAAGCAGGAACATTGTCAGGATCATTCGTGCCTGAAGGCCATTATCTCGGTACCACTTTTTCATTCAGGAATCAGTCCTTCGCCTTTGAAAATCTTTCGCGCTTCCTCAAGAGTCAGATCAGCAGGTGGTATGATTAAATCGCTTGGCTTGAGGATTTCATGTGGGATCTTTTTGCCATTCTTGCGAACATAGTCACTAAGTTTCTTATATTCGGTCTTGAAGGCTGCCACAGCGGCTTTTTCGTCTTTGCCGCTGACAATTTTGACTATGTTATTGTCGATTTTATTAACCGCGTCCAGGTGTTTCTTATCAATTTCATACTGTCCTTCTCCCATCAATCGTACTATCATTTTCCCATCTCCTTCTTGATCGCTTCAAGCTGCTCATCCACATCGCTCTTTGACTTTATCTTTGAAAGTTCCCGGTCAATATCGTCTTTTGTCCCACCGGTCACATCCTCAAGAGTGCCTGATTCTACAAGTTCATCCAGCGCAGATGCACGCGCCTTCATACCCTCGGTCTTATCCTGTGCGCGCTGGACTGCAAGTCCCACATCGCTCATCTCTTCACTGATGCCGCTTACAGATTCCGTGATCTTGACCTGTGCTTCGGCAGCGCTGTACTGGGCTTTGATAGTCTCCTTGGTGGAACGGAAAGTTTCTATCTTGGCAGACAGGCTTTTCTCTGTCATCATGAGTTTTTCCTGTTCTTTAGCAATATCAGCTATCTGCTTAACAAGACTCTCTATTTCAGCCTGTGAAGTGCTCTTTCGTTCAAGAGCGATCCTGGCAAGGTCTTCCCTTCCAGCCTTCAAGGCACTTCTCGCCTGTTCATCCAGTTTTTGTATATTCTGTTCGAGCTTTACCTTCTGCAATTCAAGACGCTTCTTGGCTGTTGTCACTTCAGCTACTCCGCGCTTGACATTCTGTAAGAGTTCAAGCTGCTTCTCATAAGAGTAATCAAGCGTCTCTCTCGGGTCTTCGAATTTATTTAAAATTTTGTTTATCTTTGCCTTAACAACCGTATTCATCCTGTCTATAAGTCCCATGATTTTATTTCTCCCTGTCTTGTTTCAATATTTACGATATTGATTTATGACTTTATGAATCTTATATCAATATTGATTAATGAGTATTATTAAACTTACTGCATCCTTTCGTTCATTTCTAAGCTTCTTCATCCCGGACGTTAAATATTACTACAGAGTGAGGGCGTCTTGTCCACCTCTGTTGGATTGATTGTTGAAATGGAAACATATGACTTTGTTTTCTCTAAACATTAATAAACAAAGTGGACTTTAAGTATACATTTCACCTTCTTTTCTCTTATAAACGGGTTCTTATAATAGAGTGTTTGAGGTGACTCATATGAATAGAAAAAACATACTTGGAATGCTTGCTATCACAATAGTTGTAGCAGCCGTCGGGTCAGTCGCTGCTTTGGGAGGCAAATTCCCAGGAATTGGTCCCCAAAGCGGGAATAATATTACAAATGCAATAAAAGCAAACGACTTCAATGCCTGGCAGGCAGCGATGTCCGCACAATTGACACAGGCCAACTTCGATAAGCTTGTGCAGAAATATCAGACAATGTTGCAGAGGCATGGAAACATGTCCCAATGGCGCGGAAATATGTCTAAAACGCAAGGACCAAAGGTTTCTGGAATACAAGCCTTGAATGCAGGAATGATCCAGGCTATAAAAGATAATAGCTACACTGAATGGAACGCAGCTATAGTGAATTCAACATCTCCGCTGGTATCAAAGATTACCAATGAAAGTCAGTTCAACACACTTGTTCAGCTTTATCAGGCAAAACAGGATGGAAATAATACGAAGGTTTTGGAGCTAAGCCAACAACTTGGTTTACCAGGAGTATCTGGCAAACACATGATGTCCGCAAACTTTGGAAGAGGAAGGAGGAAATAATTTCCTTCTCTTCACATGTTTATAGTAACAGCCCTGGCGTCATTTCATTTTTTTGGAATTGATTTCAGGTGAATTTCAGGCTAATTTCAGGTCATTCTTATATGGTCTTTCATCCATTAAAAGCACAATGAACCTATGGAAAAAATTCGCGCTGGTTATGGTAGCCCTCCTGGTCATTGTTGCTGGCATAAGATTTATTTATGTTGAGACGCATACATTTAAAATTGAAGAGGGTCAGAAACTTTTCGCCATCAATGCAGCCCGCAACGGGCTTGGAAATGAAATAATGGGGAACAATTATAATATTACTGTCCACGATAGGGGTTGGATCGTATCTACAACAGGCGGGGATAAAAAAGTGGTTCAAGTCATACTCACCGGGGGTAATGTAACATTCACCGCTCTTGTTGACATGGATACAGGGAAAGTTGTGGAAAAAACCTGGATCGAATCCCTCGGATGGATGACAGAGCACCAGGATCAGGATGTTAAACGCAATGACCATCTACGTTTATTTAACCGGTGATATGATGGAAAATCTAATGGAACTCAAAGATGTCTGGAAAATCTATCGAATGGGTGAGTTTGACGTCCCTGCCCTTGCAGGAATAAACATGACGGTCAAAGAATGTGAATTCGTAGCCATAACAGGACCCAGCGGCTGTGGAAAATCAACAATGCTAAATATGATAGGCTGTTTAGATATGCCGACACGAGGAAAGGTTTTCCTGGAAGGAAAAGATATATCACAATTCAAAAGTGACGAACTTGCACGTGTAAGAGGTAAAAAGATCGGTTTCATATTCCAGACTTTTAACCTGTATCCAACCCTGACGGCTATTGAAAATATTCAACTGCCCATGAGGATCCATGAATTTCCTGATAAAGATGTTGAAGAAACATCAAGAAAACTTCTTGACATGGTTGGCTTATCAGAACGTGCAAACCATTTTCCTTCCCAGCTATCGGGCGGGCAGCAACAAAGAGTGGCGGTTGCACGGGCGCTCTCAACCGGTCCTTCGATCCTCATGGCTGATGAACCTACAGGGAATCTTGATACGAAATCAGGCGGCGAAGTTATGGATGTTTTTAAAAAATTGAATAGTGAGGGATTGACTATAGTAATGATAACACATGACCAGAAAATTGCAGGATCTGCAGAAAGAGTTGTGAAAATGCTGGATGGAAAAATAGTAGGTGGAACATGAATAAATACAATGTTATTTTAATGATGGTATCGACATTATTGATGGCACAGGTTGTATCTGCGCAATCATTTCTTGTGACTGAAAATGCACCCGTGTATCCAGGAGATACGACATATGTCTATGTA
>JAPZAP010000115.1 GCA_027460585.1 Candidatus Methanoperedens sp. | reverse complement strand
TTTCATATGTAGCGCCTGACCATAGCCCGAAATTCCTCTGGAGATGGATCGCTGCCAGTTTCTGGAGTTTCTTGAGATCTTCTAATGAAGAATCAGGTCTTACTGTTAATCCATCTATTTCGAAACTGCCGCCCATAAATGGTTCCATTCCCCGGAGTATTTTTAATATTGTTGACTTTCCGCCACCGCTTCTTCCGATTATTCCCAGAATTTCTCCCTCTTTTACTTCGAAATTTACTCCATCCAGAACTCTAATTGTATCGGAATCGATTACATAGTCTTTCACCAGATTATTAACTTTGAGCATTTAAGATCCTCCAAAACATGCAGCAATTAATGATTATTAATAACGCTGTTTTCGTAATGTTTGGACGTCTATATATCCTTATTGGTTATCAAGATCAAACTATTTATTTGAAACCAGCGTTTTTTCCCTTGATTTCACAATGCAGCTATAGAAAGATTTATACTGTAAAAAATACTATAAAAACCGCATAATATTGATTTTGGCCGAGGGAAACATATGAAATTAAGCGGATTTTTTAAGAAAAAGGATTTGATGCAGGAAGCACAAGATTATAAGAGTTCAGGAAAATATGACCGTGCGCTTGAAGCTTATGCGAATATCCTGAAGATCGAACCAAAGAATCTCAAAGCGTGGTATGATAAGGCATCAATACACCTGGCACTTGAACAATACCTCCCGGCTCTGGACGCTTACAAAATTGTCCTGGAACTTGAACCGAATAACATGAAAGCATGGCATGAAATGGGATTCATTCTTGTGAACCTGGGACGTTTAGAAGAAGCACTTTCAGTATATGACAAATTGCAGGTATCTGATCCTGGAAATATCAAATTGCTCAATGAAAAAGTTATGATATTGAAGGAATTGAAAAAAGATACTGAAGTATTAAAAATATATGAAATGCTTCTTGAAAAAGATCCTGCCAATGCTAAAATGTGGTTTGAAAAAGGTTTAATTTTGTCAGGTCTTGGAAAGGAAGCGGATGCTCTTCTGGCATATGAAAAAGTCCTGGGGATCGAACCTGAGCATCCCGGCGCACTTGCCCGAAAAGGCTTGATACTTGGAACACGCAGGCAATATGCTGTAAGTTTTGATCTCCTTGAGAAAGCCTTGAAGATCGATCCTTCGAATTGGAATGCATGGTATGGAAAGGGAAAGGTCTGGGGATTAAAAGGAACCGATCTTTCAGCCATTGACCGAAAATATGATGCCATGAAAGCATTCGAGACTGCACTTGGTGCATACAAAAAAGCTCTTGAATTGAACAATCTGGAGGCATCATTGTGGTTCGAAAAAGGCGTTATTCTCAATAAACTCGACAAGGTGAATGATGCTCTAAAGGATTTTGACAGGTCTATCGAATTAAATCCTGCCAACGCTAACGCCTGGTATGAGAAAGGGCTGGTGCTGAAGGAACTTGGCAATGAAGCAAATGCAATAAATTGTTTTAAGAAAGTGCTTGAATTAGACCCTTCGCATACTCTTGCGAGGCATAAAATAAAACAATCATAATAAGAATAAAAATGATTTTAGCAAAGATTTAAAACAATGAGGCAAATTAATGGAATTAATTTCACAAATAAATGGGAGGATAATATGAGAAAAATATTGTGTTTATTATTGTTATCGACGCTGATCACTCCGGCTTTTGCAGCCGATTGGAGCATGTTCAAGAACGATGTTTCACATTCTGGCTATACAACTGATGCAGTAAATCCGCCGCTGACTTTGAAATGGACAAAAGACCTGGGATTTGAAACTGACTCATCCCCTGTAATTGTCAATGACGTTCTATATATCGGCACTGCATTCGGGATATCTGCGCTTGATGCAAAAACTGGACAAGAACTCTGGAAATATCACACTGACGGTTTCGTAAAATCAGTTCCAGCGGTATCAAATGGTGTTGTTTATATCGGAGCTGATGATAAAAAATTCTATGCAATTGATGCCAAAGACGGGACTCTCATCTGGATGAATGATACTGCATTGAATGGATATACAGCTTCAGCTGCGGTTGTTGGAAACTTGGTTTATGCAATTCCAAAAGATGGTACGTTCTATGCTTTTGATTCAAGCAACGGTAAGATAGTCTGGTCGACACTTGTAGGAAAAATCGCTGAATCCTCACCAGCTATCGGAGAAGGGATCATTGCTTTCGGAAGTGATGGCGGAACAATAATTGCACTTGATGCTGTCACAGGAAAAGAAAAATGGATATATGATGCAGGTGTCAGTGACATCATGTCTTCGCCGGTAATAGCAGATGGGGCAATATTCATAGGCTCAAATGATGGGTCGGTTTACGCCATTACTGCCGATAAGGGTGCTCTCAAATGGAAATTTTCAACCGGCGATAATGTCGAGTCTTCACCGTCTGTGAAAAATGGTGTGGTTTATTTTGGCTCACAAGATTCTAATTTCTTTGCAGTTGATGAGGGGACAGGACAACTCAAATGGAAATTCCCTTATTCGGGTGCGGTACTTTCTGCGCCCGCAATTTCAAATGATGTCGTATATTTTGGAACGGAGACTAAAGTCATTTATGGCCTCGATGCAAACACCGGAGAACTCATCTGGAGAAATTCAACAGGCAAGAACGATAAGGATTATATAACGTCCCCTGCTGTTTCAGGAAATGTTCTTTATGCAGCAACACATAGCGGGATCGTTTATGCATATTCTTCGGGATTGGAAGCTGTGCAAACCCCAACTATGACAAGCACACCGGCTACAACATCGATCGTAACATCTTCTGCAACACCTGTATCAACACCCAAACCTGAGCAAACCAAAAAATCTCCGGGATTCGAATATCCGGTTTTTATCCTGTTGATAATGCTGGCAATTGGCATATACAAAAAGAAAAAATAACAACACATGGAGCAAACCCTCAAGGGCACAATAATTTATGGCGATGAATTTGAGCCAATTGATGGTTACATTACTATAGAGAACGGAATAATAAAAAATGTTGAAGAAAGTGCTGTTGCCTCTGATGTAATAATAGCTCCATGCTTTGTGAATGCGCATACCCATATCGGGGATTCGGTCATAAAAGACCCGCCTTTTATGCCCCTTCCTGAACTTGTTCAGCCTCCAAATGGTTTAAAGCACAGGATATTAAGGCAGACCTCCTATCCAGACCTTATCATTTCTATCAGGGCAAGTATCAGGGATATGATAAAAACAGGAACATGCGCTTTTTGCGATTTTCGGGAGGGTGGCCTGGCTGGCGCCAGGGCGCTGCATGAAGCGCTTGGAACAAATCCTGACATCAAAGCATGGATTTTCGGGCGCCCGGATGATAAGGATATGAATTATCTTGATATATGCCATGGAACGGGTTTGAGCAGCACGAATGATCTTGAGATGGAATATGTTCAGGATATTTTGAAAAAAACACGGGAAAAAGGAAAAAAATTCGCCATACATGCGGGCGAAAAGGATTCCTCCGATATTACCAGTGCACTGGCTCTTGATCCGGATTTCCTGGTACATCTTACGAACGCAACCAACAAAGATATAAAGACAGTTGCAGATGCACAAATTCCCGTAGTGGTCTGCCCGCGCTCGAATTACATGACACGATCGGGAATTCCCCCGATAACAGAAATGCTTGACGCGGGCATCCCTGTTGCAGTAGGCACAGATAATGTTATGCTTAATTCTGCAAATATGTTCTCTGAGATGGAAATCCTTGTAAAAACAAAAGTTTATGATGACAGGCAAGTATTTAAACTGTGCACGCTAAATGGAGCAAAACTATTAGGCATAGATAAAGAATCGGGCTCTATAAAAAAGGGGAAAAAAGCAAGATTGATGATCTTGTCAAAGAAATCTGATAATATGCAGGGAATAAAAAATCCTTTGGGAAGCTTAGTGAGGCGGGCAAGACCGGATGACATTATTAGAATAATTTAACAAATCGAAGGAGAAAAATTATGTCAAGTAAAATATACAAGAAAATATTGATCGCGACAGATGGGTCGGAATATACGAAAAACGCAGTTGATTATGGTATCGACCTTGCAAAGAACACAGATGCTAAACTTCTTACGATCTATGTGGTTGATACTGCTGCTTTTGCTTCGATCCCAATGGATGCCGCATGGGAAAGCATGTATGAGCTGCTGAGACAGGAAGGTGACGTGGCTATGAAATACGTAGCAGAAAAGGCAGAGGAAGAAGGGGTGGAAGTTGAAGCAAATATTATTGAAGGACATCCCGCAGATGAAATAATAAAATATTCGGAAAAGAACTCCATATCTCTCATTGTTCTTGGGACACTGGGCAAGAGCGGTCTTGACAGGTTCCTCCTTGGAAGCGTTGCCGAGAAAGTTGTCAGGAATTCAAAAATCCCTGTACTCGTTGTCCGGGGAAAAAAATAAGAATTAATATCCGGAGACAAAAAATGCCCAATACACCCCAGAGCATCAAAGTGGATGACGTGATGGTAAGGGATGTCG
>JAPZAP010000114.1 GCA_027460585.1 Candidatus Methanoperedens sp. | reverse complement strand
CTTACTCTGATACTTCGTTATTGTGGCATTGAAAGAACTATTGAAACGGTCATGAATGTCTATTCAAGTCAGGCACTTGATCCCCATGTCAATAGATATCGATTCAGGGATGACTGGTGGGCTTAACCGATGACCGATGAAGCGTTATTCTGTTGTTCGCAGGATCATATGCTATCGGCTGTATAGGTGCCAGGAACCCCTCAAAGGTCTGCTGTGCGATAATAATGCAATTGAGGTTGGTAGTTGTTACAATGTTCTGGGTAAGCACATAAGTACCAGGCGAAGAAATTTCAGTGCAGGCGCTTATAGGCGTCTCTGCACTTACACCATTAGCCAGCAATAATACCAGCGCCGTTATTCCCACCACTATTCTGAGGGCATGCCCTTTGAATTTATTTTTATCTGATTTTGATAACGTTTCTACCACCGCGCAGGGAGTAATGATAGCAAGCTCAGGAATAACTTCTACTACCACTACTTGTATGTGGTATAATGATTCGATATATAATAAACCATTGTATTTCGAAAAGCATTTCTATTTTTAGTCAGTATCTGCGACAAAAAATCAAACTCTTTCCTAATTCCTCATACTCGTAATAGGACTCGGCATTCTTCCACCCCTTAAAATAAAATCATTTGAAGAAAATGAGCTGATCTCCATAACATAAGTTTCGCCAAGAAGCCCCCCAAAATTCACATAATCCCCGGCTTTCTTTCCGGGCACAGGAATGAGCCGCACGCCCGTAGTTTTCCCGTTCACAACACCTATTGAAAGTTCATCCGCGATTATGGCTGAAATGGTCGAAGCTTCCGTATCTCCCGGGATCGCTATCATATCAAGACCCACCGAACATACCGCAGTGAGCGCTTCAAGCTTTTCTATGGAAAGTGCGCCAACCCTTACGGCTTCGTTCATGCAGGAATCCTCACTTACAGGAATGAATGTGCCGCTTAAGCCGCCGACGTTGCCTGATGCCATGGCGCCGCCTTTTTTAACTGCATCGATAAGGAGAGCAAGCGCGGCAGTGCTTCCAGGTGCGCCCATTTTCTCAACGCCCATCATTTCTACGATCCCGGCAACCGAATCCCCGACTTTGGTAGTGGAGGCAAGTGAAATATCCACAATCCCGAAAGGAACATTTAGATTTGATGCCAGTTCCCTTCCAATGAGTTCGCCAGCCCTTGTAATCTTAAATGTTGTGCGCTTTATTACTTCGGAAAGCTCAGTGAGGTTACAATCTTTGTTCTTTTCAACCACGCTTCGAACTACACCAGGACCACTGATCCCGATATTAAGAGAAAAATCAGGTTCTCCGACGCCATGGAAAGCTCCGGCCATAAAGGGATTATCCTCAGGTGCGTTTGAAAAGACCACGAACCTGGCACATCCCACCCCATTTTCAGTCCTGCTGGCGATTTCTTTTAAGGTTTTCCCCAACCTTATCACAGCATCCATGTTCATACCTGATACTGTAGAAGCCACGTTCATGAAAGCGCAGACCCTTTCGGTACTTGAGAGCATTTCGGGAAGGGAATCTATGAGACGTTCATCCGCCCTTGTCATTCCCTTCTGCACAAGCGCACCGTATCCGCCGATAAAATCAATACCAACATCCTTTGATGCTTTATCAAGGACTTTCGCTATTTCAACAGGCGCATCAGGCTCAACGCATGCTTCGATTATCAATGCGACAGGCGTAACCGATATCCTTTTATTGATTATGGGAATGCCGTATTTATCCTCAAGTTTTTCAGCCTCGGTGATAAGCTTTTTTCCATAACCTGAAACCCTTTCATATACATTTTCTTTGAAAATATCAAGGTCAGAATTTATGCAGTCCTTCAGGTTTATCCCCAGTGTTACTGTCCTTATATCAAAATTATGATACAGGGTCATCTGGACTGTTTCCATAACCTCTTCAAGAGAATATTCCATCACTCACACCCTGTGCATGGCCTTGAAGATATTCTCATGCTGAACCTGTATTTTAAGACCCAGTCTGTCTTCTATTTGCGCAAGTTCTTCTTTTAACTGGCTGATCGTTATCGGGGAATCGGTAGTGTCTGCCAGCATGGTCATCACGAAATAACCGCCCATTATTTTCTGGTTAAGGTCTTCGATATTGATATTGTGTTTAAAAACCGCATTGGAAATATTCGCGATAATTCCTTTCTGGTCTTTTCCGATCACGGTTATGAATACAAGCTCTTTTGTCATTAAATGCCTCATGTGGAATTGATTTTTATGGTTCTTTTATGAACAGGAAACTATAAACGCATTTCGATATTGGGACAGCTAATTTTCTTTATTCACTCAACTATTTTGACAGGATTTACAGGACGAACAGGATTGGCTCTTATCCTGTCGATCCTGTTCGTATATACTAGATCCTTGCGAGAACAATAAAGCATTCTTGCACCTACATAAAAGTAGGTCGAGAGGGTAACGAAAATTCTGTTTGGGATCCGTTCCCGTGGATTAACCTGTTGCCCTCTCAT
>JAPZAP010000113.1 GCA_027460585.1 Candidatus Methanoperedens sp. | reverse complement strand
TATCGCGCGGATTTAAGGAATTAGAACGTGTAGGGCTTGTGGATAAAGCAGATGTCAAGGTATCAGGTTCACAGCCTCTTAATTGCTCACCAATATCGAGTGCAGTGCAAAAAAACAGCGAAGTCATTCCTGTCAGGAACTTTGAGACCGTGGCGCACAGCCTTGCAATAGGTAATCCTGCAGACGGTTATTATGCGAAGAAGACCATTCTTGATTCGGGTGGTTATGCAGCAACACCCACCGATACAGAGATCATTGAAGCTATACATCTTCTTGCAAGGACAGAAGGCATATTCACAGAACCCGCAGGCGGTACAACGATAGCGGGTTTAAGGAAGCTCGTAGAAAGCGGGCATATCCAGCATGATGAACGTGTTGTGGTCTATGTGACCGGAAATGGTCTTAAGGCGCAGGATACGCTTCTTAAGTCTCTGCAGCGCCCGCCGGTTATCAAGCCCATGCTTAGCGAATTTGAGCGCCTGTCAGCGCCTTCGATCGAAATTCATAAACAGCATGTCACTCCTCTTGTTTATTCATAAAGGTGATTAAAATGGTAAAAGTAAGATTCTCTTCAGCATTAAGCAATGTGACCCATTCACGCGAAACGATACTTGAAGTCGGGAATACTACCGTAAAAACAGTAATTGATAAACTTGTGCAGCAGTTCGGGCCTGATTTTGAGAAGCGCATACTGGACAAAGGCGAAGTAAGACGATTTGTTAACCTGTATGTCAATGGTGAGGATATCAGGCATTTGAGTGGTCTTGATAGTCCTGTAAAAGATACAGATGAAATCTCGATCCTTCCTGCAGTGAGCGGTGGATAGTCTTTCTTTTGGCTGGAATTATATAATATGGATATAAAAGACCTGAAATTTGATGATGGACTGATCACAGCGATCGCCCAGGATCATAAGACCGGGGAAGTGCTTATGGTCGCATTCATGGATAAAGAAGCACTCCAGAAGACCATCGAAACAAAAAGAGGATACTACTGGAGCAGGTCAAGGCGCAAGCTCTGGAAGAAGGGTGAAAGCTCAGGACACGAGCAGATAATTCATGACATTTTGATAGACTGTGATGCTGATGCTGTATTGTTAAAGGTCGAGCAGATCGGCGGCGCGTGCCATACCGGTTACAGGTCATGTTTTTACAGGACGATCGAAGGCGATGTGATCGGTGAGAAGTTATTTGAGCCGGATAATGTTTATAAAAAATAGATATTAGATTTATATATATCCAAAACATAGAGGAAAAAAGGAGAACGTTAAATGATCGAGATCACAGATACTGCTGCGGCAGAATTGAAAGAATTGCTTGAAAAAGAAAAGAAAAACGACCATGGATTACGCGTTTTTGCAGCCGGAATGGGCTGCAGCGGAGTACAATACGGTCTGACACTTGAAAAAGCAGCAAAAGATGATGATGCTGTTTCAGAAAGCAACGGAATAAAGATCTTCTTCAAAAAAGATATCCAGGAAGATATTGAGGAATTCAAGATCGATTTTATCGATAATGAATATGGCAAAGGTTTTGTCATAGATAACCCCCATGCCGCAAAATGCGGTTCAGGTTGCAGTTCTTGCGGATGAATTATGTTTCCAGGTCTTGGTAAGGGCATAAACCCACGAAAAATGGCTTCTATGATGAAGCAGATGGGGATAGATGTAGAGGAAATAGAGAACGTGGAAGAAGTTATCATCCGTACCCCCCAGAAAGATATTGTTTTCAAGGATGCCCAGGTCAGCATAATGGATGCCAGGGGAATGAAAACATATCAGGTAATGGGAACGCCGCATGATGTTTTGCGTGAAGTTGCGCAAGTTACGATACCAGAAGAAGACGTAACACTTGTGATGGAACAGGCAAAATCAAATAATGCCGATGCCCGAAATGCGCTCAAGGAAACAAAAGGAGATATTGCTGCGGCAATAATGAAGTTGAGCAAAACGGGTTGATTTCTTTTTTTTTCATAAGTCACGACTCCACACTAAATGTGCTAAGCATCCCGCAGGTGCATGAGGATGATTAAAAACCATTGTTGATGTAATCTTTTATGAGAATAAAAGGGGCAATGGAACAAAAATGAATGCTCGTGCTTAGATGTTTTTCTGATGCCCAAGTAACATTGAAAATTGTAGAACTTAAGGTATCCAACCTTCAACCTTCCAAACCTTTTTAAGGTTCTTGACTAATCTCTAATAAATATAATGGTATTAAATGACACCCTAATACAAAATGGCACTATCCTGATACAGAATAGAACCGCTTTGCTCACGAATGGCTCTTTTAATTTAACTGTGAATGTTATTGCCGAAAATTTAACACGCATATTAACCACGGATTCTTCCACATGGTCATTTACTCAATATGTTTCTATTTTCTCATTAATAATAGCGATTTATTCAATATATCTGTCACAATTACAAGGAGCAAAAATTAAACTGGTTGAAAAACCAAATATTGAATTGGTCGAGTTACAAAAAAAAGATTTTAATAATGGGTACATTCCTTCTGGTTTGCCTATTAAAAAAATGAATTTATTTTTCCTTAATTCTGGCAATAGAGCTGGCATTTTAAAAGATGTTCATGTAAATATTCTTTTAGAAGAAAATGCGAAATCATACTTAAAAGTATCAGAATCAGTAAATATCAAATATAGTAATAAGGAAAATGATGATTTTCTAATAATTCTTGATAAAAGCGTAGGGCACGTTTTTATTGATTATCTTAATTTACAGGCGATCAATATAAATAAGGGAGCTACTTTTACAAAATTTAATTCGATCAAAGAAAGTACAAATTTGATTGAAATAATAAATAAAATATTAAATATACAAAAAACTAATTTAAAATATTTTATTGACTTTATTCAAGAAAATCGTGCTTTTGGAAAATTGGAAATTTCATATAAGTGTACAGGTAGAAAATACTTGTTGCGAGAAGAAATAAAAAAAGAAAAATTAGATTTAAAAATAGAAAAACAGTTTATACAAACTGTTGAGGGATATCAACAATTACTAAGTAATTGGAATGATCTATCTCCAACCAATGAAACAGTAATTTCCAATATTATCAGATTTCTGGAGAATAGCTGTAAGCCCATGATAAATATAAATGAAAGTAATCTGATGCTAATGGAAGGATATGGAGCATTACCCAACGATAATTATATTAATATAATAGAATCAAATTCATTTGAATACAATATACTTAAAAAATGGAGAATGTCGAAAATATTCTCAAGAAAATTATTCGATTTAATAGAAAAAATGAAAGAGTATACAAAAATATATAATAAAGTTCTAACAAACCCAACACTTCATGAGGAATGGAATCAATGCAGGATGGACTTAATAAGTCAATGTGTTGATGTATTAATTCAAACAAATGTTGTAATACACAGTCTGAAAAATATTAACGAGCAAAACGATTTTATTTTTAGATGGACCTAATATAAATTTAAATGTATCTTAATCTTGCCCCAATTTTATGCCCCTAATTGTTTCTCATGTTCAGGATATTCAACAGATGCACAAAACACCATATAGGGCAGTCACTATATACCGTACTTAATAACGAGGCCTGTACATATCGCTTTTTGCGTGGTGTGTATCCTGACCACTTATACATTTCTCAATAACATCCCATCCATTCCCAACAGTTCCATGATAGCCTTTGCTGTGAGATTTCTACGTTACCATCAGGTCAACGAAAACAAACTCAAAAAAAAAAGAAATTGTAAGAAGAATGTGAATTCTTCTTAACCGAATAAGGCTCCGAGGCCTTCCATACCGCTTTCTTCAGCTTTCTCTTTGGCTTTTTCATCCACTACTGGAGCTGCTGCTTCTGCGTGGGCTGCTGCGGCTGCTGGAGCTGCTGCTGCGGGGGCTGCGAATGCTGCCTTTGCAATTGCCTCTTCGATATTGACGCCATCAAGAGCTGCAACCAGAGCTTTTGCCCTTACTGCATCAACTGTAGCACCTGCTGCTTTAACAATAGCAGTTATTCCTTCTTCAGTCACTTTTTGTCCTGCGCTGTGTAATAAGAGCGCTGCATATACGTATTCCATTTTAATCACCTATTTATTTAATTAACCGGATAACGAGCCGTGGCCCGCTATGAATTTTCTTGCTTTGGTATTCCATCATCTATTCTTATTTTGGCGCCGCTGCAAGTTTCTCCTTTAGTTTAGTACTGGTCGAGTTTGCATCTTTTGCATTAGCCAACTTTGCTATAGACATCATCTGTGCATTAGCTTTTCCAAGTAATACATCGATGATTTCCGGCATTACTATTTCAGCATTGATCGCAAGATTCCTTGACTGGGACGCTGCCTTTGTAAGCAGTGTTCTGATCGTGGCTTTAGCCGGATAAGCTGAGTTGACTGACAAATTGAATGCATGCTGGACTG
>JAPZAP010000112.1 GCA_027460585.1 Candidatus Methanoperedens sp. | reverse complement strand
CTTACTCTGATACTTCGTTATTGTGGCATTGAAAGAACTATTGAAACGGTCATGAATGTCTATTCAAGTCAGGCACTTGATCCCCATGTCAATAGATATCGATTCAGGGATGACTGGTGGGCTTAACCGATGACCGATGAATAAAACTTAAGGATTATGCCAATTCGCATTATCGCCCAACCTCCCGATTTAACTATCGCACACCTTGTCCGGCGCGATTGTTAAATTGACGCTCTATCCGAAATAACTATACCCTTTTGCACAGGGCTTAACCTTTGTTTCCCGCGCTCATGCCTTCGACAAAATGCGCTCGTCCATTTCGCAGCGAAGCGCGAAACGGTTGCGTTCGTCCGGCGTGTTTGTTTATTATTAAGATAAGAACAATTCAAAAACGTCCCCACATAACCTTTTTTTAGGGTCGATCTACGTCGTGAAACTTTAAAGCATCTTTCCATAAGATCGGCTCATATACAATAAATAGAATATTGTATATTCATACAACTATCAATACGAATTGATATGGTATAAAACGGGCTCTGGTGAAACTTAGGGGTGTCCAAAATTTTCATGGTGTAATCTGAAGTTAGTGAAAATCATGGTTACAATAGAGAAAATTATATTTTTCCAACCATCAAGTAAGAATATATGCAAGATAAAAGCGAAATAATTGAAAAACCTCAAAATGTAGATAATGGTACCGCTGAAAATATAGTAAAAAATCTTGAAAATAGTTTAGAATCCATTTCCACTCCTATTGAAATTTTTGAGTTTGACATTTTAAAAGCTATGATATTATACGAGACATCTCAGGAAATTGGAAGGGTATGGCCCACGATTCTTAATAAAATAGTCGAATATAAAACGAGGAAAGTTGCCCAAAATTCCCAGGATTTTTTAGGTTCATTATTGAAGGCGTTTTCAGACATTACTCAATCAGGTATAGCTTCATATTATGTATATACTGAGCAAGCATTAGTTTCGGCCGTAACTGCATCTGAAGTTTATTTCAGAAATAAATTGCTTGAGTCGATTCAAAAAGATAAAGGAATATTGAAATCTCTCTCAGACAAGTATATTAAAATTAAAATAGGAGAAATATTAGAGACTGATTTCAATCTGACTAACGATATCGGCAAATTAGCTGTTAGCGGTATAAATTTCCAAGACATCAATGTGGTTAGAAAGTATTATAATAATGCATTTCGTCCTAAATTTGAATTTTGTGGAGAAACAGAACTAAACGAATTAAAAAAAATTTTTTCTATTCGCCATGTAATAGTTCACAAAGCTGGAATTTTTGACCAAAAATTTAATTTAGATACTGGATTGAACTATGAAATTGGAAAAAGACGTACGTTTAAACGAAAAGAAATAATTCAAATGATTAATTTTTTAGAGGATATAATAACAAATCTAAATTTAAAAATTGATAATAAGCTAAAGACAAAGATAGCATAAATTTTGCCCACCGACTCACCAACCAATTTTTTACCAAAACATTTTTAGACTGCCCACCAAAAATTCACCATAGCCATAACACGGCAGGTTTTAATATAATCTAATTCTAATCGACTCAATGGTGTAATTAATGGCTGGAGAATATAAAAAAATTCATAAAATATTTGTTAAGGATTTGTGTAATGAGATATTATCTTCAAAGCAAAGAGATAAAAATAACAATCCTTATATCGACTATCCTTTTTATGATTTTTTAAAAAGAATTGACTTTAAGGAGAAAGTAAAAAACGCTGGGAATAACAACCGTGCTATTGAAGAACATTTGAACATGGTAGCCCCAGAAGGATGGTTTTTTAAAGTTACGCCAGTAGATTCTAGGCGTGCTTATCGTATCAAAATGATAAAAAAAGAAGTTTGGAAGCTATAAATAAATGAGAAATTGTACCCGAAAGAGATAAAAATCTATAAGCCTTTTTTCGAGCTGTTTTTAGGTCAATCCATTAGAATGTGCAACATATTAGGAAACTACCAACACGAATTGAAACGCTATCATTCCTACGCTATCCCCAGCGCGCCTGCTATCGGCTTTGGAGGTTTTATTGTTCCCGACACGCCTGCTTTTTCCTCTTCAAAAAACTCAGTTGTCACAGCCTATATCGCTGAAGTATCCTAAATTGCATGGATCTTTTTCCACTCCACTCTTCCTGGATTTTTGTCCGTCTTTCCTGCTATTTTCAATTATGGTTCCATTATTTCTATTATTTACAGCATCAACGATATTCTGTGGATCTTCCCCATTAAGAACAATTGTTCTTATACTGCTTCTTTCAATTATTTTCGCAGCAAGCAGATCTAAAGGTGAATTGGCCCCGGCGACCATTTCAGTCTTCATAACGATCTGTATAAGCTGGTGCGGGGTCATGGTCTCAAATTTCCTTGCATCTTTATTCTTTTTGGGATCACTTGTATAAACGCCATCTATAGAAGTTGCGTTGATAAGAAGGTCAGCGCCTGTGTATTCTGCAAGGACGGCTGAAACCGCATCCGTGGTCTGCCCCGGAGTTACTCCTCCCATTACTACGATTTTCCCGGCCAGGCTTGCGTTCCTTGCTTCCTTATAGTTTACCGGCGGTTCGTAATAAGCCGCATCTCCTAAGGCTACGATAAGAAGACGGGCATTAAGTCGGGTGAGTTCTATACCTATCAGGTCACATGTGGCCTCATCCGAACCAAGGTCGCGCGCCACGTTAATATATTCCCGCGCCGCTTTTCCCCCTCCTGTTACGATAAATACAGTATGGTCTTTGCCTAACTCTTTTATTGCTTCTGCATAAGCAGAAAAATTCCCAGGCTGCAATTCCCGCGCGAGAACCGAGCCGCCGATCGAAATTACAATCTTCATGGATTGCCTAATGTTCTCTTTAAATATTATCCTTCTTATGCCTCAGAAAGCAATACCAGACATATGAAGCAATATCACAATGATCGCACCTGGAATTCCTCCAAGAGCGCTAACAAGTAATGCAGGGATGGAATATACGATATTGAGATGGAAAACCGTATTCGCAATAAAAAAGATGATCAGGCCAAGCACAGTATTAATTATGAGATGTGACACGGTCTTGAGAAAATAATAAGCTATGATTACTCCCAGGATTGCCAGTATCACAAATAATATTTCAAGCGCCATAATTATATTAATGTTATCATTTTATATAAACCTTCCGATTCATATCGGTAGTATGTGATTCATATCGATAATAACCATATCGCATTCCTAGAATTCCTGATCTAAGTGCCTCTCTTTTTAGTGTTTACAAAACTCCCTATGAACCCGTACCAGTTATAAGCTGCAAGGATAAAAGCTACAATGAAAACAATCTGTGTAAATTCTGGCATTTTATATGCGCTGAGAAATTCTCCCCTGGGTGTGAACATAATAACGAATTTAATCACGTTATTTAAGGCAAATGATGCTCCTGCAATTGAAATATATATCCATGTCTTATGTAATATCTCATCATTCAAGAATATTCTTGCCTTAAGAAGATCTTTGTCCACCTTTCTCATCATGAAAAGGATCTGTCCTATCATGAAGATCAAGATGAATGCAGCGCCGGCATTATATATTACCATGAATATATCAACAAAATCTGAAACGAATATTGTAGTCATAATTTTATTTTTTATTAAGAATAGGTATATTCACTTAGAACAAGTATTTATTATTTGTTGAACACAAAGTGTGAAACCTGTACGTCTTCCATCCTTATGAAAGATATAAGTATTTAAAAAAGTATTTTATTATAGAAACAAAATGATAGACCTCGCAGCCCAGTCATTGGGTAATATGGGTATAAATTTTGATTTTTTCCAGAAATTAGCCCTGGCTACACTTATCGGAATCCTCATTGGCATTGAAAGAGAACACAGGCGCCCGGAGAAAATGGAACTTATCGCAGGAGTTCGCACTTTTACCATTGCCTGCATCGCAGGAATGTTATCATCATACCTGGCATTAAAAATTAATCCCGGAATCCTTATTGTTTCTCTTGCGTTTTTCGGGATAATTTCCGCAGTATACATTTATATCAAAAATGTGACTTTAAAAATGCCCGGAATAACCGGCCCGATCGCTTTATATTGCACATTCCTTCTGGGTGTCCTGATATCGTATGAATACTATTTACCTGCGATCGCCGGTTCTGTTATTATCACCCTTCTGCTGGCGGAAAAGCAGCCGCTTCATTCCTTTGCAACAAAACTCACAGACGATGAGATATTAAGTGCTGTGCGTTTCCTTGCAGTTGTTTTCATCCTTTATCCCATTACTCCTGATACATCTTATATGGGAATGATTAATCCCAGAACTGTTCTTCTGGTCGTGATATTTGTCGCAACTATCAGTTTCATAAGCTTTGTTATTATGAAGGAAATGGGAACAAAAAGAGGAATACCTCTATCAGGTATGCTTGGGGGGCTTGTGAACAGCGAGGCAACAACAGGCGCTCTTTCTTCGATGGCAAAAAAAAGAACAGAACTTACCGAGCCGATTTTTGTGGGGATCATCTTATGTAATGCATCCATGCTTCTTAGAAATCTTGTTATTGCCCTGATAGTTGACCCTACAGCCAATGTGTTCTTCCTGATGGTTATTCCGCAGATTCTCATGGTCATTTTTTCAGCCGCGGTTGTGATCAAATCAAAAAACGATGGGCATGTTAACGAGTCAATCCAGTTGCAATCACCTTTTGCGTTATCTCCCTCAATAAAATTTGCCCTGGGTTTTGCAGGTTTATCGGTTTTTACAAGATTCGCCAATTTGTGGGCGGGGGTGGCAGGAGTTTATGCAACTGCACTTGGTGGTTTTATCAGCAGCGCGGTTGTTACTGCATCCGTGTCAGCGCTTGCCGTGAGCGGGCATGTTTCATACGGGACTGCGGCGCTTACCGCTGTCCTTGCAAGTATAATAAGCACAGGAAATAAAATGCTTCTGGTCAGATGGTCAGGTCCTGCAGAACTTGGATCACGGGTAAATAAAACATTTACTCATTTCATAATTTTGGGGACTATTATTCTTATTATCTGGGGATTTTATATTAATCTTTGAGCATTTCAGGCATTATGATGGGGAATAAGAACTGCATCAAGAACCGCATCGGAAGTTGCATATTTCCCAGGTTTTTCGCGCTCAAGTATGTTCAGGGCGATATCATAATTGCTCTGCATAATCCTGTTTTTCTGCAGGAAAGGTTTCATTTCATGTATTAATGGGTCAATATTAATATTTTCCAATGAAATTCCAGGAAATACCGTCTTATTGTTCATTCCAAAGAAATCCGATAATGCCGCATAGTTCACCGGATCGCATAATATAACTATCGAGGCATTCCCCGATTGTGATGTAAGGATAGTTAAACCTTCTACGATATTTGAAAATATGATCTCGTTCTCTTTTATCTTATGGTCAAGGAATTTTTCATACGCGGCCACAAATTCCCCGGCTTTATTTTTCAGGTTCTTCACAAAATAGTCCCTTGCCTTGAATTCAAGCAATCTTCTTAACCTGCTTAAAAATTCATCATAGAATTTCCGGGTTTCTTCATAGGAGATCGCCATTTGCCTCATCTTTTGGGAACTGTACCAGAGATGTTTCGGTTTTTCCCTGAAGTTTATTATTTCATTGACGGCTCTTGCAGCCTGTAATAAGAATGCCCCGTCCTTTTCAAAAACCTCTTCATATACCGGAATGATCTCCTCCCTGGATCTTGCATCAACACCGTAAAAAATAAGATTCAATGGAAGCCGGTCTTTACTTTCTATAAGCCTTGTGTTCTTTTCAATGATCTGAGTTATATAAATCCTGTAAAGTGTCCTTGCAGGTTCGATCATGTCGCTTGAAACCGTTTCATAATACTCTTCCCAGAATTCCCTCGGTGAGATAAGCCTTTTATTATATTTATTCTCAATTTCCGAAAGATCGATAGAAATATCAAGAAAAATAGCCTGTGGCTCGATAATATCCAGAAGAGCGAGTAATTCCTTGTGAACTTTTTCCACACTTATTAAAGCATGCCTTGCGCTCTCAGGAAAATATCTTTCCAGTTTAAATGGCTGTTCCAGATATTGATAGATGGCTGACTCATCAAGTTTTTCCAGCCAATCCCGGACTACGGAATCATGCACATCAAAAATATTTATCGAAGGGATAAGGAATAGCCTGTTCATCTTAATGATCGGTTCACTTTTTTTCAAGTTCCAGCATCAGCAAAGTTCTTAGATCTTTCCGGATATCAATTTCAGGTGTTTTGTCAAGGAAAATAAGCCCCTCTTTTATCTTTCCAGGGTCAGGAGGAGTATTCTTGAGTTCAGATATGGCGCTTATCAAAATGTTTATATCCTGTTTTTGCTGCGTTTTTCCGGTTATGAATACGAATGATTCCCCTTCTCTTTCTAACCGCACCATTCTTCCACCTCGATTTTAGGCATCGTTATTTCAGTTCTACTGCAAAGGTTAAATAATTATGTTCAATATCATTCAACACCAGAAAGGTTTTAATTGCATCATCGCCTTACTAACATCTCATTATCTGGAGATTATTTTTATGCTAAAAGAAGCTGGGCAATATGATGCAAAATTACTCGAACAGAATATACACAAATTCTGGGATGAAATTGATGCTTATTCGCAGGTAAGGGAACAAAGGACAAAAGGACCGAAATTCTTTTTCGTTGACGGCCCGCCATATACCACAGGACGCATACACCTTGGCACTGCCTGGAATAAAATTATAAAGGATTCAATACTTCGCTATAAATCCATGAATGGCTTCCATGTTCTTGACCGCGCAGGCTGGGATATGCACGGGCTTCCCATAGAAGTAAAAGTAGAAGGAGTCCTGGGTTTCAAATCCAAAAAAGACATTGAGAAATATGGCGTTGGGAATTTCGTGGCAAAATGCAAAGAATTCGCCCTTTCACATCGGGATGAAATGACCCTACAGTTCCAGAACCTTGGGGTCTGGCTCAACTGGAAAGACCCATATATGACGCTGCGTGATGAGTATATCGAAGCAGCCTGGTGGACGCTCAAAAAAGCGCATGAGAAAAAACTTCTTGAAAAAGGCTTAAGGGTCGTTAACTGGTGCCCAAGATGCGAAACAGCCATAGCTGACTCCGAAGTCGAGTATTCGGAAGTTTCTGACCCGTCGGTGTATATCAAGTTCCCGATAGTTGGTGAGGAAAATACCTATATTGTGATCTGGACAACAACCCCATGGACTATCCCCGCAAATATCGCAGTGGCGGTACATCCTTCTTTTGAATATGTAAAAGTCAGGGCTGTAAAGAACGGGAAGGAAGAGTTCCTTATAATGGCCCATGAGCTCCTGAAAAATGTCCTGAAGCAGGGACGATACCAGGAACATGAAGTGATTGAAACAATTCTTGGTGAAGACCTGAAAATTGCATATAAAGCTCCATTGGGTCATAAAGTGCCCAAACAGAATGAGTTCCCCCACAATGTTTACATGGCAGATTTCGTGACAGCCGAAAATACCGGGTGCGTACACATTGCGCCGGGTCATGGCATCGATGACTTTGAACTCGGCATGAAACACAAGCTCCCTATATTCTGTCCTGTCGGGCCTGATGGCAAATACACCGAAGAAGCTGGCCAATATAAGGGAATGAATGTCAAGGAAGCCAATAAGACAATTATCGATGACCTCACTGAAAATGGTCTTTTGCTTGCAAGCGGAAAAATCTCGCACAGGTACGGGAATTGCTGGAGATGCAAGACCCCGATAATATATCTTGCAACAGAGCAGTGGTTCCTGAGGGTCACTGACATTAAGGAAAAAATGCTTGATGAGATTAATAAAGTAAAATGGTATCCTGATTGGGCAGGTTCTGCTCGTTTTGCTGACTGGGTCAGGGGTTCGCGCGACTGGTGCATCTCACGCCAGAGGTACTGGGGGATTCCGATCCCTGTATGGGTATGCGATTTTTGCGGCGAGATCGAAGTAATGGGGACAATGGAAGAACTGAAGAACAGGTCAGCTGTTAAAGATCTCTCAGACCTTCACCGCCCCTATGTGGATAATATCCATATCAAATGCAGGAAATGCGAAAACAGGATGAGCCGCGTTCCTGACGTTTTCGATGTGTGGTTTGATTCCGCAGTGGCATCATGGGCGACATTGAATTTCCCGCGCGACGAAAAAACCATTAAGGAATGGTGGCCTGCAGATTTTATCACAGAAGGTCATGACCAGACCCGCGGCTGGTTCTATTCCCAGATGGGAGCAAGCATGGTCTCCTTCGGCAAAGCGCCGTATAAGAGCGTGCTAATGCATGGTTTTACCCTTGACACTGAAGGCAAGAAAATGTCAAAGAGTCTTGGCAATGTGGTTTCACCCGATGAAGTCATTTCCAAAGTTGGGGCGGAATCGCTGCGTCTTTATGTGCTTTCCCAGAATGCGCCATGGGATGACCTGAAATTCAGCTGGGATGAAGTTGGGACAGTTCACAGGATGCTCAACATCCTCTGGAATGTCTATCGGTTCCCGCTGCCATATATGATCCTTGACAATTTCAATCCTGTGGACTCTGATGAAAAGCTTGCCAGCCTGCCGCTTCGTCTTGAGGACAGATGGATACTGTCTAGAGTGAACAGCCTTATAAAAAAGGTCGAGACTGCAATGTCGGAGTACAATCTCCATAAAGCCACGCGACCCATCTCTGAATTTATTCTTGAAGACCTCTCCCGATGGTATATCCAGCTTATAAGACCAAGGACATGGCGCGAAGCGAACGACCCCGACAAGCTTGCTGCATATTATACTTTATATGAAGTTCTTGTCACATTGACAAAAGTAATGGCGCCATTTGCGCCTCACCTGACTGAAGAAATGTATGGCAATCTTGTGCGAAATATTCATCCTGATGCCCCGCAAAGCGTTCATATGTGCAACTGGCAGCCTGCGAAGGAGAAATTTATTGATGTAGAGCTTGAGAAGAGAATGGATGTCATCAGGGAGATCGTTGAGGCTAGTTCAAATGCACGCCAGAAGCTCAAGCGCAAATTGAGATGGCCTGTTAAGAGAATTGTGGTTGCGCCGAAGAATGAGATCGTGATTGAAGCAGTTTTGAGCCTTGAATCCGTATTGAAAGAACAGACAAACGCAAAAGAGATCGTTTCATTGAAAACCGGTGAAACATGGGATCAGCTTGGCGTGGAAGTCCTGCCCAATCATGCAGCTCTTGGACCTGCATTTAAGAAAGATGCGGGGAAAGTGATCGCGCAATTGAAGAGTGCCGACGGCAGGGCGATAAAGAAATCTATCCTTGAAACAGGCAGTTTCGAATTAAAAGCCGGGGTAATAACCGCAGATATGGTGACCTTCAAGGATTTAATCCCACCCGCCATTGCTTCAGCAATATTCTCGGCGGGTGACGTGTATGTTGACACTGAACTCACGCGAGAAATCGAATCTGAAGGCTATTCCCGCGAAGTGATCCGAAGGATCCAGGATATGCGAAAAGAACTTGACCTTGCAGTTGAGGAAGAGATACGTGCAGCCGTTGAAATAAAGGACGATCGTGTGGCTGTCCTTGTCCTTGAAATGAAGGATTTCATTGCAGGCGAGGTGCGGGCAAAATCTTTGATGATCGGTCCTGAGGTGGAAGTAGATGGTGAGCTTGTGAAGGATTGGGATGTCGAGGATGTTAAGATGAGGATGGGGATAGGGAGATAATATCTGATTGTGGGGGGATCAAAATTAGAGAAAATAATCCTTGACAACCTGATTAGTAATACAGATATGGCAGCTATAAAAAAACACTTGAAAAAAGAAGATAATACAGCCCTCCAGATGTTGAAAAAACCAGTACATTGGGGAGTTGCAGATTCTTCTGAAGATATCGATCGTTATCTTTATGGAAATCCATGAGTTGGCGCTCTATCTCCAATGCAACCAATATCCATCAAAATACCGCGCCGCTGTCCTCCTCTTCCTTCCCGCAGGTGTGACAGCAAGATAGGGAGGGGGCTGGGGTTACATGGATTATCATATATTAGTTTATATATTTTGCCAATGATGACACTTACGCCGATTCACGCCTCTGCCTTTTGCTTAACGATCTTGAGTCTGATGCCTCCAGGCTCGGTTTCGATAGGCAGCTTAAAGTTCGAATTAAGGTGATAGAGATCTGCAATCACTTTTGGAAGTCGTATTGATATGCTGTTACCAGATTTATAGACAGTCGCCTCCACACCTTTCTTCAATGCTTTGAAGTATTTGACGATGTTATCCACATCTCGAGGATCGCTATGTTCATTACCGCACTCGCAACGCCAACCGTGTATAACAAATCCTTTCAGGTTAATATCCTCCACTGTATTCATTTCTTTTCCACAGATATTGCATTTATGCATCTTATTCACCTCGCATTATTTTCAATTTTTCTTTGGTAGCTCTAATTTTTCCGACGTGTCTTATAAGCCAATAGTCATCATAGTCCTCGATCGCCACGATGTAGATAATCTTTCCACGGTGACACCACTTTTCGATTATGCCTTTTTTTCTCTGGGATACTTCTTTGCCATTTTCAAGTAATTCTATTATCTGATGTATTTCAATTCCGAGTTCTATCATTTCACCATCAGCATTTCTGTTATGGTCAGGAATTAATGGCTTATTTTTCCATGTTATCAAGCCATATCAACCTCATAATATATACATAATTCACCATATGTATATACTTTTTTGTTGTCTACATATGCACGAAGGTGAGATTATTTTTATCCAATTTTACCATAAAATTGCGGCGCACGCTATCCTCGTGCAACCAATATCAATCAAAATAACTGCGCCGCCGTCCTCCTCTTCTTTCCCGCAGGTGTGACAGCATGATAGGGGAGGGTGTGCGTAAGCGAACCTGATTGTTTTGGTTTATGAAATAGTATTCATCAAAGCAAAATAGAACACGGATGACACGGATTGCGTGGATACGCGCAGATTTTTTTCAATAAAGAAGAAATAAAAACGGCAAAGGCATTATTCATGCCTCCATCTCCTGTAAAACCTTAACTCAATAACGAATTAATGATCGTATCCAGATTATTGGTCATCTGGGCCGTGTCCTCATTAGTCATTGAAGGAACAACTTTAAAGTTCCCGTTTATTATTATTGTTGGTGTCTCATCGACCTGGAAGCTCAAAGAAAGGTTAATATCTGCATCAGCTTCGTCTTTTGCATCACCGTTCTTCAATGCTGTAATAAATTCATCTCCAAGACCCACGCTTTTTCCAATATCTTCAAGTTGGATTTCACTTGTAATGTCCCTATTTTCAACCCATAATGCTTTGAAAATGGCATCCTTCATCTCCTCCCCCTTACCCATCCTTTCTGCGAGAATATAAGCTTGATTGGTTTTGGTTAATGCAGGGTCTCCCTTTATAGTCATCCAGAGCATTGGTTTATAGGTTATTTCAAGCTTGTCGCCGTACTTTTTCTTAAGAGCCGGCAGTTGTGAATTGAAAGTGTTGCAGTGACCGCAGTTGAATCTTATGAATTCAATTAATTTTACTTTACCTGCTTCATAAGTGGTCGGTTTATTCATTGTTCCGAAAATTCCTGCTGTCGGGACTTTACCTTTGAGATCATTACTGGATGAGGTATTGGTATTAGTATTAGATGTTGAGCTGGAATAGTACACAGCAAGCCCGACGATGACTAAAACAGCTAGTCCCACATAGACCCAGGTCATGCTGGCTTTCTTTTCAGGAATTTTTTGCTTCTTTTTTGCCATGAATCTTATTTAATAGAATTATCTGTTATAAATATTGTGTTTTGTGTGTATTTTGTGTTCTTATGGGCTTTAAGTATTGACAGGACAACGTGCGTAAAACCGCAAAGCAGACAAAAAACTATTTAAGTAGTAAAATCAATCAATAAATGTTCGTAAAATGACGAACAACATCTTTGAGGACAAATAAACAAAATGGAACTACAAAATATCAAGACCGGTAAAGATTTTCAGAGCAGGCTGGAAAAAACAAAAAGCCTTCCTGACATTTTTGAAGTTGTGAAAGCTGCGGTATGGGACTGCCAGAGAAAGAGCCGTGGAGGCCTGATGCTTGGACTTGCCAACCTTGGGAACCATCCACAGGGATTTTTCGGGGCATTTTATCCCGTGGGTTCCAATGTTATCGTGATGAATAAGATCCCTCTTGAGAGAATTAAAGAGACAAGAAAGGAGCTTTACAAACCTTACGTTTTCCATGTTCTCCTGCATGAATACCTGCACACGCTTGGCTACATGAGTGAAAGCGGTGTAAGGCAGATGGCATTTGAAATCACAAAAGAGGCATTCGGGGAAGAGCATCTTGCGACCAAGATAGCTGCCAACACGGCTCACTTTTTCGGAAATCTTGTTTATCCTGATGCAACATGGGAACCGGATGAAATGAAAATGGAGCTTGTATGTGGTTTTGACAGGGAAAGCGCGAACTATATAGGTTAAAAAGTCCAGCTCTTATAGTATCATTCGCCCACTCTTCTTACAACAACCGAGCCATCCCTCATCCTGACGAGTCGCTCCTTCACGATCCCATATTTATGATAACTCATAGCCTCAACATGACCGATACCGAGTTGTTTCCTTATCGTGTTCGCATCTTCCTGTGACATCTCAAGTTCTTCTACTGGATTTGAAACTTTAACCTTATTTTTTGACAGGATTACACCATCCTTCATATTGGCGCCTGCATATCCTTTCGCTTCGTTTAAAATTATCGTGCCCTTTTTCATGTATGCGCCGGCAAATTCGCCAGTTGTGCCTTCAACTACTATGAGCCCGCCGTCAAGGTGCGCTCCAGTATTCATTCCAGCATCTCCTGTGACATGGATCGTACCTTTCTGCATCAGCAGGCCGCACCCATTGTAAACATTTCCTTCTACTGTAACAAGAAAATCGCGATCACATCTTGCAGCTATTGTTCCGCGCATGATACCATCATCAAGTACCAATTGATTTTTTTGGGTATCGTAATTGTTCTTGATAAGCATATCCTTCCCCATTCCCTGGCGCAGGATATCTGTTATTGAGCGGAATTTTCGATAACCTTGTTCATCTGATACGACTTCGACCACATTTCCGAGAGGCTCATCCATTTTCCCTTTAACATAAATGAGGCCTGCTGCCATTCCCATACCCATTTCGGATGAGACATTGCCTTCTATGAATATCTTTCCTGCTTTTTCTACAGTTCCTGTTCCTCCAAAATGCTTGAGGTCCACTCCCATGCTATAACCCAGTCCTTTGCCAGCATTCCCTGTTATATATACTTCTTTCCCATTTTTCAATTCATATACAAGGTCAGAATAAGTATAATTAGTGCCGGCCTGGGAAGGGATAACGCTATCGGGGCGGATCTTATTATTTTGCCATGTGAAATTGTAGGTGTAATCGCACAGGTTATTGATTCTTTCTTTTAAAGTCAGGAACATAAATTTATCCTCATAATTATAAATCTCATAATTTCCCCTTAAAATTACAACCTGTTAAATGCACAAAACCATTTTCATTAATATTGGGGAATAGTTCAAATTGATTTTTCCGGGTTCTATCGCTCAATGAAACGAATATTAGCCGCAGATTCCGAGTCGCGCCTCGGAAGGGCGCAGACACGTATGCCTCACAGGCATACGTGGATTCTCGCTCCCGAAGAGTAATCGGGACGCAGATAAACGCAGATGGGATGGGATAGAACACGGATTGTGCGGATGACACGGATACACGCAGATCCGTGAAAATCCGCGCGATCCGCGTCATCCGTGTTCTAATTCGTGATGCTGCCTTTTCATATGATATAATAGGTATGGATGTGCTTTGCGCTTTTTGCTTACTTTGCTGTGCCATTATACAAGTTTCTTCGGATCCATCACGCATGTGAGCACTGCAGTAACTTTCACACGCCCTTCAAGAGATTCATCCACTTTCGCCCCCCAGACAATCCTTCCTGTATTAGGGGCTTTTTGCAGGATCAGTTCACCCGCTTCCGTTACTTCGCCAAGAGTCATATCCTCTCCGCCAGTGACATGAATAAGTACTCCATAAGCCTGGGAAATATCTGATACATCAAGAAGCGGTGATGCAAGAGCCTGTTCAACAGCTTTCTGTATCCGGTTCTCGCCTTCTCCTTCTCCTAATCCAATAGCAGATATTCCTCCGCGCTCCATAACGCTTCGAAGGTCAGAATAGTCAAGATTCACAAGGCTTGCCTGGGTTATGGTTTCGGAGAGATTCTTTATGAATGCTCCCACGAATTCATTTGCGATCGCAAAGCCTTCACGCAGCGGTAAAGTCCCGGCTATTGCCCTTAATCTTGAATTGTCAATGACCACAAGGGAATCGCATTTTTCAGCCAGCGCTTTTATCCCGATTATCGCTTTCTTACGCCTTAATAATTCATATCCAAAAGGCAGCATCACACATCCTATTGTAAGTATTCCTGCTTCCCGCGTCGCTTCAGCTACAACCGGAGCCGCGCCTGTACCTGAGCCGCCACCCATTCCGGCTATTACGAATATCAGGTTCGAACCGATAAGTTCTTTTTTTATCTCACTTACACTCTGTCTTGCCGCCTCGGTACCTCTTTCTGCATAGCCCCCGCATCCTTTTCCCTGGTATAATTCTTCCCCCATCAGTATCTTCACATCTGCTTTTATACTCATCAAATGCGTGGCATCAGTATCAGCCGCAATGATCTTGCTCCCCACAATTTCCTTATTTGCTATCCATGAAACTATATTGCATCCTGCCCCACCAAGACCGATTATCGCTACTGCTGGTTTTGCTGCTTTTGCAAGTTCTGATATCCTTGAATCAAGTGTCATTTATTCCATCCTTAATGTTTTAATACCCTTTTTAACCCCGTTATATCTATTTATTAATATATATAATTAACCAATAACAACGAATAAGTGTATTCAGGGATAAAATATATAACCTTTATCCAATAAGATACAAAAAAATGAGTACAATCAAAATTGACCCTAATGTCAAATATCTTGAAGGCACACAGCGCGTCTTTGACCCTGAAACCACGCTGGCTAATACCACCAAACTTCTGCCGAAGATAGGCG
>JAPZAP010000111.1 GCA_027460585.1 Candidatus Methanoperedens sp. | reverse complement strand
GCCAAGCACCATATCGACCTTTCTCTCAAGGATGTCAATGAACATCAGCGCCGTGAAAAGATCCAGGAATGGAAGAACGAGCAAAAAGCAGAGAAATGGATCGAATATGTGGCAAAAACCACTAAAATGAAACCAGAAGATCTTCCCAAATTAACCGACCTGTTCTATGAGAAATTCGGCAGTGTCTATGCTGCATTTCAAAAATCAAGATTTGAAGACAAATCCGTACTTACAAAGATCGGCGTGCCTAATGACATTGCAGATGCCCTGATAAAAGTTGCGAACGAAAACCTGAAAAAACCGCAGGTCGATATATCGGGTTATATAGACCTCAACTGCTACCTTCCAGATGGTATAGATCATATACGCGAAGCCTTGGCCGCAGCAAATAAAGTTGACGGCGGGGATATAAATGTGGACATTTCCTATGTTGGCGCGCCAAGATACCGGATACATGTAATAGCTCCTGATTATAAGAAAGCCGAAGCTGTTCTTAAGAAAGCGGCGCAAACTGCCATAAATATCATAGAAAAAGATGGCGGAAATGGTGAATTCTTCAGGCATAATGAACACAAAGCCGGATAATTAAACCTATGGTTTCAAAGATCAGAAAATGCACCTGTGGGAGATATACGCTAAAGGAAATCTGCCCTTTATGCGGCTCACCGACCAGATATTCACGTCCTGCACGATTTTCTCTTGAAGACCGATACGGAAAATACAGGCGTATTACCAGGAAAACAGTATCATGATAAAGACAACTATCTTAAGATCAAAGAAACCCAGATTGAAAAATCCTATACTTATTGAAGGACTTCCAGGTGTCGGACATGTTGGGAAGCTCGTGGCAGAGCATATGGTCGATGAACTTGGCGCTAAAAAGATAATGGAAATCTATTCTCCCCATTTGCCTCCCCAGGTAATCGTATTAGAAGACGGGACGACGAGGCTTGTAAGGAACGAGTTGTATGCCTATAAATCAAAAAAAGGCAAGAATGACATTTTGATCCTTGTAGGAGACCACCAGAGCACTACGAACGAAGGCCATTATGAATTGACCGGCGTATTCCTTGATATCGCTGAAGAATTCAAAGTAGAGAGGATCTATGCGCTGGGTGGATATGGGGTTGGGCAGCTTGTCGAAACAGAGACGGTCCTTGGAGCTGCGAATAATATTAAACTTGTGAAGGAATTAAAGGGATACGGCGTGGAATTCAGGCCGAATGAACCCGGAGGCGGCATTGTCGGAGCATCCGGATTGCTTCTTGGCCTGGGAGAACTGCGCGGTATTGATGCAGCATGCCTCATGGGCGTCACGTCAGGATATCTCGTTGACCCAAAGAGCGCGCAGGCTGTGCTTAAGGTTTTGTGCAAGATCCTGGAGATAGAAGTTGATATGGCAGCTCTTGAAGAGCGGGCGTCCGAGATGGAAAAGATAGTTGCAAAACTTCGTGAAATGGAACAGGGACAAATGCCCGCTTCAACAGATGAAGATTTAAGGTATATAGGGTAATATTAAGTTGAAGAATGGTATTCAATTTCAAAACCCTTGCATTAATCAATCTTTCAGTTCAGATTTTCCTTATTTTACTCCTTAATTATGCGGCATTCTATGTGAAAAAAAGGGATCTGCTTAAGCATTGCAATATTATCCGGATTGGAATAGGTATCCAAATAGCGGCGATAGTTACAGTTATGTGGGAATCATTGCTTGGCTACCTGGGAAGTGATGCAAAGGACCAATTATTCAACATGGAACTGTTAATACATCATTCCCTGGGAATTTTGTTGATCTTATTATGGATATATATCAATCTTGTAGTTGCCGGAAAGATTCGATCGCGAGGTGACTTAAGAAATAGTATGAAGTCAGCATATATCATCTGGACGTTTACTTTTATTCTTGGGCTGCATATTTACATCAAGACCTATCTATGATTTGCCAGAAAGCAAAAAAAATCCCGCCATTTCACGTAATGGAAGTCCTTGAAAGAGCGCAGGAACTTGAACGTAATGGAAGAAATATCATACATCTTGAGATAGGGGAACCTGATTTTCCAACAGCGCCGCATATATGCGCTGCCGCAGCAAGCGCTCTTTGGTCAGGTGAGACAAAATACACGCACAGCCTTGGACTTGCCCGTCTCAGGGAAGCTATAGCAGATAATTACAATTCTAAGTTCAAACTTGATTTAAAACCAGGGCAAATAATAGTAACTTCAGGAACAAGTCCTGCGTTGCTTCTTGTTTTTATGAGTCTCCTGGAACAGGGTGACGAGGTCATTATGTCAAATCCGCATTATGCCTGCTATCCCAATTTTGTAGAATACTCAGGCGGAAAACCGGTATTCGTACATACTTACGAAGCCTGCGGATTCAACCTTGAACCGTATGCAGTGGCAGGAGCCATATCATCACGAACAAAAGCAATTTTGATCAATTCCCCATGCAATCCTACAGGACATGTGATGCCGCCCGAAAGTATACGGGGAATAGCTGAATCAGCGGGGGACATTCCCGTGATTTCAGATGAGATTTACCAGGGATTGATCTATAATGGAAAGGATCATTCTATTCTTGAATTCACGGACAATGCATTTGTCCTGAATGGCTTCTCCAAGTTATACGCTATGACCGGATGGAGATTGGGTTATCTCATAGCTCCGGAAGAGTATATTCGGCCACTCCAGAAGCTCCAGCAGAATTTTTTCATCTGCGCCAACAGCTTTGTCCAGCATGCCGGGATTGCAGCACTGGAAGGCCCGCAGGAACATGTAAGGGAAATGTTAGATATTTATGATAAGCGCAGGAAGTTTATCCTGAAGAGGCTCAGGGACATCGGTTTTGGGATAAATTATGAACCTGAAGGCGCTTATTATGTCCTTGCAAATGCAAAGTCGTTCAGCCCGGATTCACTGGAGTTAAGCGGCAGGCTCCTTGAAGAAGCAGGGGTGGCAGTGACTCCTGGGATTGATTTTGGGGATGGAGCTAAGGGTTATTTGCGGTTTTCATATGCTAACAGCATTGAGAATATCAGGGAAGGAATGGACAGGATTGAGAGATATCTCAAAACCTCCCGATAAAACCATTTTGTTTCAGAATTCACCCCTCTTCCTCATGGTCTCAGGAACATTTTCCAATGCCAGAAAAGGGAAAACCCGAATTATATTTATATATTAGTGTTCTGTATAGATAATTGATGCAAAAATGTCATAGCATAATCGTAACTGGAAAAGTTCAGGACCTAGGCTTCAGGTCTGTTGTAGAACATATCGGAAGATCATTTGGTATTCCAGGGCTGGTTTTTAATGCAAAAGATGGCAGTGTTAAGATCCTTTGTTCTTGTGAGGATAGTGTATTAGACAATTTCACACAAGCAATAAAGGTACGAGGTGCGGAAAACGGCACTGAAATTGCAAAAATCAAAGAACAAACCTTATCTATAAATATTGATCTGCCAGATGATTTCTCAAAGGTGTCCTCGGATGATGAGTTCGATCTTGGAAGAAAGTTCGATAAAGCTAATATTTTATTAAAGACAGGATTCGAGAACTTAAACTCAGACTTAAACACGGGATTCAATAACCTAAACACAAGATTCGAGTGCTTAAACTCAGACTTAAACACGGGATTCAATGATATCAAGATCGGGATAAATAATATGAATACAATCATGCTGGAACAGAACAAGCGCATGATGGAACATAGCCAAGATCAAAAAGAACATAACACCCTACTCGAAGCCCATAACATCCGCCTCGAAACGATGCAGAAAGAGCATAACACAGGACAGCGAGAACATAATACGCGCCTCGAAGCAATCCTTGAAAAATTAGCCGATAAATAATTCTTTTTCTGAAAATGCATGTATAAATAAAAGCATGAAACGAGAGATTTTAATCGAGTGGGACGAAAAAACATTGGACCACATATCCCTACATAACGTCTCTGAAAAGGAAGTGGAGATCGCTATGAATGGGATAATTCTAATAAGGAATACCTCACGGAATGGAGAAAAGTTAAAGGAAGTGATAGGAGAATCATATGGAAAGGTTTTATTCGTGATTTTGAAATTTGATGGAGACAAATACAAAGTTATTACTGCAAGGGATGCAACACAAGCAGAGAAGAAATTATATATGAAAAGGGGAAAATAATACAAATATGAGAAAAGCAAAAATCGAAAATATAGACGATTTGGAATCGCTCCCTGAAGATGAATGGGTGGAAGTACCAGAGGGACTACATGCAAAGTTTGGTTATAAAATAGAACGGAAAAATAATACCTTGACAATTGTCCTTCCCGAAGACATTGCCAAAAAGATGGGAAATCATTTGTTTGCTTCATTCGATCAAGGGAAAGTGGTCATCAGTGAGATTGAGGGATGATTTCTCAAAGGTATCCTCAGATGATGAAATAGATATCGGAAGAAAGCTGGATCGAGCCAATTTGTTATTGAAGGGTGGATTTGATAACTTAAACATGGGTTTGACTGATGTAAAGACTGGATTGACTGATATAAAGACTGGATTAAATAACCTAACCACAATGATGTATGAACATAATACGCGCCTCGAAGCAATCCTTGAAAAATTAACCAATAAATAATTCTTTTTCTGAAAATTGCGTATAACCAATTTCAAACTTCGAAATAAGCAAATTAGGGCTTTTTATTCATTGCCGATTAAAACACCAAACTATCTCACTTCAACAACAGTATCGAGTATCAATGCCTTTAATGGATAAACGATGATCTTGACATCATATTTCCCGCCCGATGTCATGTTTCCGGCAATGCCATCAGTATAAACTCTATTATTTGTTACCGTGTAATTCCCTGTGCCGCTTGTCAGGTTAGTAGTTATTATCTGGTCACCGACACTGAAATCAGCACTTGAATCCCTGAAAACCGGTGAATTTCCAACAGGAACAATCGATAGCTTCCAGGATCCGTTAACAAGCCTGTCTCCACCAGCATGCTGTATCCTTATATCCGCTATTCCTATAGTTTCATGAAGATCTTCCACTTTGATTGCTGAAGTAGGTCGGTTTATTGGTCTATCTGCAGAAAAACCAAACACAAATGCCGCAATGACTGTTGCCAGGATTACAGTAATGGCGACTGTCAAAACTACACCTATCACAGGTGATACTGCATCGTCATTTTGTTTCATTGTGTTTGAACCAAAAAAAAGAAAATCCCCCTTAATTGGGGGGAAAATATGGGTTTATCTGACTTCTACAACGGTGTCAAGTAACATTGCACTGGATGGGATGTGAACCAGCTTGACATCGTACTTCTGCCCTGATGCCAAAGATATACCACCCGCGGCCAGTCCAGCTGGAGTAACAGCATATGTAACAGGATCAAATGTACCGTAGGCAACTGTATAATTTGTTACAAATAGTCCCGGTGTTGCTCCTACAGCCGCTGAGAGCCCATTTGTCTGATTCTGGGTTGTTAACTGTGCTCCAACACCAAAATCATTTCCTGGTAATGAAGTTATATATGCTGGTGAATCTCCAACCTTTACTATTGATATTTTCCAGTCTCCACCTTTCAGTAAATCTCCGCCTTTTTGCTGTATTTTTAGGTCAGGTGCTGTTGTATCTGGGTTATTCGCAGCTACTATACTTGCCGTCGGTGCTTTTACTTGCGAGCCGCCCAGGTTGAACACGAACGCTGCTATTACTGCGGCTAATATAACGGTTATCGCCACCATCAGGATTACACCGATTACGGGCGATACCGCGTCTTCATTCTTTACAATTTTCATTTTATTTTGCCTCCAATGATATTTCTTTTGTTCTCTTCTTTACAACATTTTCGAGCTTCTTGGTCCACATATCCTCTACGTTAGTATATTCACATTCGAGGTAATGCTGGACCGCTTTGGCGAGAGCGTCTTTGGTATTGGGTTCACCCGTTTTTTCTTTCAGAGCCTCAATATCCTCGACCATCAAAACCGTTTGAACATGCATTATTTTCGCCATTATATTCTCCTTCAAGAAAAGGCACAGTCTTTGATACCATATGCCCTTCTTATAAGTATCATTATGATTATAATGTATTTAAAGCTTACGGATAGTTTGAAGAGATGTTTTAACTTTTTATGGGAAATATTTGATAACAAGGATAATTATAGTTGAATACCAAACAATTGAAACTATCTTTGCCTTTGCGGTGAAAAAAATCATGCACCGCAAAGAACGCAAAGTTTTAGCATATAAGTACAATAAATTAATGTTCTTGACTATAATCAAGAGTCCACAGAGAGCAAAGAGCATTGACATTTTTCTCTGTGTATTTGTCTAAAAGATATTTGAATCAGAACCCCCAAATCCGTGGGTATCCGCGCGATCCGTGACATCCGTGTTCGCTTGATTTATTGAATTCTATTTCTTCAACCCAAAACGATCATAACCCAGCCTGTTCTTTAATCAATTTTATGGTTTCAATCCACTCCTGTCGATCCTGTAAATCCTGTCTATATTCACAGCTTTTCCTGATAACAATAAATATCGAACCAGTCAAACCTGAACCCCAAGGCAAGCAAATATAGTCTTCCGCCAAACTTCTGAAAAATGTAGAATTGCGTTGCCTGAAGAAAATACAATGGTATATCCGAAAAAAGATTCTGTTGATTGCTATGGAGTCTAAAGAAAACGAACCGCAGATAAACGCAGATGAACGCAGATTTGTTGCATCAAATCAAGTTCATCTTATCGGTTCGTGGGATTTAGCACTGTATTAAGTTTCTCATATGTATTTGCTTCGTGAACGATTCGGCGCGTGGGGAGAATAAGGGTTTGTTGTTATTATTTTTCAAAAACCGTAGCATTAAATCTGCGTTTATCGTGCCGAAACCCTGCGGGTTCTCGACTCCGCACCCACGTATGCCTGCAGGCATACGTGTATACGCCCTCCAGAGGCGTGACTCTGGGCGCCATCATCTGCGGCTAATTTTTTCAAAATCTGAACATAGTAATTCTTGCATACGCTCAATTGCGCCGCGTCCATAATCGTAGATGACGTTTTTTTTATATGATTTGCGGAAAACTATAATTCATGCCTGTAATTATTTGTTCATCCTTTTATGCTCGCCAGATATGGGTATGCTTAAATTATATGAATACCATTTTAGTATTATGATTCATATCCTTGAAAATATCGATAAGTGGAAATGCGAATACAAAAAATGCGGCGCACAGTGCTGTTCTGAAGGTATCCAGCTTACGATCGAAGACATAAAGAGGATAAAAGACCTGGGATATTCTCCCGATGATTTCCTGGAGCTTGATGAAACTGCCAATGTTTTCAAAATAAAAGGAAAGGAAGGAAAGTGCTTTTTCACCGGAAAGAAACTTGAATGCACAATTCGCGATAATGAGCCGCTCGTTTGCCGTTTACTTCCATTCAGGATAGTTGAGGTCTCATATTCCGATGAACCCTTATTGCGGCTCAAACCAGTAGTGGATTGTCCGGGAATCGGGCAGGGCAAAAAGATCGATAAGAAAAAGATCGAGTCGGATGCTTCAAAATTCCTCCATGAAAACCAGAAGCTGATAAGGGATATAAAGACAAAGGGAAAGAAGGGTGTTTTAGCGGATATTTAGGGCATTGGGGGAGCAAAGCATAACCCTGTAAACGAAGCATTTAATCTTCGTTTATCTGCGGTTCCTTTTCTTCAGACCCCATAAAGGTCAAAAAGAGTCATAAAACTATTCAAATTCCATTAATTTTATTATTTCCCCTGTAGATAGCACTTCAACTACAAACTGCTTTTTTAATGCTTTGTCATTAGACCAAATAGCCCCGTTTAATTTCAAAGCAAGCGCAAAATATTGAACATCATTGGGATCCGGAGATATTTGCTCTGCTTCTTTGTAGAATTCTTCAAACTCTTCAAATGAAACAAATTCAATTTCTTTTTCAAGAAAATCAAGCACTTTTCCAAACTCTTCAATTGAAAGTCCAGTTTTCTTAATGATCTCACTGGTGTGTTTTTCAACTTCCACCATAAGAAATTCAGGAGCTACAAAATGGTATCTTTTTTTAGCCCTATTCAAAATAAAAAGGTCTAATGTTTTCCCACTTTTAATAAGAACAGAAAAAACAACGTTGGCACAACAATGAGGAGCATTTACCCCATCGCTGAATTTTTGAATTTTTTTGCAAGTGATTTATTAACCTTTCTACCAAGTTCTAATGCATCCTCGTCTGTCATCTTGCTTTTGGAAACAATGGATTTCAAATCACTCAGTTCATCGACTTTCTTTTTAAGAAGGTCTCTGGTTATCGCATGCCAGTCCATTTCAAAGCTTGCCATTTTTCTCCAGAGTTCTTCTGGAATGATTACTTTCAATTCAGCCATATATATTATATTTTGATATTTTCTTATTTAAGCATTGTTATAGATCAAAGCAACCTCAGCTATAACACATTTTTTTACCAATTTAATAGCGCTTATGAGGAATAACCTCTGATAAATCGATATATAGCGTACCATTAACACTTTGATTTACGTCAGGATAACTAACATTTACATAATATTTAATTGCGGTTCTTTTTCCTTATTTTCTTAAGAGCCGTGCCGCATACAGGACACTCATCTCCCTGCGGGAACCGGCGCTTGCACCCAAAGCAGAATTTCTCCCATAGAAGGACATCCCTGATCTTTTTTTGGCCTGCAGGCATCACCTTTATTCCCAGGTGAATGGCAGTGTTCTGGACGGCATAATCATCAGAAATCAGGACAACATCTTCTTTTCTTGAATATTCCAGCGCTTTTGCCAGGATGTCAATATCAGTTTTTGAAAGTTCTTCACTGTCCTTAGTCAAACCTGCCTTTAATGTCACTTCGCGGATGAAACTTTTAAGTGGTGGCTCGATCCTTACATTCATCAATTCCATTGTGGTTCGTGATGTTTCATCCCTGAGTTCCTCCCCGACAGATGGCACCGTTATAATATTTCCTTCAATCCTTTTCCCGATAATGAAAAGGGACGAATCTGCGATATATATCATTTTAGTATTGACCTGTTTTTTTGCTTCAATGGCAGTGTGAACGAGAATGTACTACCTTTACTGTATATACTCTCTACCCATATCCTGCCTCCATGCTGTTCCACAAGTTTTTTTGTAACAGCAAGTCCTGCGCCAGCGCCGCCATATCTCCTGTTTATACCCGAATCTGCCTGATAGAACGGATCAAAGAGCTTGCTCATCTCCTTTTCTTTGATGCCTATACCTGTATCAGAGATCGAAAACTGCACCATATTACCGTTTTTTCCTGCCGTGATATTTACTGTACCTCCATCCGGTTTGCTGAATTTTATGGCATTATCAATGAGGTTTATCAGGATTTGCTTGAACCTAAGTGTATCCGCTTCTATGATACCGAGTCCGGGATCGATCTCTTTCTGGACAACTATTTTTTTCTGTTCAGCCCTGTCACTTATGAAGATCAATGCTTCATCTATTGCCTCAGGCGCCTGGAACGATCTGATCGAAAGATGAAGTCCTTCACCTGATTCAACTTTGACAAGATCAAGCATGTCATTGATCATTCCAAGCAGGCGTGTCGCGCTATAGAAAATATTATCAACATGTTTCTCTTGTTTTTCATTTAATTCCCCATGTTGTTTCATCTTCAGGATCTGGGAGAAACCCAAAACAGAATTCAACGGCGTCCTGAGTTCATGGCTCATCTTCATGAGGAAATCAGATTTTACGCTGCTTGCGCGCAGTGCTTCATCTTTGGCTAGGATTAGTTTCTTTTCGCTATTTCTAAGCTCAGCTTCGATCTTTTTTCGCTTTTCGATTTCCTGTTCCAGCATTCTTACCCTTGATTCAAGTTTCAAAGATAATTGAGCGCTGTACTTTTGCAGGTATTCCGTGTCGGTAATCTCAGGTCCTGCTGACTTTAGTTTTCCAGTTTTGTGTTCATTCAAAACTAAATCGATCTCGCAAAGTAACCCCTCTGGCTTTAACGGCTTCACGATGAATCTTGCCGCTCCAAGTGAAAATCCAAGCTTCCTATCCTCATCGCAAACGAAGCTTTTTGTGTAGAATATAAAAGGTATATCTTTTGTTTTCTCTTTTCCCTTAATTTTCCGGATCAGCATGAACCCGTCCATCTCCGGCATCATTATATCGGATATTATGATGTCGGGAGGTTCTGTTTCCACCTTTTCAAGGGCTTCATACCCATTCCCTGCCTCCGAAACATCAAACCCATGAGTGAGCACTATCTTTGAAATATGTAGCCTGTCTTTTTTATTGTCATTAACTACAAGAACTTTCATGGTATACTCTATATTTTACTTCTTAAGATAAATGACTTGTTTTAATGAATGTACATCATAGAGTTCTAATCCTAAATGATAAACATATATTTTTTTAAGAACATAAAAAATGCAGAATTTATATGGTTTGATTTCTCATTCGGAGATACTACTCATAAACCGAAGACTTTATCATTCATCATCTACTTAAGGGGAATACTATTTTTACCTCAAAAGCGGGGTAGGGTAGTCAGGATATCCCGACGGGCTCATAACCCGTAGATCAATGGTTCGAATCCATTCCCCGCTATAAAAGAATACTCTTGTGGAACATAATAATCAACAGAACCTTTTTTAAACCAACCCGTGATTTAAGACTTCATGTGTGGAATAGCAGGTGCTGCCGGAAAAAATGCAAAAGTACTTGTCCTGAACATGCTTGAAGAGCTAAAACACAGGGGGCCAGATGTCAGCGGCACTTTTTCGGATGGCGAGAAAACTTTTGGCAATGTCCTGCTCAAGATAACAGGAGAAAAAAACCAGCCGATCTCTAACGGTGGAGCGCTCACTTACAATGGGGAAATATACAATTTCAGGGAGATCGGGAAAAAGCTTGGTATTAACACTGATTCGGATAGTGAAACCCTTTTTGCCCTGATCAGATCCAGAGGTATTGAATCGGCGATCCAGGAATTAGAAGGTGATTATGCATTCGCATATTATGAAAATGGAGAAATGACCCTTGTTCGCGACCCTGCAGGTGTCAAGCCCCTGTATTATGCTAAAGGCGAAGTATTTGCATTTGCATCTGAGAAAAAAGCATTATCCGGAATAGGAAAAAAGGAGCTCCATGTCTTAAAACCCGGATACATGCTGAATTACAGTGCTGGAAGCATAACTGAAAAAAAAGTGTCATCTTTTTCGCCTGGAAAATTGATGACCAATGAAAATGAAGCCAGAGATATGCTTTATGAAGAGCTTGAACAATCCATCAGAAAACGTTATTATAAGCCCTGTGCAATCGCATTTTCCGGGGGTCTTGACAGTTCTCTTCTTGCCGCCATGTGCAAAGATGCGAAATTATATTCAGTGGGCATGGCAGGCTCCCATGATATTAAACAAACGAGATATGCCGCCCAGCTCCTTGGACTCCTGGATAACCTGCACCTGCATGAGATCACTATGGAGGAATTGGAATCTGCAATTCCCAATGTGATAAAAGCCATAGAATCACCGGACCCGCTTATGGTAAGCATTGCCCTGCCGCTATATTTGGCATCAAAATATGCTAACAGCGATGGACTCCGTGTCATTCTGTCAGGACAGGGTGCAGATGAACTGTTTGCAGGGTATAAAAGATATGAATCCCTGAATCATAAAGACCTCGAAAAAGCATTAAGAACAGACCTTGACAATATCGCACAGAACAATCTTGAACGGGATGACGCTGTTACGATGGCAAATTCTGTTGAACTCAGGGTGCCGTATCTGGATAAGAAAGTCATTGAACTTGCCTTAAGCATTTCTCCGGAACTTAAGATCCATAACGGAATACGGAAATATATCCTGCGCCTGGCGGCATCAAAAATCCTGCCGGATGAGCTTGCATGGAAAGAGAAAAAAGCAGCCCAGTACAGCAGTGGGATTTATTCGGCGATGGAGAAGCTTGCCAGGAAAAACGGATATGGTAGAGCCATGAAAAATTATCTGTCGGACTTTATGGAAAAGACTACTAATTGAATTGGGTTGTTACTAAATCACCGCAAAATTCGCAAGGTATAGAAGCAATACTCTTTGCGAGCTTTGCCTCATATATGAAAAATTAACAACTAACTCCGACGAACTCCATACGAACTCACCCCACCGGAGTTCGTTTCAGTTCGCTAAGTTTATTGTTTACTATATTATTCCATGATAATCCTTTTATCGCATCATCTCTTTATTGTGGTAGATTAGAATGACAACAACAGGCATGGCAAATAAAAAAATCGGATTTATCGGCACAGGAAAAATGGGTGAAGCCCTTATCAAAGGAATAATTCATGCAAAGCTTGTTCCTTCCGGAAATATCTATGCCAGTGATATGGATCTTGCAAAATTGCAGATACTTGAAAAGGAGTTAAAGATCAATATCTGTAAAGGTAATTGCGACGCAGTTATCAATTCAGATGTGCTCATCATCGCGGTCAAGCCGCAGATAGTTCCGGCAGTCCTTTCCGAGATCAAAAGCTCAATAAAGAACCAGCTTATAATATCAATAGCAGCAGGCGTTACAATAGAAACATTCGAGAAAAACCTTCCGCCAAAAACAAAAGTCGTGAGAGTGATGCCAAATATTGCAGCAACAGTGGAAGAAGCGGCTTCTGCTATCAGTCCCGGAAGTTCGGTATCGAAAGAGGACACTGCAATTGCCGCAAGTATATTTAATGCAATCGGAAAGACAGTTCAGTTACAGGAACTTCTGATGGATGCCGTAACCGGATTATCAGGCAGCGGCCCAGCCTACATTTTCATGATAATCGAAGCGCTTGCAGATGGCGGCGTACATGAAGGGCTTGACAGGAACACAGCAAAATTGCTGGCAGCCCAGACCGTCCTTGGAGCCGCAAAGATGGTGCTTGATGGCGCAAGTCATACAGGGGAATTAAAGGATATGGTAACATCACCGGGAGGAACGACCATAAGGGGGCTTCGTGTCATGGAAGAACAGGGAGTGCGGATCGCCATGATGAATGCTGTGATTGCGGCTTGTGAGCGTTCAAAAGAACTTGGAAAGAAAAACTGAAAAACTGAGACTATATATGTCACTACTATCTGATATTGAGAAAAAAGCAAAAAATAATCACGCTCGTATAGGGCTTGGGATCGGGAAGATATCGGAAAAGCTCATAAGGAGCGCGGAAGCTGCAAGCGAATATGCTGATGTTGTGCTGGTTGGCGATGAAAAAGAGATAAAAGCGGTGGGCACAAACCTGGAAATATTCCATTCAGATGAGGCGCCAAAGAAACTTGTCGAATTACTGATTTCCGGGAAGATAGATGGAGCCGTCAGGGGAACGCTCAGCGCAACAAAAACGCTTTCAGAATTAAAAAGATCATTGAACATCAAGAAACTTTACCGGGTCGCGTTGTTGGAAACAGCAGGCGGTAAACCGTTTTTCCTTGCGCCTGTCGGGATTGACGAAGGAAATTCCATCGATGATAAAGTGGAGCTTGTAAAACGTGCAGCAGGGCACTTTAAACGCCTTGGTGTGAAAATGAAAGTGGGTATCCTCTCAGGCGGGCGTTTTGAAGATAAAGGAAGGGGTGAAATTGTGGACAGGACGCTGGAGGAAGCCCAAATTGTCACAAATAAATTATGCGAGATTGGAATTGATGCAAAGAATTATTCCATTTTGATTGAAGATGCGATAGAAGAGGCAAATTTCATCCTTGCGCCCGATGGCATTTCAGGGAACCTGATCTTCCGGACACTTGTGTTCCTGGGCGGCGGTTACGGTCATGGCGCGCCTGTATTGATGGATAAGGTGTTTGTGGATACTTCGCGCGTCGGCGGGCATTATACAAGGGCGATAATGCTTGCAAGCGCGCTTGTAAGTCAGCCAGTTCAAAAAAAATAACATAAACAACGAACCTGTACGAACTGGAACAAACTACAGGTTTCGTGAGTTCATATCGAGTTAGTTTAGTTCGTTGCTAATTTCTCCATCACTCACCGGAACGAAGAGCGATATGAAGGCACGCTCTATTTTCTGAGGTTTATTTCTTTCAGTAGTTCTTCCTTTGAAACCCTGCCCATAAATACCACATCCCCATCAATGGCAACCGTAGGCACTGACATAATATTCAGCTCGGATGCCCGGCTCTTTCCTTCTGGATATGATATATTTATTTCCTTGAATTTCATGTTCTTTGGAAGATTTTCAATTAAAAGAGCCCTTATTTGGTGGCAGGTTTGGCATGTATCTGAATAATAAAGTTCAACCGTCGTCATTTTCATCCTCCTATAATTTTTCGATAATAAATGAGTTATTCATGAGGCAATATTTGCTCAAATAATGGGGTCGCTGAGATTTGAACTCAGGTCTCATGCACCCCAAGCATGAAGGATGGACCAGGCTACCCTACGACCCCTTGGGGGTACAGCCTTAAATACCGTCCGGGTATTTTATTCTTTCCTATGAACTCCCTGGATTTCATGTTTTTGGAATTATACGGAGGCTGATATCAAGCCAGTTCGAAGAATGTATGAGCGCCCCGATAGAGATGATATCAACTCCCGTTCCCGCATATTTGTCAACATTTTCGATGGTTATGCCTCCTGATGCTTCAAGGATAATATTATCCCTCAGCCCTTTTTCTTCAAGCGATTTCACTGCTCTTTGTATGTTATTAACTGTCATGTTATCGAACATTATGATATCCACGCCCATTTGCGCAGCGCGGACCGCATCAGCAGCCGTTTCTACTTCAACTTCGATCTTTCGCGTAAAACTTGCCGCTTTTTTAGCTGCATTGATGGCTTTTTCAAGGCCGATAACTTCAATGTGATTATCTTTTATCATAATGGCGTCAGAAAGATTGAACCTGTGCGGGTCTCCACCTCCTGCAATAACAGCTTTTTTTTCAAATTTACGAAATCCCGGGGTGGTTTTCCTGGTGCATGCAATTCTGGGGCCTGCTGCCCTTTCCACATACTGTCGCGTCAGGGTCGCGATGCCACTCATCCTTCCCAGGAAATTCAATGCCAGCCTTTCAGCTTTGAGTATTGATCTTGCGCCTCCGTCCAGGTTGAAGATTACATCGTTTTCTTTCATAAGATCCCCGTCCGTCAGATCAGTGGTCGGGAGTATATCAAAATATTCAAAAATTTGTGTGGCTTCAGAAAGACCCGCTACGATGCCAAACTCCCTGGCAACAACTTCTGCCTGGACTTTACAATCCGGGATAATATTGCATGAAACATCATCATAGCCTATATCTTCTTCAATAAAACGCTCCAGTTCTGTAATTAGCATAATCAATCCCTATATTTGATTATCCGGTAGTTACTTATAAGCTACTGTTAAATTATTAAAAAACATATCAGGAAATATATGCTTAAAATCGGAGTTATTGGCTGCGGCGCAATAGGAGCCCAGATATGCAGGGCGATAGATAGCGGATCCATAAATGCGAAGCTCGCAGCAATTTATGACAGGAGTGCACAGCATTGCGAAAGGCTGCTAGAGTCACTCCATAATAAACCAGTCATTTCTTCGCCTGCGGATTTAATTAAGAAAGCGGATATCGTCGTGGAGTGCGCCTCCCAGGCGGCAGTGCGCGAACATGGGCTTCTGGTTCTGGAGGGTGGAAAAGATCTTATGGTCATGAGCGTCGGCGCATTTATGGATGAAAAACTGCTGGAGAATCTTGTTCGTGCCGCCAGGAAAAATGATTGTAAGATATATGTCCCATCAGGAGCCATAGCAGGGATCGACGGTTTAAGATCAGCTAAGGTAGCCTCAATCGACAGGGTTGAAATCTCAACCACAAAAAACCCAAAAGGCCTGGAAGGCGCGCCTTTTATAATCGAAAATAATATTGACGTTTATTCTTTTCATGAGAAAACACTGATTTTTGAGGGTAATGCAAAAAAGGCTGTAAGGGCATTTCCCGCAAATGTCAATGTCGCTGCATCCCTCAGTCTTGCCGGGATCGGTTCTGAGGATACGCGCGTGAAAGTTTTTGTTGATCCCGAAGCTTCGAGGAACATACATGAGATCAAAGTGGAAGGGGATTTCGGGAATTTCACATGCCGCATCGAAAATGTTCCCTCACCGGACAATCCCAGGACAAGTCTTCTAGCTGCACTGTCGGCTATCGCCACATTGAAAAAGATAACAGAACCGCTCCAGATAGGAACTTAAAATGGATTTCGAAGGGATTTTTATAGCTGTTGCTGAATTGAAAAAGAAGCTGATTTATATCGTCGCAGTTTTCGGCGCAGGAGCCATCATCTCTTTTGCGTACATGGGAGATGTAATTAAGAAAATAGAAAATGACATGTTCTGGCGCCTGAACATTCTTGGCAGGCCGGATGCATCAAACCAATTGTTAGATATTTCAAATAACCTCACATCGATGTCGAACCAGCTGGCAGATAATAATTCGATTATTGCCCAGAACCTTTCAAGGCTTTCCGGGGAAGTAATAAATATATCCCAGAATTTAAATATATACAGACCCAATATTGTATTCCTGACGCCTATGGAAGTGCTGATGCTTGAGTTCAAGATGTCTCTTGTGTTCGGCGCACTTATCGTATCTCCTCTCATACTTTTCTATGCATATCGCGGATTAAGAGGCAAGCTTTCCAGCGTTCCATTCATACGTGAAAAAAAAGGTTTGATCGTTGTAACTATTTTTTCATCAATAGCCCTGTTTTTGATAGGCGCAGGATATGCTTATTTTTATATGCTTCCTTTTTTCCTGGGTTTCATTTACCAGGATGCATACAATATTGGTGTAAATGCCAATTTTTCAGTATATGAATTCATTTCTTTTGTCGTAACGACCACAGTGATTCTGGGTGCAGCTTTTGAACTTCCCCTGGTACTCACATTCCTTGTCCACCTTGGAGTAACATCAAGGAAAACACTTACCTATTACAGGAGGCATGCATATATCGTCTTATTGATCATCGCTGCATGGGTTACTCCAGACCCCACGATGTTCATGCAGATCATGGTAGCTCTGCCATTTATTGCGCTTTATGAGGCAAGCCTCGTAGTGATGAGATTGACGGGGAAGTAGAATCTATCGAGAAACACAGATATATAAATCTCCGCATGACGAAACCGTTACAATATGTGTTGGTAGTGTTGTCAATGTGCAACACTTCTTACTTACCCAAAATAATTTAATACAGAGTTATGATATATTGAAATTATGTTAATCTTTTTGGAATAGATTTATCAAAACATAATCTATTTTACGTTTAAGTCATAAGGAAAATTATATGAACGAAAATAAAGATCTTCAAGGAACAATAATTAATTTAGTAATAAAAAAATGCAAGGAAAATTGGTTCACATTTCTTATTTTTTTATTATTAGGATTTTTTTTTGCAATTATTGGATTTGACCTCGATAAGGAATCATCTTTATCTTTATTTAATGCAACAGCTACTATAATTTCTACTTTGATTGGATTCATTGGGATATTTGTTTCATATCGTATACAAAATATTTTTGAACTAAGAAAATTTTATATTGGGAAAGTTGATAAATTAAAAGGTGACCTGAAAAGAGCCACTATCTTAATTATCCAATATGAAAAACCTGAAATAATTAAAAGTACACAAAGCGATATTAAAAGGCAAATTACTGATTTTGATAATGAATTTAAACATTTAGTCAACAATCTTGATTCTCCACCAAATGACTTCCAAAAACAAGCATTAGAAATCATACCTAAAGAGCGCAATATACTGAAAGAAATTGATTACACGTTGGAATTAATTAATAATAATTTAAATTTAGACGCCCATTTTAATCCGTATAAAGATTACTTTATATTTGCCATTTGTGGAATATTTATATTTATGATTCCCATAGCTTTCAACCACATTAATTTTTCAAATGATAACTATCTGATATTTTTTAACTACTGGAAATATATTAAAATGCCACTTGTAGGATTATTTATAGGAATGTTTTATATAATATTGAGGGATTTGGCTAATATGCTGCATAATTTCTTTACAACCGATATAGCAAAATAATTTAAGACTGTTAATATCACAATTTATTTTTTTAATTAATTGGAACTTAAGCGTACAATTTAGACATTATTCGGATAATTTTTAGTAATACGTAGGACAAAACGACGGAAGACCCTGGGAGGTTACACGGTGGACGTTGTTGAATTGTTCTAGTCTTAATAATAAACAAACACGCCGGACGAACGCAACCGTTTCGCGCTTCGCTGCGAAACGGACGAGCGCCTTTCGTCGAAACGGGAAACGAAAGGGAAGCCCAGCGCGAAATGGTCTATTATTTCGTATAGAACGCCAATTTAACAATCGCGCCAGACAACGTGCGCGACTACATTTGAACATTAATACCATGGTGGCGAATCCGTGCGTATCCGCGCAATCCGCGTCATCCGTGTTCTATTCGTCTGGATGAATACTATTTTGATTGATATTCCCAAAAAATTTTAAAACCCATGAGCTGCATATGGCGCGATCATCACGAATACAAATGACAGTAGAATCATTACCGCAAATAAGATCACGATCGCATTCGATATTTTCTCTACCCTCTCGCCATCCCCGAAAATTCGTGTCAGTGATGAGGTCATAACATCGCGAAACACATGCCCACCGTCAAGCGGTACAGCCGGCAGGCAATTGAAAAGCCCTGCATACAGATTCATCCAGCCAATCCATAAAAGGGAATTCAATATCCAGAATACTCCGATACCAAGTACTGCAACCCAGCCTGTAGGCTCGTAAAAATTCATAAGGAGTCCGCTAAAACCAGGGAATCCCTCACCTGCGAAACCAGCTATCGGCAATCCAAATATTATTACCCATCCTGTGATGCCTGTCATTAACGAAGGAATACTCTTCAACAAATTGAGGTAAGATTTAGCCGGGAATTGACCAATACCTATCCCGATGGAGTGACTTACTCCCTGTTCAGGTGAATATGATAAGCCCAGGAATCCCTTTTTTACACCCAGGGGGTCTGGATTTTTTCCCAGTTTAATTCCTTTGAACACTTCTGTGGAAGCATTAAGGGAACTGTTGCTTAAAAGATAAACATCTATTATCTGTTCTTCTTTTGTGGAATTCATAAAATTGACAAAGTCGCTGACGTCTTTTATTTCGGTGCCATCTATCCGGACAATGATCATGCTTTCCCTGATCCCGGCTTTCTGGGCAGCCGAACCTTCTATCACTGTAGATATTGTTACGCCTGAGCGTGAAATGTTACCAACTGTTGCATTAAGTAGTATTTCTTTCCGTACACCATTTTCAATAACATCGAGTTTGACAGTACTCCCCGGCGTAATACTATTCGCGTAAGATAGAAATTCGGTGGCATTTGTTATTTTAATATCATTTATTCCCGTCAATATCATATTTGGTTTCACGCCATTTAGTTGAGCCGGAGAGTCCGGGATGACATTTGTGACCATCACATCTCCCACTGAGGTAATAGATCCGAGCAACAGGAAAAAGAGGACAAAAGCAATTAATGCGGTAGTAAAATTAGCCATCACTCCAGCTGTAAGAACGCGGACGCGCTCGCTTCGGGTAGCAAGTTTCTTGGGTTGCGAAGGCTCCTCCGGAGGCAAGCCATTTTCAGGAACGTTCTCCTCTTTTTTTCCAAGGAGCTGTTCATCATCAGGTTCGGCAAAACCGCCTATGGGAATAGGAGCAAGCAACAAGCCCATTGATTTTACTTTGATGCCTTCCACTTTACAGAGAATGGCATGTGAAAATTCATGTACTACCAGAGTCACTAATAATGCTATAGCGCCCCAGTAAAGAGGTATGAACTCATTTATACCCGGTATAAGGAAAATATTTCTTGCTTCATTGAATTTTGTCGGCTCATGTACCGTCTGGGTCATAAATGATTTAATATAAAAGTAATCCATGGACAGTATCAGCAGGAACATTATGAACATGCCAATAAGCATTGCAGGCAGCCCTATATTTGCAAAAGTCCTCCAGAATCTTTTATGCATGGCCAGCCTGTCCAGGAATTCCTGTCCTTTAGTGGTGCGAAGCATCATTATTGGACCGAATGCAGTAATATTATATTTCGCTAATGTCCCGCGCCTGTCAAGGATCATGACGATGAGCCAGTACAATAAGAAAAGAGGCAGAAGAAGATCTGTGTAATTCAAAAATTTGTCTCCAGGAGCATTATCAGTAAGTTATTAAACACATTAAACATATTAAGCTTTGGATTTCTCAATGTTCTCAATAATATATATAACCGCCGGGGATTTGCCAGGAGCGCGTAAGCTGGGACGCATACTTGTCGAGGAGCGTCTTGCTGCCTGTGCGAACATTTTTCCTATCACTTCTATTTTCAGGTGGAAGGGGAATATTGAAGAAGCCAGCGAGTTCGGGATCATGGTAAAAACAAGAACTGAGAAAGTTAAAGTTATCGAAAAAAGAGTGAAGGATATCCACAGTTATGAAGTGCCATGTGTGGTATCATTCAAGATCGATGAAGGTTCTTTAGAATATCTGGAATGGATAAACGATTCCGTGAGCTGTCAAGATGAAATATAATTTCATGAAAAGATTAATGCAAACATAAACCGCAACATTTATATTTATAGTGTGGGTTATACTTGCACATGGATAAAGAGTTCCTGATAAGCTATCTCAAAAAAAGAAACTACTGGTGGCAAACAAAAAAGATCGCACCTTCGGACAAAGGAACTCAAAGAAAGGATTATCTCAACAAGATAAAAGAAGCAGATAGACTTGAAAGGATCATCTGTCTCTCAGGGATAAGGCGAAGCGGAAAAACAACAATTCTATACCAGTACATAGACCTTCTTCTCAAAGAAAAAAAACCCGAAGAGATCGTCTATGTGAGAATAGATGACCTCATCGGAAAAATTGACAGCCTCCACGATATTTTGAACACTTATTATGAAGTCACAGGTATAGATCCATCCATAGGATCCACATACTTCTTGCTTGATGAGATATATGTCATGAAGGAATGGCAGTTGCAATTGAAATATTACATAGATGCCCATGCAAAATGCAAGTTCATAATATCGGGGTCATCAAAAACCCTGCTGTATCTGGATGCTTCAGAAAGCCTGGCGGGGCGGATAAGATTCCTTGACGTTTTTCCCCTGACGTTCCGGGAATTCCTGGAATTCAATAATACTGATCTTTTGCTTCCACAAAAACCTGACCTTGAGAATTTTGAAGAGATTGAAAAAGCACATAACAGCATTATAGCACATAAGCAGAGCCTTTTGCATTTACTGAGCAAGTACTTCGATACGGGAGGGTATCCTGAATGGTTTAAGATCAAAGATATAGAGCAGTGGCACAGGACTATTGTTGAGGATTATTTCGCCCTGATACTGTTCAGGGACATAGTAAGCGTGTTTAAAGTCAAAGATCCCATACTCCTTGAAAAGATGGTACGAGATATCGCAACCGTTTCCACTAACAGGTTCACTTACAAAGGATTATCTGAAAGGCTTGATATTGACCGTGAGACTGTGAAACTTTACCTTTATTACCTGCAAAGTTCCATGATGGTGTTCGTAGCAGATGTTTTTGCACCCTCTAAAAAAGCAGTTGAGAAGAGGGCAAAAAAGCTGTATTTCTGGGAAGAAGGACTAAGGAGAGCCCTTACTCTGGACAAGGATGACGGTAAAGCGGCAGAAAATATAGTGGCATGGCACCTAATCAAGAAGGGTCGTGACTCAAAGGCGTTCTTTGAGCCTTACTACTGGAAGAATAAATACGAGGTTGATTTTGTATACGATGACTCGAAAAAAATAATCCCCATCGAAGTTAAGTATAGGGAGAATCCCACAAATGCCGATCTGAAAGGACTTATAGAATTTATGGAGATGGAAGAGCTAGGCATCGGAATAGTCGTGACAAAAGACACTCTCAGGAAGTGGGAATTTGGAGGCCGCCAGGTCTTGTTTATTCCGATATGGCTTTTCTTACTGGTGATATGATATGATTTTATATGCATTTAACTCGTTACCCTTAAAATCATGCCCATTTCTAAAACAAAAGCTCTCCTGATCGCTGGAACAGGCAGCGGCGTTGGAAAAACAACTATAGCGATGGGACTTATGGCCGCCCTTTCCAGGAAATTCAAGGTACAGCCATTTAAAGTCGGACCTGATTTCATCGACCCGACCCACCATACACGAATTTGCGGCCTCCCATCAAGGAATCTTGATAGTTTCATTATGGGTGAAAAGGGCGTGATAGAAACATTTGTGCGAGGTTCCAGTGGCGCTGATTTTTGCATAATTGAAGGGGTGATGGGTCTTTTTGACGGGCTTGATGCCACCGAGATCGCAAGTTCGGCGCATATTGCTAAGATCCTGAAGGTTCCTGTCATTCTTGTAATTAATACGCACGGTGTTTCTAGAAGTGCTGCCGCTATGGTAAAAGGATATATTGAATTTGACAGCGGTGTCAATATCCAGGGGATCATCCTCAATAACATCGGCAGCGACCGGCATTTTAAACTTATCAGGGATTCGCTAACCAGCGCTGGCATAGATATTCCCATCATTGGAGCAGTCCCGAAAAAAAATACTTTCTCGATCCCATCACGTCATCTGGGTCTTGAGATGGCACATGAAAATAACAGTGAAATTGCGGAATTAGCAAATTTCATGGAACAGCATATCGATATAGATGCACTGAAAAGCATAGCAGGAAATTTTAAAGCACCTGAACTTAATTTTGAGGAGCAACATGAGCAATTTAATGTAAAAATAGGCATCGCAAATGACAGCGCATTCTGTTTCTATTATCAGGATACATTTGACTCACTTAAAAGGTCAGGAGCAGAGCTTGTTTTTTTCAGTCCCATGAGCGATAAGCTGCCGCAGGTAGATGGTATATACCTTGGAGGAGGGTATCCTGAGCTTTATGCAAAGGAACTTGAAGCATCAAACACCCGCCATCAGATAAAAAGAGCAGCGCAAGACGGGATGCCCATATATGGCGAATGTGGCGCGCTCCTGTATCTGGGTGCTAGTCTCAAAACCGATAGTACTTACAGGATGGCAGGAGTCCTTGGCGCAAGTTCCCGGATGACCGGGAAGCTCCAGGCTCTTGGATATACTGAGGCACAGAGCGTTATGGATTCACCGATCGCGAAAAAAGGCATGATAATAAGGGGGCATGAGTTCCATTATTCCACGACAGAATGCGACAGGGATGCGCGCTTTGTATATCGATTACAGAGGGGAAAAGGGATATTTGAAGGACGGGATGGGCTGATGGAGTATAATACTATGGCAAGTTACATGCATACCCATCCTGCTTCGAATTCATTTGATGAATTCCTGCAGCAATGCAGTAAATACAGATCAGGATTATCCTGATTTTACAAAGATTTCAATAACATGTTCTTTCAAAGGAAGTTTATCCTTTTCCCACACCCTGCGCTGTACAATGTGAATTGTTGCATGACCCGGTTCCAGAGCCTGTATCGTGATAAGTACATCCAGACTATAACCCGGGGGCATGGGTCTGATCTTAGTTCCATCATCTATAAATTCTGATGATACGGATACTACTTTCTCAGTTTCTTTAATTTGGTATTCCCAATTGTAGCCTGCCGCCCCAAGTCCTTTTAACCTTAATCTGTACTTTTCTCCGACAATCAGTTCGATCTTTGAGGGTACATCACGAAATTGGATCGGATCTATATCCCTGCACCCCGCCTGATTGTCCAGAAATCGTCGGACAGGTTCCTATCTGCAAGATAGTCATAAGGAATTGTGAAATAGCCTTTCATTCCCCAATCTACTCCCCATGAATTGCGTACTATAAATCTTTTCTTGGAATCATCATAACCTACGCCTACCACAGCATGACCTCCCAGCTGCTTCTCGCCGGACTGCGGCATCGGAACCACTCCGGTCTTTGCGACTTCCTGTGACTCAAAGCTTTCGTACACCGAAAAACCAAATACGAAGGGATATCCATCAGCAAGACAGGTTCGCATTTCATCGACTGTCTGGATGCGTTGGTAGGATGTAATCTTATGTTTTGCAGCTTCTGTGTAACAGGTGGCAGATGGCTTCACTGTAAACTTTGAGATATCATATGCCCAGCATTTTTCTGAACATACGCCCTGTTTGTTAAGAGTTTTTATCCCGTCACGGATCATTGCCCCTGAATCCGATGCCACTGAATGTTCAATGACGCGTTCATTGTAATATATGAACAATCTGCTCAATTCGATGTAAGTAACTTTGTCTTTCTTTTCCAGGAATTCCAATGCACCAACAAGGGCATTACCTGTACAACTTCCAAGCTGTCCCTGGTCTTCTACTTTTGAGCACGTGGGACGCAGATCCACAGACGACGGCAGTTTGGCAGGTTTCTTAACCACTGCACCGTACATTATGTCACGATGGTCGGGCAAATCGGGAACCCAGCCGTAACCTGATTTTTTCGTCTCACTTTTCGTTGATGGTGTTACTTTTTTTTGTTCGGGCATATCTTTTTCTCCTTTTAATTTATCTATTTAAGATGAATTATTTTGATTTTATAGGTGTTTAGTTTTTTTCTCCAGTTACCATTGTTAAATTTTAATTAAAAACCCAGCATCTCATCATGTAAAAATGTTCTGTTATTATTTATAGATTTTGGAACTGGAACCGCACCTTTGGATTTGTTTAACGGAACCCAGAAATGAAAGACAATATAAAATCAACAACTATTGGACAATTGTATTTTTTTTATATCAAAATATCCCATAAAGGGCAATTTAATGCATCTAATGAAAAAACCTATATACTCATCAACTGGAACTATTAATTATGACAATAAGAGAAACCGTATGCTGCGGAAACATTTCAAATCATCCCTCATCAATTTCAATACCCGGGAATCTCAAGTATGAGCTTACCTGTACAAGCTGCAAAACCAATTATTTTGACAACCGACTCAAGTGCGATTCAGATAATGGACTTTTGAGAGCAAATTACAGGACTAAGAAACTTGAATTGAAAAACGTACCCGGCATAGGGAAGTTCCATGACTGGCTGCCTGTCAATGATTTGATCACCACGGATGCGGGACCGGTCACTTACAGGAGCACTGAACTTGCCGATCATCTGGGATTGAAGAATCTTTTTATCGGGTTCAATGGTTACTGGCCTGAAAAAGGAGCCTTTATAAAAACATGCAGTTTTAAAGAGCTTGAGGCGTTCCCGACACTTGCAAAATCCAGGAACTCAGGTAAAACGCTGGTTCTTGCTTCTGCAGGAAATACGGCGCGGGCTTTTGCCCATGTGTCTGCGATGACGGGCGTGGATGTATATATAGTCGTGCCAGGAAGCGGCACATCAAGGATGTGGCTGCCTGAAAAGCCGAGAGATTCAATTCATTTTATACAAATGGGTAATAAATGTGATTATACGGATTCAATACACCTTGCCGAAAGACTTTCTGCCGCACCCGGTATGCAGGCGGAAGGCGGGGCAAGGAACGTGGCGCGAAGAGATGGTATGGGAACCGTGATGCTTGATGCATCGGTTTTTATGAAAAGGATGCCAGATCATTATTTCCAGGCCATCGGAAGCGGCACAGGAGGAATTGCAGCATGGGAAGCCGCAATGCGCCTGGTTGACGATGGGAAGTTCGGTAAAGGCCTGCCACAGCTTCATCTTTCACAAAACCTCCCATTTGTGCCAATGTTTAATGCATGGAAGGCAGGCCGGCGTGAAATAATTAAAGATATAGATATGCCTGAGCCCAAGAAACTCATTCATGAGATGTATGCCGACATTCTCTCCAACCGGGAGCCGCCATATTCAGTCCCCGGCGGCGTCTATGATGCCATGTGTGCAACGAATGGCATAATGTATGCGATATCAAATAACGATGCAAAGAAAGGCGTGGATCTTTTCGAGGAAATGGAAGGCATTGACATCTTCCCGCCGGCAGGCGTCGCAGTCGCTTCATTGATTGAAGCGGTGGATGCAGGAAAAGTCAAGCCGGATGATCATATTGTATTAAATATTACGGGCGGCGGGGTAAAACGGGTTGAGCGTGATTATCATCTTCATAAGATAGAGCCAACTGCGTATGCCGAGAATGCAAATGTTCCTCTTGAAGAAATAATCTAAAGCGGTTTTTGATCAATGCAAACTCCCGAAGAAAAAGTCGTTGATATCCTTAAAAATAACCGAATTGATATTGCAGCGACTTTGCCATGTGACAGGATCAAGGCGCTGCTACCGATTATCGCCAGGAACATAAAGACCATCCCGCTCACCCGTGAAGAGAATGGCATCGGGATTTGCGCAGGGGCTTATCTTGGCGGGGGGCGTCCGGTCATGGTTATCCAGAGCACCGGGATCGGGAACATGATAAATGCTCTTCTTTCTCTCAATCTCACATATGGTATCCCGCTGCCTATTATCGCAAGCTGGCGCGGCGTTTATAAAGAATCTATTGAAGCCCAGTGGCAGTTTGGAAAAAAATTGCCCGCGATACTTGAAGCTTCCGGGATAAATTTCACGGTCATTGAATCGCTAATAGAGATAGATAAACTGGATGAAGCCATCAAAGAATCATTTGTTTGCTCCCATCCCCATGTTATCCTGATTTCTCCTGCTGTCTGGGAAGGCTCAACATCTGAAGTTCCAAAGCCTGTGGAGATATGCGCCAGGAATGTCGATTTGACATTCAGTGGTACTATTCTGAAGCCGGTTCTGACAAGATATGATGCAATTAAGGTGATCGCTGAAAATATTGCGGATGATCTCATCGTCGCAAACCTTGGTATTCCTTCAAAGGAATTATTTGAAATAAAGGACAGGAAGCTTAATTTTTACATGCTTGGTTCAATGGGGCTTGCTTCATCCATCGGACTTGGCCTGGCGCTCGTGCAAAAAAAGCATGTTTATGTCATTGATGGAGACGGAAGCCTGCTTATGAATCCTAATGCGATTATCAGCATGGGCGCCTTGGATCCCCGAAACCTGACAATTATTGCGATAGACAATGCTGCATATGGTTCTACAGGAAACCAGGAAACATGCACACAAAGCCAGGTTGACCTTGAACTCCTTGCAAAAGGTTGTGGAATTTTGGATACTGTAAAAGTGCATACTGCTGATGAATTGGGAAAAGCTTTGGAAAGAAAGACTGGTTTTATTCATGTGATAGCAAGGCCGGTAAATGCTAAATGTCCGGAGATCCCTCTTTCGGCGAAGGAGATCAGGGACAGGTTCATAGAAGCAATGAGGAAATGAAATATATGAAAATTCAAGTCTTGCACGAGCATTTAAGATCACTTATTGACCCCTTATATCTCATTAGTCATCGATAAAGCGACAAACACGCAAAAAATAATACAGATTGTGTTCATAATTTTGATGGGCACGGATCCGTGCCATGCGTGTCCCATTTCATATACAATAATTTCGTTTTTCAAAAATGTATGCTCACAACAATTCATCATAATGACTATAATAATCCTTAAATACTATGAATAATCATTATAGACTGGGTGATTAGAATGGAAACTTTAACTCAGCCAGAACTTGAAATGAAAAGAATGGTATGTGAGAATTGCGGGGAAGCTAATTTCGAATTTTGTGATTATTCCTTAATGGATAAATACATCTGTATGGATTGCTCGGAATAATATAATTTTTCTCGCTTTTTTTTTGTATATTCTTTCAAGGATTGGATTTATTTCTGGTTACGGCAAATAACCAGAATTATTTTCCAGTTTTAATCGTAAAATTAATAGCCATAACCACCATTAGACACCCGGATGATCCCTGAAATCCTGAAATCATATCAAGCTCACATCGAAGATCGACAAAAATCCGGTATTCCACCTCTTCCTCTTAATGCACAACTGGTTAAAGCCCTCAGCGCTCTGGTTTTTGACCCCCCGGCCGGATATGAAGATCTTATTCTTAAATTCCTTAAGGAACATATCCCACCTGGAGTTGACCCGGCAGCTCTTGAAAAGGCAAATATCTTAAGAAAGATCGCCCTGAAGGAAAAAAGTTCAAAATTACTCACGCCGGCGCAGGCCATCTCCCTTCTAGGGCTTATGAAAGGCGGATATAACATCGAAACGCTTATTGAATTACTCGATGATAATGAATTTTCAGATAAAGCTGTTCATGCTCTTTCCAACACGATCCTGATATTCGGGTTCTTTGACCGGATAAAAAAACTTTCTGCCACAAATCCCAATGCACGGAAAGTCCTTGAAAGCTGGGCAAAAGCAGAATGGTTCACGAGAGGACAGGAAATCCCCGAAACCCTGAACGTGACAATTTTCAAAGTCTCCGGAGAAGTCAACACCGATGATCTTTCCCCTGCCTCACGCGCAGGGTCACGCGCCGATATTCCCCTTCATGCCCTTTCCATGCTTGAGAACCGATATCCTGGAGCGCTTGATGAAATAAGAGAACTGAAAAAGAATGGATATCCGATAGCTTTTGCCGCTGATGTCGTGGGAACAGGAAGCAGCAGAAAATCCGCAGCCAATTCCCTTATCTGGTGGATAGGCGAAGACATACCCGGTGTTCCTAATAAGCGAAAGGGCGGAGTGATCCTGGGAAGCCAGATAGCGCCAATTTTCTTTAACACAGCGCGCGATAGCGGAGCGCTTCCTGTAAAATGTGATGTTTCAGCGTTGCGGTCAGGAATGGTAGTTACCCTGGATTTCAAACAGGGATGCATAACTGGCGAAAACGGGGAAGAGATCACGACATTTGGCATCGAACCGGAAACTCTTCCTGATGAATACAGGGCAGGTGGAAGGCTTTCACTCATCATAGGAAAAGAACTCACACGAAAATCGCAGGAAGCGCTTGGTGTAAATTATGATATATTTTTAAAGGTCGCGCGGCCTCAATATTCAGATCGCGGATATACTCTTGCACAGAAAATCGTGGGCAAGGCATGCGGAATTCCTGGCGTGCGTCCGGGACAATCATGCATTCCAGCAATAACTACAGTTGGGTCACAGGATACGACCGGACCGATGACGGCAGATGAAATAAAAGAACTTGTTTGTCTTGAATTCCAGGCGCCTCTTGTCATGCAATCCTTCTGCCATACAGCCGCTTATCCGACGCCTGCCGATAAGATCATGCACGATGAACTTTCGCAGTTTATCAAGAGCAGGGGAGGAGTCGCCCTGAAACCCGGCGATGGCATAATCCATTCATGGCTCAACCGTATGATCCTGCCCGATACCATAGGTACCGGAGGGGATAGCCACACGCGTTTCCCCATCGGGATATCATTCCCTGCAGGAAGCGGTCTTGTGGCATTTGCAGCGGCTCTTGGGGTAATGCCTCTGGACATGCCGGAAAGTGTGCTTGTGAGATTCAAAGGCAAACTTAAAAAGGGGATTTACCTTCGCGACGTTGTAAATGCGATCCCTTATTTTGCAATGAAGCAGGGGCAGCTTACTCTTGATAAAAAGAATAAGAAAAATATATTTAACGGCAGAATACTGGAAATGGAAGGTCTTCCGGATCTTACGGTGGAGCAGGCTTTTGAACTTACAGATGCAAGCGCCGAGCGATCAGCCGAAGCCAGTGTGATAAAGCTGTCAAAAGAACAGGTTGTCAGGTACATTGAAACTAACATATCTATATTGAGATCACTTGTCAAAGAAGGCTATGCTGCAAATGCGCTGGAAAAGCGAATAAAAGCAATGCAGGACTGGCTTAATGACCCTGTTTTGCTGGCAGCCGATCCGGATGCGGAATATGCAGGGATAATTGAGATCAATTTATCCGAAATTCCGGAGCCACTCCTTGCATGTCCCAATGACCCGGACTTCATAAAACCACTTTCGCAGGCATCCGGACAAAAAATCGGTGAAGTATTTATCGGCTCTTGCATGTTAGATATAACACATCTTGAAAGAGCATCAAAGATAATTGAAAAAGCAGGACATATCACATCAAAATTATGGGTCGCCCCGCCCACGAGGCTTATTGAAAAAAGCCTTAAGGAAAAAGGCGGATATTCACTGTTACAAGAACTCGGAGCAAGAATAGAGATCCCCGGATGCAGCCTTTGCATGGGTAACCAGGCACGGGTAGCCGATAATGCAGTTGTGTTCTCAACATCCACGCGCAATTTCGATAACCGCATGGGAAAAAATGCCCAGGTATATTTGGGTTCGGCTGAACTTGCCGCGATAATCGCAGTTCTGGGAAGGATCCCGACGATTTCTGAATATTTTGAGCTTCTCGGATGATAAATGAAGTCTTCAGTAAGGATAATCTATAAGGGCTGTCTCGATGTATTTTAAGGTGGTGCATTAATGAGATCAGTCTTCTTCCTTTTATTGCTATTGGTTCTTATGGAGGGGTGTATAAACCCACAGGTCAAAACAGGCAATTCTTCACAATATGAACTTCCAGGATTTAATAATACCACTATTTTTTACCTGAATATCTCTTCAACACAGGTTATAGAAAATATCAATAACAGGACATCTTTTGACTACCAGATTTTAGATAATATTAACACGTTCAAGAATCCTGTTGCTGTGGATTATTCGGGAAATAATGCCAGCTTTAATGTTTCAATAATAAGCATGCTTGGAAGAAATTATGCGCATTTTAATTTCAGCTCGAATTTTTCAGGATATGTTGCCTATTCACTGCCAGGGGGGCAGGATTTTACATATTCCCCGCCTATAAACCGGACAATACGTGTCATCCTCCCTGTTAATTACACAGCGGGCACAATGTTCCTGGGATATATGCAGCCAAAACCGGATAATATTACCCATGACCCGTCAGGAAGAGAAGTTATCATCTGGAATAATGCTTCCAGTGAAAATATCAGGGTGAAATATAATCAAAAGGAAAATACACAGCTGTTAGTATATTTTGTCGGGTTCCTTTTGATAAGCACAGTTATCATTTGGGGATATTATAAATATAGTATTTCAGCGATCCAGAAAAAACGCAAAATGCTTGAAAAGGATATCAGGAAATTGAAAGAAAAATAATTTAAAAGCAAGACGAATCAGTGACAAATATGGGAATGTTTGATTCTGTAAATTTCAAAATAAAATGCAGTGAATGCGGCAATGTGATAGATGACTTTCAAAGTAAAGACGGCGACTGCCTGCTCAACACCCTTGAATTCTGGGAAGTTGATAACTTTTATTCGTCCTGCCCTACCTGCAACAAACGTATCGAATTCACATTGAAAAAAGCAGTATCCGAAAGAATAAGAAAAACGATATATGAACTTCGAAAGTCTCTAACCATTGATGATTACGAAAAAGAAGAAGAAAAATTTGAAAAATTCGTGAAAGACTAATTCATCAATTTCAGGAATATTTCCTCAAGTGATGTTTCCAGGGTTTTAATATTAATTATTTTCCCATTGTGTCCCGCCACCCAGCCTGTAATGCTGTTAAATTCATCAAGGTTTTTTGTCCTTGCTATGAAGTTCCCATTATTTTTTACCACGTCGAAATCAAAATGATCCTTAACATTGAATTCGATCTCATATTCAATACCGCCGCACATTTTTCTTATCTCCTGCATGGTTCCAATTGCGACTTTTTTACCTTTGTTCATCATAAGAACGCGGTCGCATATGCTTTCCACCTGGTAGAGGTTATGGGCGCTAAAGATTATGGTCTTGTCCTTTTGTTTCAATGACAGGACAAAATCCGTCAGATACTTTGAAGTCGTAGGATCAAGACCCGATGTCATCTCATCCATTATCAGGTATTCAGGGTCGTTTATTAAAGCTCTTGCTATCATGACTTTTCGCTGCATACCTTTTGACATTTCACCAGTTTTTTTATCACCTGCATCAAGCCTCAGTGCATCCAGGATTTCCCTGATCCTGTTTGACGCAGTCTCATTTTTGATCCCATAGATTTCTGCGAAGAACTTGAGGTATTCATTAGCTGTCATCCCTTCATACAGAGGGCTTTCCTCTGGCAGGAAACCAAGTTTCTGCTTGATCTTTTGTGAATCCTTCTTTATGTCCATCCCCTGGATTTTTATGGAGCCACCTGTGGGGATAATTAATCCGCTCAGCATTTTCAATGTCGTGGTTTTCCCGGCGCCATTTGGACCTACAATTCCGAAAATCTCGCCCTTTTCGATCTCGAAATCCAGGCCTCCAACGGCGATAAAACCGCCATATTCTTTATATAGTCCTGATACTTCAATTTCTTTCATAGAAATACTTATTTAGTCTATGAGTATAATAAACATTATGATGAGAGAGTTGTTTACAATATCAAAATGGGAATTAAAGAGAACCCGTTCAACGATCAGTCCTAAAATACGATTCTTCTCAATATTTATTTTGATCCTGATAGGCACTGCTTCTTTTTTTGCAGTCCAGTCAGGCCTTCACATCAATGATAATATTTATAAAGTGGTGGTGACTGACGGGTCACTTGCTGGTGTCATAGGAAGCGATTCGAAATTTGAGGTTTTTGTCGCGGATGAAGAGAGGGCAAGATATCTTTTTCAACATGATAATTTTGATATTCTTATTATAGGAAAAAAGATATACTACCAGAATACTGAAAAATCCATATCAGCTTTTGATTCATTAGACAAGGCTGTAAAAAGGTATAATGAAGCCTCCCTGATGACTTACAATGACCTGAATAATACTTTTCCCGTGTGGATCACGATCGACAACCTTGCCAGGGAGCAGGCATTTATTTCACCGTCGATGAACAAACTCCCGGAAATGGAAACATCTCTTGAGACACAGTCCTCAACAGGATCGCAAGGCGACCAGATTAGCTCGACTCAAACTGCAGGAATTGGAGATGCGGGAACCCCAGGAATTAGAACTGCTGATAATGCCCATGTTCCTTCACTTGAGGAAATTACAGGAGGAAATCAAATATCAGCGATCAGTGAGCAAACACTTTCGACGCCTTCCCATTTAAGCCCCCCGATACCTTTCAAATCGGTCGTTTTAAGTTTTTTGTTTATTTTCCCAATTTATTTTATAGCACAGTTTTTTTCATCAAGCATTATGGAAGAAAGAATAAAGAGAAAAGGTGAACTATTGCTGGTTTCACCTGTTAGTTCCACCCAGATCGTACTCGGCAAGCTTTTGCCATATCTATTGGGTTCAATCGCGCTTGTGGCTTTGATGACTTTCAGGCTGGGTGGAAGCCCCTGGATAATACTGGCAGTACTGCCCATTTCCCTCATGTATCTCTCGACTTCATTCCTGGGAGCGATCATTGCCAGAAGCTTCAAAGAACTCAGCTTTGTGCTTATTTTCCTATCGGTTTTCCTATCGGGCTATATCTTTTTTCCTGCGATGTTTTCCAATGTACACGCCATCAGCATTATTTCCCCCATGACACTTGTTGTGAGGCTCCTGGAGAACGAAACGGTTACATTAAGTGATTATCTGTTTTCAACTATCCCGTTTTACCTCGTATCCATACTTATTTTCATATTTGGTATTTTTATCTACAGGGAAGAAGACCTGTTCACACAGAAGACTATTTCCGGAAAACTTCTTGATTCTATCCAGGAGTTCATTAAACGGGTCCGTGTTCCGCTTTTTTCCCTGAGCATCGTACTTATACCGATCGCATTTTCGATCCAGATGATGCTTATTGTATTGATGTTTAATTTTCCGATCCGTATCGGTATAGTTTTTTTCATTGTCGTGGCTGCGTTCATTGAAGAACTGGTAAAATCAGTCGGGATATATACTGTTTTTTCAAGAAAAATGTCAGATGCAACAACTGGCAATGCTTTGAAATTCGGCATATTGTCGGGTCTTGGTTTTTTTGCCGGTGAAAAACTTTTGCTTCTTGTGGTAATAGCAAGTATTTCCAGTTCAGCTTTTGGTTCAGTGATGGGAGCAGGTCTTCTTATTTTCCCTCTGCTTTTGCATGTCACTTCCACGACAGTAGCTTCACTGGGAATCCGATACTCAGGAAGCAGATATTATTTTGCATGTGTTATCCTGGCATCGGTTGTTCATGCAGCTTATAATCTCTATCTTGTGAGGAGTGTTATTCTTGGCTAACAGGAAGATCATTGTTAAAAAAGAGCTCAAATCCCTCATGTTTGAGAAAACCCTGGTGCTTGCGATCATCGTTCAGTTGTTCATAGCTTCCTTCTCATCGTTGCTTGTTATTGGTCTTGCGTCGTTCTTTGACCCTTCGGCTCTTGACAGGTATAACACTCCCAGGTCAAATGTGGGAATAGTCGGGACAGGGGAACTTAAGCAATTCATTGAAAAAGGCCATATCAGGCCATTCTATTACGATAATCTTTCATCCGCAGTTACTGGTTTTTACAATAACGAGATCGATGCCATCATTGTTATCCCGAAAGAGGATGCAAACGGTAGTGGAATAATACAGATAATGACATATCTTCCAAAATCAGACATAAAAGGCACATTTGCGATGCTGCAACTAAAAAAGCCCCTTGAGAACTATGAAGCCTATGCGCAGGACCTCAGGAGTTCAAGGTTAGGTTTTGAACCGGTTAGACTTATCGTTGACAGGTCTCCAAAAAAGACATCGACTTATTTTGAATTCATTTATGGGATACTTATCCCGCTTCTTGTATTTACGCCAGTTTTCATATCCGGCGGGATGATTATTGATATGCTGACCGAGGAGTATGAACGTAAAACACTTGACCTGCTGCTTGTTTCACCTCTTTCTTTTTCTGAAATACTGGACGGGAAAATGATAACAGCTATAATCATCGTCCCGGCGCAGGGATTCTTATGGCTTCTTCTTGTGACCTTAAACGGGGTTATTGTCAATAATATCGGTTTGTTGCTTCTTCTTTCAGGAATAGTGGCAGCAATTGTTGTTATCCTGGGTGCGATAATAGCGGTCAGGTTTAAAAAGAGAATGGTATCACAGTATCTTTATTCACTGGTGCTTATAATGCTGTTCCTTGTAGGTTACTTATTCGCAAATTCTCCTTTTAACCTTGCGACAAGGCTGTCAGCGGGTTCGGTTGGGGCAGAGGTGCTTGTTTATTTTGGGGTTTATGCGGCGGTAGCATTGGGGTTGTATGTGGGGGTTAAGAGGATTGGGATGAGAGGATAATTTTTTGGTTGTGTCAAGTCTCTGCTTCTGATAAGAAGGTCTATCAAAAATCTTCTGATAACTAATATTTATCTATAATTTTTTTCAGATTTGCCAGAAACTCTCCTCCGTCTACGAAATAATTTGGATATGCCTTTTGCAAATCAGTGCTCGTATCTGCCCCAACAAGAACAACATCGTATTCTCTTTTACCACTATTTTTCTTTTCGGAGGCTGCATAATCCAGTATTGCCTGTTGTTCTTTGTCTTTTGTATAAGGGGTAATACTAAGTCTTTCTCCTGCGATATCCAGTTCCAATAAGAAGTATTGCAGTTTCGGGGTTTGTTTGACCTTCTGTTCGAAAACCTTAATTGCTTGCATCCAGCCTCTCATTACTGTTATAACCTTTAGTTCTGCTTCTCTTTTTTTAATTTCTAAGTATAGCTCTTTTTCATCGTTTGGAGTATTTGGAACCAGCGGGCAATTCTCCAACTTGGCAAAAGCAGAACTAACTAATCTAAAAAATTCCATCCACTCTTCTTCTCCTTCACTAGATTTAATTGCTTGGCGAGTATAGAAATCTACTGTTTCAATAGCAGTTGCCCAAAGATGCTGCAATTTTGACCTTATTTGAATTTCAACAAGCAAACCATTGTATTCTTTCTTTCCTTTGTCACTAAAATATCTATAAATTAAATGAATGCTCCTATAACCATCGTTTTTCGGATTTTTGATATAGTCTTTCAGCCCCACTCTTTTATGCTTCAAATCTCCTTTTAAGTAATACTGGTCACAAAGTTGATTTACTAAATTAACATTCGATAAAACAGCTCTACACCCACCAATATCTTGCATCTGGGAAAGCTTCATTGTTGGAGGGCGTCCGTTATACTTCCTTTGTAATTTATTAATAATTGCAGGAACACGTTTTAGACGTTGCACAGTTAATGCCTTTTGGTCAACAAGTAATGCCTTATTCTTTAATCTTACTTTGAAAACGTGCATTGGATAGCTATGGACTGCTCTCCAATTATTTAGAATTTCTAGTGCTTCATTGGTTTGTTCTTCTGAAGCACTCTCACTAATTAAAATATCTCCGGCGCTATTAATCTCCGCTTTGGAGTATTTGGGTTTTATCCAAAACATAAGTCTAATATGGCAAAGGTAGTATATAAACATTAATTTTGCGCGGTAGGTTCTTATAGGTAAACCATGGCTGTACAACTTGGTTTTTCTAGTAAACTAGAGTTATTCAAACATCAATAATGATTTTGCGCGGTAGGTTTACGGATGATGGGTGTTTCATGCTTGTACTTGGTGAAGTAATCCAGAAGAATCATTTAAAATCTCAAAGAGTACTTCAATATCAATTGCATGTTAAGCATTTAGGAGAAACTGAACATGGAACAATGCAAAATTGATTTTACATCGATACCATGGGAAAATCCGGCAGATGGTGTAAGATTTAAAGCTTATAAACGCAATGGCAAACAAGTTCGTTTAGTAGAGTTCACTGATGAGTTTGTCGAAACTGATTGGTGTACTAAAGGACATATTGTGTATATTTTAGAGGGCAAATTGGAAGTAAATTTTGATGGAAATGTTGTTGTGTTCAATACAGGTGATGGATTATTTATACCGGCAGGCGACAAAGATAAACACAAGGGCAAGGCCCTCACAAAAGTTTTGAAAATGATATTCGTGGAAGATGTTGCTGAATAACAAAGTATGGAACAAACGGCTTAACAACAAGCTGTTTACTCAAAAACATTTTCGTGAAAAATGAATGGAAAATATAGCTTTTCGCATAGTCATAGCAATTTTTAAACAACGAACTAAAACGAACTGTGACGAACTCATATTACCAAGAGTTCGTTTCGAGTTCGTACCAGTTCGTTGTTTTTTATGACATGTTTACCGGAAAACTATAATTTCTGCGCGGTGGTGACTTACCCGCTCCCCCCCACCATCGCTCTATTAACCAGCACATGAGGCGACCCGTCGCTCACAGGCACAAGCTGCCCTGCTTTCCCGCATCTTCCAGAATTCATTTCAAGATCATTTCCAACAGCAGTCACATTATTTAATATTTCCAGAGTATTCCCTGATAATGAAACATCCCGAAGAGATGTTGTAAGCTCTCCGTTCTTCACGATGAACCCGCGCTCGGCATTGAACTGGAAAACACCTTCACCCGGATTAACCTGGCCTCCGCGCGACCCTTTCAGGTATATGCCGTCTTTTAGTTCAGAGAGCATTTCATCAAATTTCATACCATCGGGAGCTATGAACGTGTTGCTCATCCTTATTACCGGCCTTGCATATCCCTGGGCGCGGGAATTGCGGCTTTCACCGCCAAGCTTGCCCGCGGTTTCTCTTGAATGGAGAAAGGCTTTCAGGATGCCATCCTGTATCAATGTGGTTCTCTTTGATTCAGCGCCTTCGTCGTCGAATGGATAATATCCATATTCATGAAGAGAAGGGTCATCATAGACCGTAATAAGAGGAGATGCTATTTGTTCGCCGATTTTACCTGAAAGTATGGAATTTCCTTCAAGAACGTGATCTGCTTCCACTGCATGACCAACCGCCTCATGGATAAAAACACCTGCAAGTTCCTGGTCAAGGATAACAGGATATGATCCCGCTTTTGGCGTGGATGCAGATAGAAGCTCAATTGCAGTAGTTGCGGCTTTTTGTGCAAGCTCAAAAGCATCATGTTTCTTAAAGAGCTCAAAACCCATCACTCCAAACCTGCTTTCCCTCCCGATCTGGTAAACGCCTTCGGACTGGGCTATTGCACTTATTGCAAACCCTACCCGGTTTAAAGTATATTCACAATCAAGCCCCTCGGAACTTGAATATTTTACATTTATGAGTGATTCGGAATATACCGCATTCGTGCTCTTAATTCCGTCTATTTTTGCGTGGTTCTCGATTTCCAGGAGCAATTTGACTTTGTCCTCAATTGTAATATCCCTTGGATTTTCCTTTACCTTGGGAAGATCCTTAAGGTCAGGCTTATTTATGGGAGCAAGTTCGATCGGGCTCCTCGGACTTCTATTTCTTGCAGCTTCCGCAAGCCTTCCTGCGGATGACTTGGCAGCCTTAAGATCATCAAAAACGCCATCAAGAGATACAAAACCCCATGAACCGTGATCAAGAACCCTTACAGCAGCCCCGCTTGAGAAATTATTTGAGATTTCGCGGATCTCCCCATTGTCTATTTGAATGGATGTACTGACGCTTTTCAGTATTCGCGTATCAAAAAAATCCATAATATTCTCACACTAAGGCTATGGGTTTTGTTTCAGTGATGGGAAGATTGAATTTAGTTCTTGATGCGAATTTCCTGAGAGTCCCGATAAGACCCTCCTTTTCTCCGCCCACAAGGCTGAATTCCAATACCTCTTCAATATTCGATACAGGAATTATTCTTATCTTATCCTTGTATTCATCTTCAATAAGCACGTCTCCCATATTTGATTTTGGAATAAGGACGGTCTTTATTCCCGCAAGGGCCGCAGCTTCAATCTTATAAGTCACGCCGCCAACAGGAAGCACATCGCCCCTGACTGAAAGTGAACCTGTCATTGCCACTGTCTGGTCAACAGGAATTCCCTGGATCGCAGAAAGCACCGCAGTCGCTATGGATACACTCGCTGAGTCGCCTTCTACTCCTTCATAAGTCCCTACGAACTGGATATGTACATCCATTCTTGAGATATCCTTGCCTGTTGTCTTCTTGATAAGTGCCGAAACATTCTGCACAGCCTCCCGTGCAATATTTTTCAGCATCCCTGTTGCGATAATATGACCTTCTGATGTGGATTGCGTCGGCGTGACCTCTGCAATTATCGGAAGCACAATCCCGGAATCTTCACCCATAACCGCCAGGCCATTCACTCTTCCAACCTGCGCTCCTTCCTTAATATAGAGCTTATAATCCTTTCTTCGTTCAAGATACTGGTGTGCAAGCTGCTGTTCAACAGAACGGGCAATGCTCTTTGCTTTCAGGACATGGACGGCTGTAGTGAGCGGTGCGTTCTCACCATGTGCGATATCGCCTGCGACCCTGACAAGACCTCCAAGATCCCTGAGTTTGAGCGTCAGGTGTCCTTTCCTGCCCGCACGGCGGCGCGCTTCACGAATGATCTCTTCAACAGCGCCACTATCGAAATGAGGGATCTTACCATCCCTTACTACTTCCTGGGCTACGAACCGGACAAGTTTTTTCCTGTTGTCAGGCGTATCCTCGATAGTATCGCTCATATAAACTTCATATCCATAGCCCTTGACGCGTGAGCGAAGAGCCGGATGCATACCCTTTATTGCATCAAGGTTTCCTGCCGCTACCATTATGAAATCGCACGGTACAGGGTCGGTCTTGACCATGGCGCCGCTTGAACGTTCTGACTGTCCTGTAATTGCAAATTCCTTTTCCTGCAGGGCTGTCAGGAGATTCTGCTGGGATTCGATCCGAAGCGTATTGATCTCGTCTATGAACAACACTCCTTTATGCGCCTTATGGATAGCGCCGCTT
>JAPZAP010000110.1 GCA_027460585.1 Candidatus Methanoperedens sp. | reverse complement strand
CCAGGCACTGCCTTTAACACTATCTGTACATGAAACCGAATATCCACCCGAATATGCCGCTACGATGTAACCGCCATCAGAAGTCTGCTGGACAGAGCTAGCGGTGTCCCCGTAATTTCCACCGAACGTCTTGCTCCACTGCTGGTTGCCGGAGTCATCAGTTTTAAAAACCCATACCTGGTCTTTGCCGCCATATGAATTAGTTTGTCCTGCTACGATATACCCGTCATCCGAGGTCTGCCGGGCATCCCATACAATATCAGTTCCAGTACCCCCGAATGTCTTACTCCACTGCTCATTACCTTTGAAATCTGTTTTAATGAGCCATATATCGTAACCGCCCGCTCCAAAGGAGTTTGTATCTCCTGCGATTATAAATCCGCCATCCCGCGTCTGCTGGACATATTTAGCCCCGTCCTGATTTTTGCCACCGAATGTCTTGTTCCACTCTTCAACAGGGACGGCGCCCGCGCCTCCCGCCACCAAGAGCAGCATCACCGTTACTCCAACAGCGATTCCGAGGGCGCATCCTGCGCAATTTTTTGACGCAAATCTTTTTTCCACACTTATCATTCCACATTTTTAATTTACACAGAGAAATAATCAGCAAGAATTATACACAGTGTCATATAGGTTATCCCCACAGCGTGTGTATGGCATGTGCATGGAAAGATATATGAACTGTAAAAAGAATTTACTAAATGCAAGGTAAGATATTTTGAAAAAACGTCGTATCTCCACTACCATCTCCCCGAAGCACTGGGAATTACTCAAAAAGCATTCAGCAGAGTTTGAGACCCAGCAAAAGGTAATAGAATATGCGCTTGAGGGCCTTGAGAACGGCGCAAAACATACTCATGCGATGTCACGGGAAGAGGAACTCTGGATGCGTATCGGGAGGGAAGTAAAATCAACATGTCTTATCCAGAAGGATGGCTTAAAAGAGCTAATACGGACCGCTGATATTGGGCGGTACATAGAGTATGTAACCGGCCAGAAACCTATAGAATGTGTTATAGAGTATTATTATCAAAAGTCTCTTAAAGAATGTAGTTTGAAAGAAGTTATTGATGGAATAATCATCAATGCCAGGATTTCAAACTGGTTCGATACAATAAATTACACAGACGATGGCGACCAATATTCGCTGAAAATGACCCATACCCTGGGCATTAATAGTTCTAAAATGCTTAATATCGTGATTGAAAGCGTGTTTGAAACTTACGGGGTCAAAACCGAAAGCCAGATTTCTGAAAGTAGCCTTTTCGTAAAAATATTTAAAAATGTGTAAGTGCTGATGGGAGTCATACACCGCACGTTGACAAAATTCTATGATTGTCAATGGGAATCTTGCTTTTCTATTCCGCTACTTGCGCCGTTCTCGGCGGATTCTCCTCAATTAATGGCCGTCCTTCCTGTAATCTTTGAGTCTCCTGATTATCACTTCAGCCAGAAATAACACAAGCGCCGCAAGAAGGTAAGGCTCTTTCTCACTCTTTGGCTCATTTACCGTTCGCATCGCTTTTTCTTTGATATCCATGAACAGCAGCCTCTGGACATCTTCCTCGTTATACACGCTTCCGCCATTTGAACCAAACTATATATTTAATATATTGTAAAATAATTTATTCCATCAATGGATATTGAAATTGAAGCGGAAAATATTTATTTAAAAAATAAAGTGATTTCAAAACTAGATCTCTTTGTAGTAGATTTTATCAATATCCTGAAAAAATATACGGATTATGTCGTTGTCAGCGGGTATGTTTCAATACTTTTTGGAAGGTCGCGAGGGACTGAAGATATTGATCTCCTTATCAATAAGATCGATATGGACACATTCCTTAAATTTCATAATGAACTTATCGAAAATAATTACTGGTTCTTAAATGCAGAAAATCCTATTGAACTTTTTGGAATGCTTGAAGACGGGCTTGCAATTCGTGCCGCTGTAAAAGATAATGTTATCCCGAATATAGAAATCAAGTTTGTTAAGAACCAGCTTGATAGGATTTCCCTGAAAGAACATAAGGTAGCTCAATTGGACACGTATGGCATTAATATATCACCCCTTGAACTTCAAATAGCGTTTAAGCTATATCTTGGAAGCGATAAGGACATCGAGGATGCAGCATATTTATGTGAGATATTCAGTGCTCATCTTTCTAAATTTAAAATTAAACATTTTATGGATATTCTGGGAGTAAAAAGAGAAGATTATGGATTCGAAATTTGACAGGGAACAAAATCTGAAGGAGAGATTAAGATTTATTAGTTTTTATGCTAAATGGGTTAAAACCGTTCCAAATGAGATATGGAGCAAGCAGCAGGCTGAGTTCATTGACAGCCTTTTTGACAATGCGAAGAATTTTTCGTTAACACCTGAAAAGTACCTGAAGACTATCAGGAGATAGCGACTTTATTCTCGCAACCCAGGAGTACATACAGAATGCAGAGGATTGCCATTTTCCCGGCGGTTTTCAAACCAGAAAATAATAGAGAGTCTCGGAATCAGGCTTTATTCCGCCACCTGCGCTGTTCTCGGCGGATTCTCCTCAATGACCGGCCTGTCCTTCCTGTAATCTTTGAGTCTCCTGATTATCACTTCAGCCAGGAATAACACCAGCGCCGCAAGGAGGTAAGGCTCTTTCTCGCTCTTTGGCTCATTTACCGTTCGCACCGCCTTTTCCTTGATATCCACGAAGAGCAGCCCCTGGACATCTTCTTCGTTATACACGCTCCCGCCATTCGATTCAATGACCGATGTGAGCTCTAGAAAATCTTATAAGTTAGAATGTATAAATGAATATATCATGGAAACTGAAACTGTAACCGAATTAAGAAAGATTCGTGCAGATCTTGATATGCTCACGAATCTGTATGCAAAACTCATTGACAGGCTTATTCCAGAAGAAGAACCTGAGGAGCAAGACCTCAAATCAATTCGGAGTAAGGATAAAATAGTTTCAGAATCCGAACTTTTTAAGGCACTGGACGCATGAATTTTGAAATAAATATCAAAGACAAATCTTTTAAATTTATTTCCTCCCTGCAAATAAAGGATAGGGAGCGTCTTAAAGAGGCTATCCTTGTATTAAAAGAAGACCCGTTCCCATAAAATCCCTTGATATTACCAAACTTAAAGGTGAAAAGAATAAGTATCGAATACGTAAAGGAGATTTCAGAATTGTTTATGAAGTTATATGGGAGCAAAAGCTTATTCTAATCCATAGAGTCGATTATAGAGGCAACGTTTATAAATAAAATTTGGAATCAGGCTTTATTCCGCCACCTGCGCTGTTCTCGGCGGATTCTCCTCAATGACCGGCCTGTCCTTCCTGTAATCTTTGAGTCTCCTGATTATCACTTCAGCCAGGAATAACACGAGCGCCGCAAGAAGGAAAGGTTCTTTCTCGCTTTTTGGCTCATTTACCGTTCGCACCGCTTTTTCTTTGATATCCATGAACAACAGCCCCTGGGCCGTATCCTCAGGATACACGCTCCCGCCATTTGATTCAATAGCCTGGACGAGTTTATCGTTGAATCCTATCTCCCTGTATTCAAGAGGATAGTTCACCGCAATGCCGTATCCAGATATGTCATGGAAATCCCCTGTCTCAAGGTTAATGGAAGTTTCGTATGTTGTCGGTCCCGTCCTTGAAAGATCAAGCGGGGCTTTATCAAGTTGCACCTGCGGCAGCGTATCCGATGTGACAATGACCCTGCCTGCGGTTCCCGCCCATATATCATCAGCCTGTATAACGACCCCCCCCGTAGGGCGCGGGTCGCCGATAGCCCAGTTTATCATAGAAGAGATAAGCTGCGAGTTCCTGCCGCTGTAAACTTCACTTGCCCAGCAGGTGACCGGACTTCCTGAATAGCAGTTATTTTCATTAGCGCCATTGTCGGTTGTAAATGAGACGACTCTCCCAAGCCCGAAACCCCACGTCGTGAGGATGGGTTTGCCGCGCGTGGTAGCTACAAGACTGTCGGAGCCGAGTTTTGGTGTGACGTCATTGTATCCTGTGACAGATGCAGTAATATTGACATATTTTGTAATGAAATGGTTCGAGTCTATTGCTATGAGAGGATATTGGTATGTAATTTCAGGGGTTGCAGTTGGGGTTGGTGGGGTTGGTGTCGCAGAAGGTTCTGTAATAACTGAAATGCCTAATTCATCTGGATATCTAATATCCACGTCGACTCCTGCTGCTTTTGCAAGTATATCATAATTAGGATCCGACATGCGTGCCGCTTGTGTTAGAATTATTTGTACAAAATTGAAATTTATGCCTTCACTTTTCATTTCTATCACGGTATTTTTAGTTTGTATTAGGCTTTCGTATTTAACCCCTCCATCTGAAATTATTATTATCTGTTTTGTTCCAGAGATTGAATTCAATAGTTTTTCCGAGGCTCTAAGCCCACTATCAAGGTCAGTCGGATTTTCTCCTTGCCCTGGAGCAATCATGTTAATAAAATTTTTGAGTTCTGCTTTATTGGTTTCACTGCTCATCCGTAGTATAGCAGTTTGTTCTGTAATTCCGCTAAATGCCACAACACCAACGCTAGTATCACTTCCGATTTTATTAACTATATTCGTTGCCATCAGATTAATAAGAGAATTGTACGAATTAGGGGACCCTATTCTAGTGCTACCAGACGAATCAATTAATATTACAATATTCTTACCCCCTGTAAACTCTCCCGCTCTTGAAATTATCGGCAGGATCGCTTCAACGGGAGAATTATTATAAGTGCCCTTATCATACGACGAATCTCCGCCTACCACAACAAGCCCACCTCCATTTCCCACATAATTTCGCAAAGTGTCAGCAGGTAACTCACCAGCCCCCTTATTGTCTATTATTATGGCCTTGTAGGATGAAAGGTCAGATGGCAGCGAGGTCATTGTAGTGACATCATACAAGCTTTTTGTAACGGTGTAAAGGGCTGAAGCTGTATCTCCAGTCACCGCCAGGACCTTTGGTTTAGGCACAACGAACACTGATTTATAGAAGACATTGTTTTGATTGAACCTGTCCTCTGTGCTCGGAGTTATCGTTGCTGTCATCTTGTGCGAACCAAGTGTGGTAAATGTGTATGAGACAGGAATGACCTTTTCACGTTCTTTTTGTGTGAAAGAGTTGCTCATGACAGATGTACCATCGATCACGACGTCAAGCCTGTAACTTATATCGGTTCCAGCCTGCCTGACAACTACGTTGAAAACATTCTCATTTCCGATGATGATATTTTTTGCGCTGTCTATTTCCACGCTTGCATCATTGTGCAGCGGTTTTAGTTTTACCGCGAACACTCGCGTGCCAGCGCGGGAAACGAACGAGATAGCATTGAAGAGGTCTTTTCCATAATTGTTGTTGCCGTCTGTGACCAGGACTAAATTATTATTCTCAGACGCGCCTATAACCTCATCGCCGATAGGGGATTTTACTCCCGCGAACTCATCGAATTTCGTTGGGGTCTTGGGTTGTATGGCATCGAATAATTTCTTTCCCAAATCCATATTAAATAGATCCATGCTCAGAGTCTTATCTGATATCACAGTGATCCTGGGCGCATCATCCCTCACTGTGCTTATTCCCAGCGAATAAGGTGATGCAAGGGCTATTATCAGGAGGCTCAGAATAATAATTCGCGAAAATACTATCCATTTCGATACTCCTCGCCTGATCGCATAAATCCCTGCAAGAATCAGGGGGCTTATGAGCAATAAGGCAAGCGGATATTCAAACTGGGGGATGGCAAAATCCATTAAAGCTCACCTCTCCAGTGCAAGTAATAAAGTTCAAGGAAAACAAGGAACATCGCTCCAATTATAAAATAAATATCAAGGTTCTGTGGCTTCCGCACGGTTTCAACCGAATATACTGGCTCCTTCGATGCTGAAACATTCGAGGTCATAGCTTCAAGACCTCCCGATTCAAGGTTTGACTCCCTTTCATCATAAAGATTAACAGCAATGCTTTTCCCCGGAACTTCATAAATACCCACTTCATCAAAAAGCAGCGTATCGGTTGTCTCTTTGTCCCCCGGGGTTTTCACGGTTACTGATGCAGGGAATTTCATCAGCATTCCGGTCTTTGCATTATACTCAGTCACATCAAGACTTCCTTTTATCCACTCAAGCAGCTGTTTCCAGAATAGAGGATAGGTGGAACTCGTATGGAAATCGTTCCATACATTTTCATTCAGGGGATCATAAATATTCCCCTGCGGGTCGGAAAGACCTGAATATATAACTGTACCAGTCCCGAATTTCCAGTATGCAAGCATTGATGATTTATCCTTATCTCCGCTTGTGACAAGAGCCACGGCGCCAGTCTTAAGATTCGACTTGAAATACTTCTTAACATTGATATTTTCGATGTCTATGCCTGCTGTTATTGTAGTCTGGCGGGCGATATTCAGGGACGTTTTATTTCCAAACGATGATAGTGTAACAGGCAACAAATCCATATCCTTTAAACCAGCAGATGCAATTATTACCGCTGTCCCTCCGCTGCTGACATAATCTCCCAGGTTCTTGATGGCAGCCGGAGAAAGAGCCGCGCTCACTATGACGATATTTCCCGACATAGAAGGTATGCTTTTGGGATTTGCCTGTGTCAATTTTGTATTTGGAATAAGACCAAGAGCGACAAGCGATGGGGATTTTGGATTATCAGTTATGTAGAGAACATCACGCTGCACCGATGGCGGAATAAATACAAAGGCATTATTATCAACAGCAAGAGCATCCGGGGAATCGATTGATATTTTGGTGACACCAGGATTCACAGTCAGGTCGCTGACACTGAAATATTCACTTGACTGCGCTTTTATGTTGATAGTTTTTGAGAGGGCGTTCTTATCATTAATGGTAACATCTATCTTGACATCCTGGTCTGCTTTTTTGAAGTTCTTTATTACTATTTTATAATCCCCATTTGATTCAAACCAGCCGTTAATGATCCCGATATTATCCGTCCTTCCACTAACTGGTATAAAATCCACTGTTATGCCATTTGATTCAGCCAGTTTTTTAGCGACAGCCGGGCTGTCCCCGCTTGAACTGATAAAATCGGAAAGCACAACAATCCTTCCTCCTTGAGGAAGCATGCGCCGCCCAAGGAGAATGGCGCTTGAAAGGTCAACATCTGTGGCTTTTGCCTTTAATTTGGAAAGTGCATCCGAAGCGCTGCTTGATGGGGAATCCTTCATTACCATTACGGGAATGCTCTCGGCAAGAATGATGGTATTTTTAGAGCTTAAGAATTTATTCGCTTCAACCACAGCTTTCCCGAATCTGCCGTCGGCCTGCATGCTTGCGGATGCGTCAAGTATGATCACGGTTGAGCCGCCACCCGCTTGTTGGTTAGCCATGATAAAAGGCGCGGCAATAGCTAACGATATTATGATAAGTGCAAGGAGCTGGATCAGGAAGAGCGGGTCTTTCAGGAATTTCCTGAAAATATTGAGCCGTTTCTTTTTTTCAATATCCAGAAGGAACATCAGTGAAGGGATCTTTAATTTTTTTGCGCGCGGTCTTAGAAGATAAATTATGATAAGCGGGATTATTGAAAGGAGAGCGTAAAGCCCTGCCTGATTTGCGAATTGCATCGGATTGGCGGTTATCGTATCTAAAAGTGCCATTATTGTTTTGCCCCTTCTCTTCTGTTCACTACTTCAAAAATAGAATCGAAAACAGGCTTATCCGTCGTTACCGTATGAAAATCCGCCCCTACTGCATTGCATGTTTCTTTTATCTTCGCATTGTGGTCATTCAGCTTCTTCTGGTATTCGGCGCGAAGCCTTGGGCTTGTGTAAATATCCATTTTCGCATCGGTCTCAAGGTCGATCAATTTTGCTTCTCCGCCAAGATCCAGGTTTTTCTCGATCGGGTCGAGTACCTGGACGAGCAAAAGTTCGTTATCCCCAAGCCTGAATATCGAATTCTTGATTCCCTCAGTATCAGCCATGAAATCTGAAATGATTATTACGAGCGACCTTGATTTTATTACGCTTGCATATTTTTCCATACAATAATCAAAACGCGTTTGTCCGGTAAGCTCGGTGCTGTTGAGAAGGTCTATGATCTGGGAAAGATATTTTCTCCCTCGCTTGGGTTTTGTGATATTTATCTCTTCGCCGAAAGCCGCAACGCTGAATTTCTCGTTGTCTTTTGTCACAAGATAAGCAAATCCCAGAGCCATCATTGCCGCATAGTTAAATTTATTCCGAAAATCCATGCTCTTGCTGGTGTCAAGTAATATGTGTGTTGTTAAGCTTTTTTCTTCCTCGAATTCCTTGACATAAAACTTCTCAGTCCTGCCATACACTTTCCAGTCGATTATCTTGAAATCATCCCCCTGCGTGTATTCCCGGTAGCTCACCGGCTCCATGCCCCTTCCTTTAAGTATGGAACGGCGGCTTCCGCTATATGCGGTCGAAACCCGCTTTCGCACCATGAATGAGAACCGGTCAAGTTCTTTGAAGAAGGAAGTGTCGATCATTTAGGTCACTTTTTTGATAAAATATTGTAATAGCTTTATTTATTGAGGCATGGTAAAATGCTGCCGTTTTTTCTTGCATTGATAATATTAGCCGCGGATGAACACAGGACAAAGATGGGATGTAATAGAACGCGGATTGCGCGGAGACGCACGGATCCGTGAAAATCCGTGTCATCCGCGTCATCCGTGTTCTAATTCGTGATTGGGCTGACGTTTCATACATGGTAACAGGTATGGCTGAGCTTTGCGCTCTTTGCGTACTTTGCGGTGATTTTATAAAACCATTTGCAGATTCTATCTTTTCTTGAATGGGAAATAGTTCAAATCTAATTTCTTGGGTTCTATCGCGCAATGAAACGAATATCAACCGCAGATGAACGCAGATAAACGCAGATATTTGTCCATATAAATTGCGGTTGTTTTGTTTTATTTGATGTTGGTTATTTATTTCCAATTCCTCTCACTATCCTTTTTATATCTACCCTTGGTTTGCTGAAATTAATAAGCAGGCAGAGCTTTAAACCTGTAATTTTAAGGTAATTCAGGCATTGAGCAATGTGGATATCATCGAATTCTTTAACTGTTTTTAACTCGATAATAATTTCATTGTTAACCAGAATATCTGCAATATAATCCCCAACCAACTCATCCTTATAATAAACTTTCAATGGTGCCTGTTGCTGCACTTGTAATCCTCTTAATTCAAGTTCTACATTTAAAGCATTTTCATATACTTTTTCAAGGAAACCCACACCAAGGATATTACTGACTTCGAATGCTGCCCCTATGATTTTCTCTGATAATTCATTCAATTGGGTTTCATTTGCGTTTATTAGTGGGTTCATATTTTTCAAAATATTATTATGAGTAAGTCACTTCAAAAACATGATGACTGGCGATAGAATTCCTGTTTAAGAAATAGGTTTCTTCACCCGACTTAATTAATCTGCGTTCATCTGCGTTTATCTGCGGTTCGTTTTCCAATAAACCCAGACAAGAATGACTTGGATATTGATATCGATTAGTGGATTCGTGCTTTGATTTATGAATCATCTTACTTCACATTTTTCAAAATATCCGCGATTACATGGTCGGTCGTCATGCCTTTGCGCTCTGACTCAAAGGTCAGTATAACACGATGCCGCAGCACAGGATATGCCATTTCATCGATATCTTCCTTGCTGACATAATTCCTGCCTCTCATAAGCGCCCTGGCTTTAGCCGCAAGAATAATGCCAATCGATGCGCGAGGTGAGGCGCCGTATTCGATATTGTCATTTTTTGCCCTTGTGGCGCCGACGATCTTTATAGCCCTAATTTTGATATCTTCTGCGATTGGAACATCGCGGGTGAGCTTCTGGAGTTCAAGGACTTCGGCTTTTGAGACCACGTTTCTTACCGCAGGAATGATATTTTTAGTGTATCTATTCACTATCTCGTTCTCATCCTCAAATGTAGGGTAATCCATCAATATTTTGAGAAGGAACCTGTCAAGCTGCGCTTCCGGAAGGGGGTACGTACCTTCCATTTCAATCGGGTTTTGCGTGGCAAGTATAAAAAAAGGCTTGTCCAGCAGATAGGTCTTATTGCCTACAGTCACCTGTTTTTCCTGCATTGCTTCAAGCATGGCGCTCTGGGTCTTTGGCGATGCCCTGTTTATCTCATCGGCAAGAACGATATTGGCAAACACAGGGCCTGGTTCAAACCTGAACTGCTTCTTGCCGCCGACATCTTCTATGATATAGGTGCCTGTGATATCCGATGGCATAAGGTCGGGCGTACACTGTATTCTGTTGAATTTAAGGTCAAGCGCTTTTGAAATCGTGCTTATAGTAAGTGTTTTTGCAAGGCCTGGATTGCTTTCCACAAGCGCGTGGCTGTTACATAGAATTGCGATCATCATCTGTTCAACCGCTTCATGCTGCCCTACTACCACCTTCCCTATCTCATCCAGAAGATCTTTGAAAATCCTTGTCGAGCTTGAATATGTCTCATTACTCATATTTTACCTCTCTCATATTTGACTCCTTTTGATTGCGTATTGATTGATTAGTTGCTTTTCAGTTTCAGATTTTGTCATAAGCATGCTGTAGCCGCCATCAGAAACATTTGAACCCAGGACATCCACGGGGAAAGCTCCCGACTTGATGAACTGGTTGCTGGTCGGATTATAATCAGTTACGATCGTACCCGTAGTATCTCCCGGAAATAGTGTAAGATCAATATTCTTCCCTTCAATGGATGCTATCTTTGGCTTGCCTAAAATGTCCCCGCTTCCTTTTGTCCCGATATTGTCCATATTCTCAGGGCGACCTGTGATATCTATTATTCCTGTATTATTCTGGTCTTGGCCCGTAATGGCTTTTGTCACATTGTCCAGGGTATTTTGCGGTATCTGGATCCCCTGGGGATTAAACGAAATATAAGCCATTCCTGCAAGGAAAATAACTGTGATCATGATCTTTGAGATAATTATGCCTTTTGAAAGCAGCATCGATGGTGAAACTGAAGTCATGGATTCTGAAACAAGGGTTTTTAAAGAGTCAACTATTATGTTGGATTCATCACGGTTGTCATAAGCAGTACTCAGTTTTTCCTTAAGTTCAGGATATTTCTTTTCAATCAGCCTGATGACATTTGTTTTTTTATCTTTTTTGTGCAACAAGGCGGAAGTAATTAAAGCAATAATTATCGAAACTGCGGGTGGTATTATATTGATCGGGATCGATGAAGGTATTGATGACTTGCTTAAGAGATATTCAAGATTGACGATAATGAAAATAGCATAGAGAATGCTGAAAATAGCGATCAGGTCAAGAAAAAATACCAACCTTGTACGACTAAAAAACCCGGCCCGGGTTTTTTGAAGCTTATCAAGAAAATCTTCCATTTCAGTCACCTTCTTCGGCTTTATTGGTTTTGATTATATTAATACTTGGTATGACCGCTACCGAAAGGTTTTTCTTTGCCCAGACTTATTTCGGACTATTCCAGGAGGCTTCCGAAGCCTACATATACGATGTCGGCAATTAGCACCTGTTGTGCCCAGATAGCTCAGCCTGGGAGAGCGCTGCGCTGAAGACGCAGAAGTCCCCGGTTCAAGTCCGGGTCTGGGCATAGGTTTTATTCTATCCTGTGCCTTACCTTTATAACAATAACAAATTTTAACAATTTAAGACTCTATTTTGACATATTATTTGCGTATCTTCTCAAAGATAATCTCATTATCGAACTCGATCCTGAATATCCTGTGATACGGGATATACACATCCTCGAAATCCCCCTCAAGAACAAGGAATGAACTTTCAATATTCTTGATAGTGCTTCCCTCAACTATTTTCACATCCCCTGGTGCACCCCTGTGGATATAATATATTTTGCATTTTGCAAGGTCAAATCTCCATTTTATCTCGTTGAAAATATCCCTCGGATGTTTCGACTTGAACATAAGAGAATATCATTTTGCATCATATTTAATAGATTTCTTCACGAACTTTATCCATATAAAATAAAAATTTCCTGATAATACAAGAATAATGTCAAAAAACATATAATGATATTATTAATTAGATAAGCGGGAAGGGGAGTGGGTGGTATCGTTGAAAAAATGAACCCGCTTATCTAGTTCGTTATTACACGAACACAGACAAATTATACGGCTGAGAATAAATAGTTTGCGCTCATCTCATTTTTGCACTTAAAGCGTTGTTTTTGAACGACTTTAGGTGCAACTTCATGACTTAGGTACAGGTGCGACTTTATGTGCAAAGCTGGTCATGTCATTACCAAAAATTATTTATGCTGGTAATACTTTTATGGTGTAAATAATACCAGCAGTAATAATATGGTGATAAAACAATGATCGGCGGATTCAATGAAGAACAAATAAGAAGATACTCACGACATATCATATTGCCTGAAGTTGGCGGAAAAGGGCAGAAAAAATTGCTTTCATCAAAAGTATTATGCATAGGCGCAGGTGGACTTGGCTCCCCGGTCATCGAATATCTTGCGGCTGCGGGTATTGGCAGCATTGGAATTATCGATGATGATACTGTGGACTTAAGCAATCTCCAGAGACAGGTCATACACGGCGGCAATGTTGGAAAATCCAAAGCAGAATCTGCAAAACAATTTGTTAATAATCTCAATCCTGATGTAGATGTGAAAACATACATTGAGCGGCTGAATGCCAATAATGTTATCGATATTTTCAATGAATATGATATAATAGTTGATGGTTCTGATAATTTTGCAACACGTTATCTTGTGAACGATGCATGTGTAATTACCAATAAACCATTATCACACGGCAGCATTTACAGGTTTGAGGGACAGGTTACGACTATTATCCCGCACAAGGGGCCCTGCTACAGGTGCCTGTTCGAACATGCGCCACCTCCAGGCATGGTACCAAGCTGCCAGGAAGCCGGGGTGCTTGGGGTCCTGCCGGGCATAATCGGAGTGATTCAGGCAACTGAAGTTGTGAAATATCTCTTGGGGATTGGCGAATTGCTCGTTGGGCGCCTTGTATATTATGATGCCCTGAACATGACATTCCAGGAAATAAAAATGCGCTGGAACAAGAACTGCCCGATTTGCGGAGAAGAACCAAAGATAACCTCAATCCAGGAAGAAATATATGGTGATTCATGCAGAATATGGTGAATATAAATGACAACAGAACTTGACCTAAGGGGTGAAGTTTGCCCTTACACCTTCGTAAAAACGAAACTCAAACTTGAAGACGTAGAAAGCGGAGAGGAACTCATCGTGATTTTTGACCATGCTCCAGCTGTTGAGAATGTCCCGCGAAGCCTGAAAAATGAGGGGCATAAGATCATGGGAATAGAGCAAAAAGGCGACCATCTCTGGAACGTAAGGATACGCAAAGCATGAAACTTGGGATCCTCCTGACGACAAGTCCTGAGAATGAGAATACAAATACTGTTATTGAAATAATCAAAGCTGCCAGGGAAGAAGGCCATGAAGTATCTATTTTCTTAATGTACGACGGCGTTTATAATATAAATAAAAAAGAATTTGCAGATTTGGCCGGAAAAGGCGTTGACATAGCAATATGCGCATTTAATGCTGAACAGAGAAAAATAGGTAAAGTAGATGGCATTTTGTTTGGAAGCCAGTACGACCATGCATGTATCGCGAGTGATGTTGACAGGTTCATATCGTTTGGGTGAATCATGAAAAAGATCGCAGTAATTGTAAGAAACCTTCCTTTTAACACGCGAAGAAATGCCGAGGCGCTGCGCATGAGCGTGGGATTGACGCTGCGTGAGGATAAGGTCACGGTCATTTTCATGGATGATGGGGTTTACACGGCAACTAGCAAAAAACCCGAAAGGATCAATTACCCTTCCATGGATAGGGAATTCGGGGCGCTCAGGATGCTTAAATGTACGCTACTTGCTGATAAACCTTCAATGGATAAAAGGGGAATAAAGGAATTGATCGAGAACATAAAAAAGGCTGACCGTGAAGAAATAGTTCGGACAATGAACGAATCGGATATTATTATACCATTTTAATTATGAAACTACTCCATATCATCCGGAACCCCAATGATGAAACGCCCTTTGAGATTGCTAGATCCCAGAGTGAAGAACATGAGGTTGCTGTTCTTCTTTTGCATGATGCTGTTTATGAAATCCCAGACGGTCAATTTAAGGTATATATATGTTCAGCAGATGCCGAGGCGAGGGGTGTCATACGGCATGAATGTGTAGATTATAAGAGAATAGTACAGTTGCTATTCGAATTTGATAAAGTAGTGTCGTGGTAATTTAATTGTCATCCGTGTATTATTTGTTTTATTCAACCCCTTCCGAAATCATCCTCAAATCGTTCAATGTCATCTTCCCCGACATAATCCCCAAGTTGCACTTCAATAATTTCAAGCGGTATCGTCCCCGGGTTTGATAATCTGTGTTTTATTCCAGCCTTAATGAAAGTGCTTTCCCCCTGGCGCAGGTAAAATTCCTTGCCATCGACATTTATCCATGCCATTCCTCTTACTACCACCCAGTGTTCACTCCTGTGGTTGTGCAACTGCAGGCTTAGTTTCTTTCCAGGCATAACGGTTATATTTTTAATCTTACTCCTTTGCGACTCCTCCATGGTCGTATATGAGCCCCATGGCCTGTAAACAGTCCTGTGGAAAAACGCCTTTTCATTATTCTCGCTTTTGAGCGAAGCTACGATCTCTTTGACTTTCTGGCAGCTTTTCCTTGGGCAAACAAGGAGAGCATCGGGTGTATCTACCACGACCATATCTTTTACGTCTATTAGAGAAACGATCTTGTCTTTTTTGGAATAGATGAGATTGCCATTTGAATTAAGCGGGATATCGTCGCAATTATATGAAGCGTTCCCATGTTCGTTCTTTTGCGTTTCCTGGAATAGGGAATCAAAGTCGCCAAGGTCGCTCCATTTATATTCTAGCGGCACAACAGCAACTTTATCTGATTTTTCCATAATTCCGTAGTCGATCGAAATAGATGGAAGTTCATCATATAATTCTTCGATTTTCATATCATTTTCAGTAAAGGCTGCCATGATATCTGGCGCATATTTTTTTAGTTCTTTGAAAAAAACTCCGGTATCTAACATAAACATACCGCTGTTCCAGAGACAGTTTTCCAGGATGTATTTTTTTGCAGCCTCCGAGGTGGGTTTTTCCCTGAACTCAAGAACTTTTGAGCCGATATCCAGGTTTTTTCCTGGTTTTATGTAACCATAGCCTGTATTGGGAGCTGATGGTGTGATTCCGAATGTAACTAGATATTTGGAACATAATACTTCAGCGCGTTTTATTTTTTCCATGGCTTTCATGTCAAGTACATGGTCTGATGGAAACACAGCTGCAGAGCACTTGCCAAAACGTTTTTTTATCTCATGCATCCCAAAACAAATTGCTGGAAGCGTATTCTTTCCCAGTGGCTCAATCAATATATTCTCACCTGGCACATCCAGCCCCAGTTCTTCCACCTGTCCTGAAACAAAAAACTTCTGGGCTTCATTTGTGACCACAAATATCTCTGAAATGGCAGATAACTTCAGGCATCGAAGCACCGTGTCCTGGAAAAGCGATGTCTTGCCAAGTTTTAAGAATTGTTTGGGATACTGCTCCCTGCTCAATGGCCAGAGGCGAGTGCCGGAGCCTCCAGCGAGAATTATGGATTTAATGCTCTTTTCCACCTTCTGTCTCTGTATCACGATTTTCTCTTCTATCTCACGTCACTATCTCTTCCACTCTTTCCTGTTCGATCGCCCTTCTTATCTCCATCGCCATTCTGCGACCTGTGCTCATGGGTTTGCGCCAGAGTGTATTGCCGTAAGGATGCCCTACCGAAACATGAACATTTGTTCCACCGCCAACGCGCGGCGCAACATCGTAAACATAGAAATTGAGATCCTTGTCAACACATGTCTGGAGGCAGAAAGGTCCGATAATGCCGGGTTTGTAATATTTCTGTGTGGCTTTGACATATTTCTCAGCCAGTTCAAAAGCGTCCTCCAGCAATGATTCGCGAAGGGTCGCTGAATTGTGACCGCAAACAGTGTATTCGGGAGTGATCTGCCGTTCGTTCAGCGATATTTGCTGAGGCGCGGGTAATCTAACGTGCCCGTCCAGGCTTGTTTCAAATCGCCAGTCAATGCCAAGGAGTTCAATTTTGCTCATCTCATCTTCCAGGGGTGAATAGAACATATCAAGGTTAAAAACAGGGCCTATAATGTATCTTTCAATTCTTGCCTCAGCCAGCGCTTCTTTTGTGATCACTCCCTGTTTCAGGAAAGCTTCGGATTTTTTTTTGTATTCTTCAAAAGATGCTGCGGTGAAGAAGCCGCGCTCAAGTTTCTTTACCGCATGAGGCAATTTCACCATGACAAGACTGTCGATATCTTCAGGATTTGCGATCTTTTCAGGATATGGAAGTCCCGCTTTTTCAAGGAGCCAGTAATAATCCCGATCTCCTCCGCGTTCTTCACTTCGCAGGAGGTTTCGGCTTCCGAACATGGGAATTCTGAAATCATCTTCTATTTCATCTATCCCGCAATAGGATGTGAAAGAGCGATTCGGGATAAAGATAGTATTCTTTTTTCTCATCTTTTCCTGGTTCTGCGGCTTCATTATTTCATTGAATTTTGAATAAACCTCCGCATCATCAACTATTCCCCGCACGAGTGAACCATTCGCTCTTTGCGCCTTAAAGTATTGAGTGTATGTTTTTTCCCGTCCTTTCTCGCATACTGCATATGTCCTGAACCCTTCTTCTGCCGCGCCATCGCATACATCAAGAGCTGAGTGCGATGCAAGAACGCCTATAGTAGCTTCTTTGAGATCATATTCAGATACTACTTCAATTATTTCCTTCGTCTCTATCATGATTACCTGTAGGCTTTATATTGCCATGAATGTTACGATTTTGAAACCGTCAAAAGCATGTCATAAATATATTATATTAATTATTATTACTTTTTTAAATATTTATCGTCTTTTCATAAGAGATTCATTTGAAAATCCTTCTTACCTTAGTACCTTAGAATGCGCTCATTGCTATGTAATTGATGAAGTAATTTTCATCTATAATAGTTATATGGAGTTTTTAACGGCTTAAAGTCCCATCCTATTTAATTCGACCTTACGACGCTCAAAATTTATATTATATTTTTCAAAAAGCGGTTGAGCCCTTTCAAAAGGGTGATCGTCTGAGACTAAAAATATTACCTGTCCACTGATACTACGATTATAGGCAATAGAAGCAACATCAAGATCCACCTCATCTGCTCCATGCTCCTCTAGTGCTTTTTTAAGAGACTGTGGCAGAGCAGTACCACCTGCACTTTTCTCATGAAATTTATTTTTTTTCATGAGTTTTTTTAAAGATTCAGAGAATATATTAAAACCGAGCTGCAACTCTTTAATTCCTCCAGATTCCTTCCTCCATTTTTTACAAACAAAAATTTCATCTTTACTTGCTAGTATCCTATCTACATAGATATTTTGCAGAAGCAATCTTAATGCATTGGTATCTAAAACTAAATCATTCATATTGCTTCTAATTATATTTGATCTTCCACTTCTTCCGTTTTCATGAATCTTTCAAGAAGCCCTCTTTCTACATCTGCAAAAGAAGGGATAGCTTCTTTCAATCCATTTTTATTTAATTCTAGTAATTTTACTTCAGTACCGCCATCTTTTCCTCGAACAACTTGGTAAATCATCACGTCCTTCACATCAAGCTTAAACTTTATTGCACTACTACCTCTCGTCGTTTGTCCTACCAACTTAATTCCTTCGAATATCTGCTGAATAGAGAGAGGAAAGTATGAACTATGAGATGTTACCAAAATTTGTTTTCCTTCATGAACAGCATTTCCAAATAGAATAGGAAGTTTTGCCTGATACTCAGGATGCAAACTTATTTCTGGTTCATCAACTAATATTATGCTGCCCGGTTTGCTATAAGCTAATTGAGCTAGAACTGGAAGCAATTGCTTAGAACCGTGACCCAAAGACGGAAATTTATGTCCACTCTTGAGCCAAGGGTCATTATAACTTGAAGTTAGAATATTTTCTCTTTCCCAACCACTCCAAATATTTTCTATTCCAAACTCTTTAGATAATAGTTCGTATGGCAACCGTTTTTCATCGTTTTCAGCTTTCATTAGTTCACTCAGGATTTCTAATGTATATTCCCCAGTTCTCCCTACATAATCATGTTTTTCTTTAGTAGCATAATACCAGGGAATACCTCCCCTTTCAGGAGATAAAAAGTAGACGCTACCAATTCTCTTTCTAAGAATATAATATAATATTTTATAAAATTCCGAATCTATAAAAGGTTTTGGTGAGAGATTCCAGTGTGGAATAGATAAAAAATTTGGGGACCAATTGGATAAGTTCTCATCTACCGGGAAACTTATGACTCTATTTATTTCACTTTTACATCCGGTTTTCATCTTATTTATAAAATAAGTGTGCTTAAAGTCATAATTTTGGCCATCATCAGATGTTTTTATTTTGTTAACATATCTTACTGTGTTCATATTCTTTTCATCTAAATCATTTAAATCATTCAGGAAATCAATAAAATATCTAGATATTTGTTCTTTAGTATTCTCTAAATCCTTCGAAGCTCCATCTTTAATGTTCATGAGGTCAGATTTATTTAATTGTATCTCAAATCCCAAGGATAGCCAATCTCTTATTTTCTTATTATGAAATAAGCTATTTACATCCTCAAAGTCTACCATCTCGCCCTTTCTTGCATTAATTAAGCTAAAGTTTTTTGTTGCAGCCTGACTCATTAATGCTATTGCTTGAAGAATACTGGTCTTTCCTGAGCCATTCGGGCCAACAAATATAGTAAGAGGTGCTAATTTAATCTCTAGCCTCTTTATACTTTTAAAATTCACAATTTTTATTTTCGTAATCAATTTCTGACATCCTTATTTCAATCATAGATAAAATCAAAACATTTTTATTAAATTTTATTTCATACAGATAGATGGTCGGAAAAGTACATAATTATTACCAATCAATTGAAGGTAGAATACAAGTGGAAAAGTATATTAAATATAAAAAGAATATTTTCTGTCTATGACAACCACCATCAAAGTTTCAGATGAGACAAAACAGCATCTTGATATGCTCCAGGCAAGAATGACCCTTAAATTTCAAAAGAAAAAGACTCTCACTGAGCTTGTTGATGCAATAACGCGGATTGCCTTGAAGCATGAAGATGAGCTCCTGGAATCCGGGAAATTACCACCCCTTGAAAAAGACCCTGCGATGAAACCGCCCATGGATTGGGGAATCAGCGCAGATGCCAGTAAAGTGGACGAATATATCTATACTGAAACCTGAAAAAGTGTTTTGACAGATTTTTTCCAGAAAACAATATCCTAAGACATTTAATCAACCATCACCTACAAACTAACCAGTTTGGGGTTCCTATCCAAACCCGTTTTATAATTCGTAAGTAAACTTTATTTATCATGACGTATTACATTGTGCACATAGTATGCTTATAATTAAAGATTCAATGATATTGATCCATTTGGCTAAAATGCAGATACTTACTGATTCCTGTCGGCATTTTGGTAATGTTCTCATTCCGACAAAAGTATATGAAGAGACTGTAATTAATGGAAAGAAAAACGGTCATCCGGATTCAATAATAATTGAACAGGCAGTTACTGATAACCTGATAAAAATAAAGGGAGTCAAAAATAAAAAGAAAGTAGATGAGTTAAGAATATTTGGATTACATCTTGGGGAAGCTGAGGCTGTAGTGTTATATTTTCAGGAGATTGCTCACTTTCTTGCAACCGACGATGATACCTGCAGAAAAAACAGAATCATATTAGGAATCAATATCATTGGTTCGCCGGCAATTGTTATTATGCTGTTTAGAAATGCCTTGATAACGAGAAATAAAGCACTCGATTGTATTTCTTCCCTTGAAACAATCGGCTGGTTTGATATAGAGGTCATAAACGAGATGAAACAACAAATCGAAAAGAGGTGAATAAATGTCCGGATTGGTATCCCTGGGGATACGACTTGATAAAAAAATTGTTGAAGAACTGAGCCAGATAGCGGATGAAGAACATGTGGACAGGACGACTATTATCAGAAAACTTATAGCTGATTCCATTGAGAATTACAGGAGGAATAAAGTCCTGCAAAAATATGATCAAGGTAAAATCAGCATATCAAAAGCTGCAGAAGACACGGGATTGACGGTTGGGGAAATTGAAGAATATATGGTCAGGAAAGGCTACCGATCAAAGTATTCAACTTCGGATTTAAAAAGAGAGCTAGAACTTTTGAAGGTATGAGGCGCAATGGGTTCACACAGAAACTTAAGCTTTAGATGCAATATCTATTAAAATCATTAAGGACCTCAAAATAGAGAAATTCTTTGGGTTTGATTCTCATTTTGATGGAATAGTTCAGAACATATCAGTTTAACTGGAGGAAAAATGGAAAAAGATATCATTAAAGGCATAAAGAAAAACGTATTCGTCCTGAGCCTGGTCAGTTTTTTCACAGATATCAGCAGCGAAATGTTCTATCCCATTATCCCTATTTTCCTCACAGCAGTCCTTGGCGCGCCATTGACCATTGTGGGAATAATAGAGGGAATAGCGGAAAGCACGGCAAGTATATTGAAAGTCGTATCCGGCTGGCTATCGGATCGATCCGGGAAAAGAAATATCAGGATTCTAGACCCAAAATTAATTTCAGTAAAATTCATATCCGATTAGCTCAATAATATGTGGGAATGACCGTATTAGAAGGATACAAATCATTTTTTGATGCCGCCGATGACCCGAATCTTCAGGCTTCAAAGAAAAAAGACGGAATGTTCTTTATTTTTCGTTCGATAGAGGCATGGAAAGAAGAAAAATGCAAGGAAGAAGACATTCCCGCAAAAGAACTTGTTCTTAATGAGTTCATAAAAAACCGATTTCTGGCCCACCCATGAGGACATGAATGGGCAAAATAAAAATCTCTATCCCCGTTCTTGATGAATTATTAGAAGGAAATAAACACGGAGAAATAAAAGATGGCACTTAATTATGATGAAATAACCCGGAAATATGAAAAATACATATTCCAGACATATACGCGCCAACCAATAGCTATTAAGAGCGCAAAAGGTGCGCTTGTGACAGATGTTAATGGAAAAGAATACATTGATTGCGTGGCAGGTATAGCAGTCAATAACGTAGGACACTGCCATCCCGTTGTTGTTGATGCCATAAAACGGCAGGCAGAGCAGTTAATTCATGTTTCTAACCTATATTATACCGAGAACCAGGCGCTTCTTGCGCAAGAACTTGTCACTCTTTCGGGAATGGACCGGGTATTCTATTGCAATTCAGGAGCTGAAGCCGTTGAAGGCGCCCTGAAACTGGCACGCAAAGCCTCTGGCAAAAAGGAATTTATCGCCACAGAACATGCATTCCATGGACGCACCCGCGGAGCTCTGAGTGTAACGCACAAAGAAAAATACAGGAAACCTTTTGAACCGCTTGCTCCGGCAATATTTGTCCCGTATAACGATGCAGATGCCATACGGTCTGCGATTACAAGCGACACGGCAGGAGTCATCCTCGAACCCATCCAGGGTGAAGCCGGAGTGATCATACCGTCTGATGATTATTTGAAAGAAGTCCGGGAAATATGCGACGAAAAAGGCACATTGTTAATACTGGATGAAGTCCAGACAGGGTTTGGAAGAACAGGGAAATGGTTCGGGCGGGAGCATTCAGGAATCACTCCTGATATCATGACCACAGCAAAAGCAATGGGTGCAGGTTTCCCCATGGGAGCGATGCTTGCAAAAGAAGAGGTTGCAGCAAATTTCGTGCGCGGCGACCATGCATCAACATTTGGCGGCAGTGCTCTCGCATGCGCGGCGGCTCTTGCAAATATCGAAGTTATCAGGAAAGAAAAGCTTGTGAAAAGGTCACAGGATATGGGAAATTATCTTGTTAATAAACTTAAAGGACTTAAGAAGGATTATGTCAGGGAGATCAGGGGCAAAGGACTGATGATTGGCATGGAACTTTCGATAAAATGCGAAGATATCGTGGCAAAAGCACGCGACAGCGGAGTTCTCCTTAATTGTACATCAGAATCCGTACTTCGTTTTGTTCCGCCCCTTACGATCACGGAAAAACAGGTCGATACGGTGGTGTCGGTGCTGAATGAGATTTGAAAAACTGGTTCGCCCTTCGGTCAAGGACATAAAGGAGTATGTTCCGGGCAAATCCATAGAGGAGATAGCAAGCAAATACAGACTCGATCCAGAAACCATTATCAAACTGGGCTCAAATGAAAACCCGCTTGGTCCATCGCCGCTTGCAGTTGCAGCCATTAAGGAAAAAGCAGGAAGAGTCCACCTGTATCCACAGCCGGATGCGCTTGAATTGAGGAATGCTATCGGTGCTTATACCAGCTATCCTGCCGGCAATATCGTTGTTTCAGGGAACGGCATGGACGGGATACTTGATACGATGATGCGGCTTTTTATGTCGCCTGGTGCCGAATCGATAATACCAATACCCACGTTCTCTTATTATGAGATAGCAACTCTTGCCAATGGGGGAAAACCGGTTTTTGTGGAACGTGAGCCTGATTTTAATATCGACCCGAAAAAAATCATTGATAAAGTAAATAAAGATACAAGGATGATATTTCTTTGCTCCCCGAACAACCCATCGGGCAATTCCATATCCGAGAAAGATGCGCGAAAGATCCTGGAATCAGTCAATGCTATCGTATTCATAGATGAAGCGTATGTGGAATTCGCAGATACTGGTATTACAAAACTCGTGAAGGAATATGATAATCTCATAGTGGGGCGCACGTTTTCAAAAGCTTTCGGGCTCGCCGGGATGCGCATGGGCTATGCCGTGGTGCCTGAATGGATCGCCAGGGATTATCTGAAAGTGATGACGCCGTTCTCAATGGATGTTCTTTCAACAGCAGGAGGCATTGCAGCCCTGGAGGATGAGAAATACCTGGATAAGAGTATAAAAATGGTGAAAAACGGGCGCGTGCAGCTTTCGGGCGGACTTGGGAAATTATGTAAAGTATATCCATCGGATGCGAATTTTGTCCTAGTGGATGTCTTTCCCAGAAGTGCAAAACAGATATGCGAATCATTACTGGAAAAAGGGATAATAGTCCGGGACTGTACATCTTTCAGGGGAGCAGGTAAGTCGCTGATAAGGATAACAGTGGGGACAAAAGAGCAAAATGAGTTAGTAATTGCTGCTTTTCATGAGCTTTTATGATAATTGCACTAACGGGCACACCCGGAACGGGAAAAACAACAGTATGTGAAGTTATAAAAGAGCACTCCCAATACAAAAAGCAATACGGCATCATAGATGTGAATAAAATTGTCCTTAGTGAAAAGCTCTATACCGGGAAAGATGAAGCGAGGGATACCTATGAAGCTGATATGGATAAGCTCAAAGAGCGCATTGAGTTAGAGATACGCAAAGTTCCCCATGGCATGGATATTATTATGGAGGGGCATCTTTCGCATATGTTGCCTGTGGATGCTATTATCGTCCTGAGGGCGCATCCTGTGGCTCTGCGCAAAAGGCTTGGCAAAAGGAAGAATTACTCATTTGAAAAAGTCAGGGAAAATGCCAATGCAGAGGCGCTTGATGTCATTCTTGTGGAATCCGTTGAATTGAATAAGAATGTTTTTGAAATAAATACAACGGATAAGAATTTATTTTCCGTTGTGAAATCTGTTATTTCAATAATAGAAGGCATAAAGCAGGGAAAAGTTCCGGAGGAGTTCTTGCCTGGGAAGATCAACTGGATAGAAATGGTGGAAATGGATTGAAAAACAAGAGCATTATGACACCAGCTGATGACAAATGAGGGGAATTTTCATCCTGATAACTGTCCTTCAAACAGCCACTTCCAGAGCGGCACGAACTTGATGCATTTTCCATTATGTTCTTCATTGGCTTCGAGATCATCGGTTATTATAGTTCCTTCTTCAAGGTCAAATTCAACCATTGCATCCATTAGACCATTTATCTCACGTTCGCGGTTTTCCTTGGTTAAGGAATAACAGACCTGGAAAGCTTCCCTGATCTTTTCGCCTGTTTTTACTATAAAATCGCATTCATGCTTATCTTTATAGTAATAGACATCCTTCCCTTTCCGGTTCAATTCCAAATAAACCATGTTCTCATAGAGTTTTCCAATATCCTCGCTGAACCTGAAGCTCACAATGTTTCGAAGCCCAGGATCGATTGCGTAAACTTTCCTCGGATTTATTTCCTGTTCTTTCAGTGAATATGAAAATTTATTTATCAAAAAAATAAGATATGCATCCTGGAAAAAATACGAATATCGTTCTATACTATCAAGGCTTATCCCGATAACCTCGGCTATTTTCCTGAAAGAGGTTGGTGAAGCGATGTTCGTTAAATAATATTTTCCAAGGCTTTTGAGTTTATCTATCTTTATTATGTTATGCCTATCCGCAATGTCCCGATATATTATATCCTCAAAATATCTTGAAAGTTGTTCCTTCTTTTCACCGGACAGTACAACGCCGGGAAAACCGCCAGACTCAAGATATTCACGCAGCATTTGCCGTATCTTTGTCTTGCTGGACAAAAGTTCCAATCTTGTGTTTATTTTCAGGTCATTGAAATCCAGGAATTCCCTGAAGCTCAATGGATTTATATGAATATCTACATGTCTTCCCGTCAAAGCGCTTCCAAGCTCTTTGCTTAACAGCCTTGCGGATGAACCTGAAACGAAAATATTTGCACTCTTTTATTTCTTTTTCTCTAATAACATCTTCATGTGTATCTCCTGCCTTTAAGTCTTCAGCAGCCACAAAAGATGACATTTTATCTTTTTAAGCGATACCTTGAGGTGTTTAGCATAACTCAATCCCGTTGTCGTTTCGTAACAAATGAAAATTTTCTTTTCGTGATCCATTTCTTTAATTTCTATATTTTGATTATCGATTGATCCATTTGACCCTTCATTTTTAATTCAGGTTGTAAGTACCATATTTCAATCGATTGGGTCCTTATCTCCTGTGTCTCATCTTTCTTGAAATAATTGTTCTTAATCCCATCCAGCAGATCACATATCAAATCAACTGACATATTTTTGGGATTTTCAGGAATTGGGAGTAAAATTAATTTACCTTTTCCATAATGGACTATTGAAGATACGCACTTATCACTAACAGCGGTTCCCACATTTTCAAATTTTAGACGTATTGGTGGTTTTTCCGGGAAATAGCCTGGTTCTATCAGGCAGTACCAAACAAAAGGATGCTTTTTTAAAATGGTTTTTAGCTAATGATCTGGATTAGGAACTACAGAATCGCCTTTACTTATTGATGTTCCCAGTAAATCGTCCCACCATGGGTAATTTTCCGAAGGACCTAAGAATAGAACTACAATTCCTCCACTATAAATATAATCCATGAATCCGGTTGGTTCTGATGGGTAAGGAAGTTTATGGGGATAATTGATGAAAACAATATTATAATCATGAAACGATACGTCCTCTGCGCTTGAATAACCTTGTTGGTATTTAAGCCGTCTAACTTTTCTTACTTTGAAAGTTTCATCATCTTTATATTTTGGGAGATCTTTTATTCCGATAAATTGTACTTTGATTTTGCCCATCTGATTCTTTGCCTGAACCAAAAGATGATAAATATTATTGTTGATAGTCAACATACCTATTACCATAATCCCGCATAAGGTAAATATTTCATTTTGGCATAACTACCAACACAATTTGAAAATGTCCCAATTCTGCAAAGGTTATGTACCTTAAACTCCCACATCCATCTCCTCATCCGCCCTCACTTCCGGCGCCTTGTGCTTCTCTTCATACTTCTTCTGAGCCGCCCACAGCGCCGGCGCATCCTTGCTCCTTCCCTTTGTATCGCTTGTAAGCCTCTTCCTGATCTTCACAAGCGTGGGAGTATTAATCGCAACACCCGAAACTATCGCCTGGCCTTTTGCAAGCGAGGGCAGCTCTGAAATAAGTTCCCTGCTTGCTGATTCTATGCTCTGGGCTATCTGCTGCTGGTCAGTGGGATTGATTATCCGCATCGTGATCTGGGTCATGCACTGGGAGAGGGAATCTGCATCCAGTTTACTTGGGCGCTGCGACACCATGCAGACGCCAATCCCGAATTTCCTGCCTTCTGAAAGAATGGTCTTTAAGATACTCTTTGATTTTGCCTCACCGCTTTGCGGCGCGAACCTGTGCGCTTCCTCTATGACCACAAATACAGGATAAGGAAGGAATTTATCGATATGAGTTTCATTATACCTGTTGTTCTCGGTGCCCTCCCGCGCATCGAACAGGCGCCGAAGCATGACTGATGCGATCAACTGCTGGAATCCTTCTTCAATGCCTGAAACATCCATTATCGTAAGCTGTCCGACTTTGAAGTAATCTGCAAGCGGGATAGTCTGGAAATCATCAAAAATGGATGCATGTAGCTTCCCGAATCTCCAATTGATGCCTTCGATCGTGGATTCATTATTCGAATCCCGGAGAGATTCGATCTGGAGTTTCAATTCATTTCGCGTAAACTGCTTTTTCTTGTCGTTCCTGAGATTATGATATGCGGATCGAAAGAGGGTCTTCATCTTATCAGACATGGTTCCGTCATCCATTATACTGATAAAATCACCAACGAGAAGGTCACTTATCCTTATTTTTATATCCTTTGGTTTGACCGTCCGGACAAAGGGGCGATAGGATGGGGTTACGAATTCTGCCGTGTTTGAAATCTCAGCAAGTGTTGCATATTCCCCGTGAGGGTCAAAAATAAGAACAGGAGCCATGTTCTGCGGTTTCAGGAGTTCTTCGACAAGAACGCCCACCGTGTATGATTTCCCGGCGCCTGTGGAGGCAATGACAGACACATGCTGGCTCACGATATCACGCACAGATAGCGCGATCCCGGTATTTTCACCAAGCACGTTCCCGATAAACGCAGAGCCAGGCTCACCGGCCTTTATTTTGCTTATGTCTTTCAGGACATCCTCACCTGCGCGTTGGATCTTCATGCCGCTTGCGGGATTTGTCCTTGGGTGTACGAATTCACCCATCGATGAATCAAAATAACCCACGACTGAGGCTGAATATGAATAATATTTAAAATCCTGCGGGTCAAGCCCGTAAAACGCAGAAACGTCATCGGCAGATAGCTCCATATCCATGAGGAATTCCTGGGGGTACTCGTTAATTGGCTCTGCGTGCTTCACCCTGCACAGGATTTTCCTGTCAGATTCGTGGTAACATGCGAACATGCCAGAAGGAAGCCGCTCGCTTGAAATGAAGGTGAATCCCTCTTCGTCTGAATGATTTACTATTCCTATCATAAGGACCTCCATATTCTCTGGTTTATAACTGAATATGAAAACAAATATCGAGAAAACAACGAACTTGTTCGAACTAAAACGAACTCCGTTAGTGTGAGTTCGTATGGAGTTCGCACGAGTTCGTTGTTATTTTTTTCATTAATTATGGGGAATAGTTTAAATTGAATTTCCTGGATTCTATCGCTCAATGAAACGAATATTAGCCGCAGATAAACGCAGATAAACGCAGATGGATTACGATAGAACGCGGATACGCGCGGATCCGTGAAAATCCGCGCAATCCGTGTTCCTCGTCGTGATGGCCGCGCCGTTTCATGCTTGTTTGCAGGGATTGCAGAGCTTTGCGATTTTTGCTTACTTTGTGGTGATTTGATCTGACCATTTCCAGAATAAGTTGAATTTCCGATGTTTATGTTCATTCCTCCAGCCTTTTAACATCATGAACTGCAATCTGTTCGCGTGCTATGCGGATTGCCTCATGAAGTTTACCTTCTAGCAATATTCGCGGAGGGAGCTCAGTCAAATATTCAGCGACTCGTATCCCTGTATTTTCCAGTTGTAAAAGCTCAACATGCTCTGCCGTCTTTTCTGCGCACAGTATCAACCCCAGCGGACTTTCCTCTCCCATGCGCTTCTCATATCTATCCAGCCAACGCAGGTAAAGTTCCATTTGCCCCTTGTCTTGTGCCTGGAATTTGCCAAGTTTGAGTTCTATCGCCACCAAACGACGCATCCCTCTATGATAAAACAGCAGGTCGAGATAATAGTCTTCATTATCTATGATAATCCTCTTCTGGCGCGCTGCAAATGTAAAATCCGTTCCAAGTTCCAGCAAAAACCGTTCAAGTTCCCGGAGGATAGCACATTCCAGATCGTGCTCGCTGAATGAATCAGATAAGCCAAGAAAATCAAGAAAATACGGATCGCGAAACACAAGATCAGGAGTCATAAGGTCTTCCTCGCGAAGTGTGGTTATATCCTGCTTAATGAGTTTTTCAGATTTTTTTGAGAGGGCAGTTCGCTCATAGAGCATGCCCTGTATCTTTGCATGGAGGGTCCGGGTGCTCCAGCGTTCGATTCTACACATTTCAGCATAAAAATCGCGCTTCAGCGGGTCATCAAGAGCAATTATCTGCACGAAATGGCTCCAGCCCAATTGTCCAGTCAATGTCTGGACAATTTTCAGATTTCTAAAAACCTCTGCAAATTGGATCATATGAAAGAGGTTGGTTCTGCTATAGCCTCGTCCGTATTCCACTATCAATTTTCCAGACAGTGTCTGGACAATCTGTTTCCCGTAATCGGCACGTTCCATGCGGAGAATATCTTTCAGGATACAATCTCCTATATGCCAGTAGAGCAATACCATTTCTACGTTCGCTGTTGTAGATACACGCATTCGCGCAGCTTCTATGAGTGAACGGATATCGCTCAAGAGAGCCATAGTTTCAGGTCTGCTGACCATATCTTGAGTATTTGTGACTGTAACAATTTCCATCTTTTCAGATTGTTTCTTCATAATGTCAGCACCTGCGTCTTTCTGCTAAATATTAACTGCTGATAATGAAGCTCGGATGATGCAGATGCGCGCATATCTGTGAAAATCCGCGCAATCCGCGTCATCCGTGTTCTATTTAGACTAAATTTGGAAAGATGACTAATGTAAATCCCTCCTGATATATTTCTTAACAAGCTTCAGCATCGCCCCACATTCAGGATATGCCGCCTCGACATGGTCAAGCATGGAAAGAAGAACATTCACCGGAAGTTCGCGGTTCGTGTTAAAATATGCAATACACGGCTTTCCATCCTTGGTATGAAATGATCTCAGTTCCTCATTGCCCAGGATCTCAACCTTGTCCCTGGCATCGGGAGGTGAATCAACATAGTATTTTATGATCCCGCTGCATATCGTTCCAAGTCCGTGAAGAACATAATAGCTGTTCCTGAAATCCTCATTAAAAGGAGCATACTTGGGCGCCATATCAGGTTCAATATATGGAATGAGGTCTTCGCGTATTGAATTTGTGATGTTCTTTATCACACCAACTATAAACCCGTCATCTTTTGTTATTTTTACAAACCTGCCTATGCGTTCTTTCTTAGCATCGGGCGGTACTTTCACCACATAAGTCTGTGCATCCTCGACCTTTATTATTTCTCCAATTGCCATGTAATCACCTGTTCATACGTTTGTGAAAATCCTTTGCGCTCCTGTGTATCTTGATCCCATGAACTTTGCAGAAATTTTCAAGCATCCCGTAAAAGAGATCATGTTCACCCGTCCTGATCACACAGGCATCATGCGCCCGCATCAATATATCGGGATAATTGCCGCGAATGACACATTGCGCCCTGATTATGTCTGCTATTTTATCAATCAACCCTTCCTTATGAACCCATGCCGGAAATTCTATGCGCACAGGAAGACCGCTTCCCAGCCGCATGTAACAAAACGCTATCTCACTCTTGAATCTGCCGTAATTGTCAAGAACTGACCGTGCCTCCTCGCCGCGCCTGTCATCACGGTTGCAGAGAAATGCCGCTGTCCGTTCTCCCCATAGCATATTTGAAAAAATGTGCGTATCTGATAATTTACTTTTTTTCAATCCTAAAAGATGATGCATCATCAACGTAATGTCCCTGGGCATGGTTGTATCGATGAAACCAATTAAGGGATTTCGTGTTTTTTCACACGAATCAAGAAGCTTTGTGATCGCTTTTATATAAATGTCCCGGATGTTCTTGTTGAGGACATTTATGTGAGATTGAATAAGGGCGCCGTCAAGCAGTATGAAAAGACTTTTGTGGTCGTTCATTAAGCGGATGATCCCTTCGCATTCCATCGAAAACCGTCGCGCATCAATATATTCGCTGCCAAAAGAATAAACGCTTGCAGCCTCGAACTCATCCGGCGTGATTATCATGGCATCCGTATCCTGGCTGTAATCACGGTCACTGGTATGCCTGTTAAATATCCTGGATATCTGTATGACTGCAAGTGGTATCTCATAATTCTTATCAGAATATATCTGGCTCCCATCAACTGCTCCCACAGGAACGCCTGATAGAACCGAATCCACCCACTCCATCGATTCAATCCGATTTTTCCAGTTAAACGGGAACGTGTGGATGAGCTTTCCCGTTTCGAGAAATTTTGCGCCGCTGTAAGGAGGAAGTTTTTCATTCAGGGCGGGATCGAGTATTTTCATTTTTTCAAGCTGCGCCCTGTATTCAAGGGTCAATTCAGAGCGCTCAACATCATAGGATTTTATCGCTGAAAGTTTCTCATCGAATTGAAGAGAGATATTTTTCAAGTCAAGCATGATTCAACCCTGCTTTCCCCGTTGATCTTCTGTACTTTTATCACATGCGAATATTTCTCGTTGAAAGTATCATCATGGGATATCACAAAAACCTGTTTGAATCCTTTGATCTTTGTGATTTGCTCGGACAGGTTCTCTCGCCGTATCTCATCCATGTTCTGCGTGGGCTCATCAAGGAAAACGAAATCGCAGTTGGAAAGGGATTTTAAGAGTGCAAGGCGAACGGAAAGCGCTGCACTCATGCGTTCTCCGCCGCTTAATTGCTTGAATGTGCAAATTTCACCGCCAGACTCGATCCTGATATCATAATCATTTGCCCATTTCAGGGACGCGCTGTGGTCATCCATTATTTCGCAATAGATATTGTTGGCTTCGCTGCTTATTTCCCCGATAAATTCGTTTATCACGAATTCAGAAGAGGATTTGATTGTATCGCGGATGAAATTCGAGAACGATAGGAAATCTTTTTCCTTTTCAAGATTTCTTTGGTTTTCCTTTATTTTGATGAGGATGCCTTCCATAAGTAAAAGTTCCTTTGCTATTTTTTGAAGATTCTTATTGTTCTGTTTTACGGCTTCCATCATCCCGCTTGCGGATTTTCCAAGGTCATCAAGTTTTATGGTAGTTTCATCAAGATCGGATTCCCTGAATTCTTTTGAAATCGCCTCATGGTTATTAATCAATTTTTTTAACGATGCTCCCGTCACAGCGATCGTATTTTCAAATCCCAGCGTTTCTTGTGTATATTCATCGAATTTGGAAGCAAGCGGCAGAGCTTGCAGATATTTATTATGCAGCGATTCAAGTTTATTTATGATTTCCTCAACCGAGGCTATATTTTCATCAAGGCCTTCGAATTTTGAGAGATTTTGAATCAATGCATCTCGTTCCTTATTGGTCGAATCCCGAAGTTCCGGTACTTTTTCGAGAGTTTTCAGTTCCTTAAGGTTTTTCTTGATGTTTTCATTCAAGGCGTCAAATTGCTTATCGGGGGATGCAAGTGATTTTAGTTCTTGCTCTTTTTCGTATATCAATTTGTCAACAAGTTCGATCTCACCTTTTTCGCCCTTTAATGATTCTTTCAAATGGAACTTTAGATTGAGTTCATCGAGTTGATTCAAACAATCATCGATCAATTGCGGAATGTCTTTGTGGGATTCAATATCTGATCTCTTTGAAGCTATGAGGTTTTCAATGATGGCAATTTGCTGCACAGGGTTATTGAGATATTTCAGGTCTTTTTCGCTTGATTTGATCTCTGAAACAACAGTATCAAGGTGATTATTGACAGAATTGATCTCGATATCAAGGTTGAATTTTTCGTTTATTGCGGCTAATTTTTCCTGTAATCCAATAAGTCCTGAAGGAATATCCGTCAGATCTTCAAGGTCTTTATTTTTTGATCCTGCCAATGCTGTAATATTTTGAAATTCAGTGACGGATTTTGTGAGGTCATCAAATTCCTTTTTCCTGGAGCGAAGGTTTTGTGATATCTCTTTGAGTTCCTCGTCGCTTCCTGTTAATGCCCCGGTTGATGAGGATAGGGAATCCAGTTTTTCCCGGATTGAGTCAAGCTCTTTTTCTATTTCTTTATATAGTTCAAGATCCTTTTTTCTTGAGGCGATAAGCACAAGTTTTTCCTGTGTCTTTTTTTGTGGATCATCGAGTTTATCAAGTTCCTTTTTGTTGTTTTCCAAACTTGTTTCTAACTCTTCCAACTCCCTGTTCTTCAGATCGATCTCGTCAATGAAATATTTATTAAAATCACTTACTGAGGAACATTTGACGCCATTTAATATCGGACAGATGCCCTGAGTTCCTGCAAGCTTCATATTTTTCTTTGTCTGTGTAATTGAGGATTTTACAACAGCATGCTTACTGTTAAGCTCCTGATGAGTCTGTTCAAGGGCAATCTGCTTTTCAGCAAGCGGCATAAGAGAAGTGATCTCTGTTTCAAGCTTTGTTATCTCAGCTTTGATTGTTTTTGCACGCCCTTCTTTTTCATGCGCCGTCTTTAATTGAAAATTAATAGCAGTTAGTGATTCAAGCAGGGTTGACAATTTTTTTATCTCGTCAGAAAGGGCTTTTTGATTTTCCATTGCTGGAGAAAGTTCATTTTTTCTTGCTTCGAGGCGAATGATCTCATCACGAAGTTTTTCGGCAAGAACTTCCTTTTCTCTTAAAGCTGATATTTCCTGGGAAAGATTCATCAATGATTTTTCGATATCTTTCAATTCTTTGATCCTGTTCTCAAGTTCGACCTGTTTGTTTTTTAATGGCAAAAGTGTTGATATCTTCTGGTTTTGCCGCTCGATCTCCTGTTTCATATTCTCGATAAGCGCCGATTTCTCGCGAAGGTTTGATAAGCGCGAAATAATGTCGGTCATCGGGTCTTTCAGTTCTTTTTGAAGGAATTGTATCGATTCTTCAAGCTGGCGCGCAGCCTCTATTTTCGGAATAAGGAGTTTCTCGCCTTCTTCAAGTCCCTCGTTTTCGATAGACAATATTTTTATGCGCTCATTTTTTTCATTAAGGCGGCTAATTTCAAGCTCGATCTTTGCATACTTATCTTTTAATTTATCTCGTCCTACGCGTGATGTATTGAGTTCTTTTAGCTTCCCCGTCTCTTTATGGAACTTCTTTTCAGTTGTGTCAAGTTCATTGATGACATCCTTTGCAGATTTTGCTCGCGCGAGGTCAGAGCGCGCCTTTTGAAGCTGGTTTGAAAGACCTGCAAGATGGATTCGTTCATTTGCGATCTGAGTATTAAGAGCATCCAGCTGCGCCTTTTTTTCTGTCAGATCCTTTTTTTTCAGGGCAAGCGCCGATATCCTGATATTTATTTCATTAATCTCTTTTTTCAATCTATCGATTTCAGTTTGCATCGACTCTTTTTCAGTTTTCAATTCAGGATATTTTTCCGTGCGGGTTGCCAGCGGGATGATCTCTCTCTCAATTTCCTCGATGGTCTTCTTGATCGCATTCACTACCGGGAGCAAATTATCAAATGCGGTCTTGTATTCTTCGACCTTCAAAATATTATCAAATATTATTTTCCTGTTCCTTGCAGCCTCAAGAAAAGCGGTCGTGAACGTGCCTTGCGGTACACCTATCGCATTCTCAAACAGCGATGGCAGTTCTTCTTCCGACTTGATGCTACGGAAAAGATTCCCTGCAAGCCATGCCTGAACATCCTTCTTTCCTTTTATTTCACCTACCGGCGTTCTTATGAAATAGTCGCTACCACTTCCGATCTTCCTGGATATCGTATATTCTACCTCATCTTTTCCTTCCACAGTTACAGACACAACACCTGATTTTTCACCATGGCGCAGGAAATCCGCATTATTAAAAGGCAAGAAATCAAATAGCACAAAGCCAATTGCCTCAAGAATAGTCGTTTTCCCGTGCCCGTTCTCACCGCAGATGCCGTTTATGCCCTCAAAAAAGTCAATGGTCTCATTGGAATAGGACTTTATGTTCTTAAGTTCAAGGGATTTTATCAGCATTAGTCCCCCATGCGTGAAAGCAGCGTCTGCTGCGATGTCTGTGTTTTCTCACCTTTCTTAACGGTATCAGATGTCGGCGAGCAGACTTTCTCAAAGCACCATCGAAGATCAGCCCTTATTTCACCTTCTTCAATTCCCGCAGCAGCTTTCTTTTTAACCTCGATCATGGTATTAACGATAGCATCCGCATTATCCCTGTACCTGGTGTCAAGCTTAACCTGTTCCGAAAAAACCCGAAGTTCGATCTGCTCTCGTGATAGTCCTCTCACATCGCCAGGATTGACGGCATATTGTGAATTGGTTTTCTCTATTTTCACTTCACTTGATAGGGGTTTGAACTCTTCTTCAAGCATTTTCCTGATCTTGTCGATATCGATATCCGATTTTGGAAAACTCAATTCCCCGTAAAGCAGAAGTTCGACAATGGGTTTATTATCGGAAAGGTTAGATGTCTGTCGTTCCAGCAGGTTATTAATGCTTGAATAAAGCGCATCTGGCGTTTCAATTCCGCTTATATCCAGTTTTATTCTCCTGATACCTCGCGTCACCGGCGTTATGAGTTTTGCGCCGCTGTCTTTGACATGATAGAAACCTTTGGGCAGCCCGTACTCGTTCATGGATATCATTTCAATACTTCCGGGATTGAATATCCAGCCGTCCATCTCGTATTGCATATGATAATGCCCCAACGCAAGGTAATCCACAACTTCCCTCAATGGCATCAGCGAACTATATGGGATTTCGCCAGCCTCAGCCTGCCTGACCTGCCCTTCCATGCCAAAATGCATCATCAGGATCGTATATTTCTTACCATGTCCGGCCTCGATTTTTTTAATTTCATCCGCTATCTGCTGGATTGAAGAGGCGGTATTGGCGCCGATGTATCTTACCCCGAATATGCGGACATTATCAAGTTCCACATGATCTCCCATGAGCTTCACACCATCCGCTTCTTTTAGCCTGAGGAGTCTTAGCAGACCCTGGGAATTCAGTATCTCTAGCCAGCTTTTTCCGTCCTGGTGAAAAGCAAGGTCATGATTTCCCTCAATAGCATAAACCTGCGTGGACGGGCTTCTTTCCTTGAGTTCCAGAAGCACTTTGTATGCCTGCAAATACGTAGGCGCATTAATATTTCGCTTGTGGAAAAGGTCGCCTGAGATCAGTATGAATTCTGCTTTGTGGTCAATGGCATATTTAATGACTGACTGGAACGCGCGGGCGTAGTCACGGAAGCGCTCTTCGAGGCCGTATTGCGCATAGCCGAGATGGAGATCGCTGGCATGGATGAAGTTCATAGACACCTAAAATTTAGACCATTTTTTTGTTTTTTCGGTTTCATAATTTTAAATAAAAACATTATTGATTCCACAGATTACCCTTGCCTCTTCATTTTAGTTTTGTCCATTGTCTCAATCCAATCTTTATAGACCTCTTAACTAATCTCTTTCAATTTCTTTAAACCCTCGTTTATTTTAATTTGAGAATCCTCGATAATCTTGATAAGCTCTTCCGGCTTGGGTATGCTTTTTTCTTTGACATTGGGATTGACAGCTTTTATGTCATAATTTTTACTTTTTATCGTCTCTATATCGATAAACCAGCTTTTTTCACTGATCTTATCTTCTTCTTTTGGAGAACAGCGCCTGTGCAGGAAGTCATCGAATTTATTAAGCGTCAGAGGGTTTTTCTTTAGAATCTTGATATCAGACATGTCGTAATACCAGACCTTTTGGGTTGGCTTTCCTTTCGTAAAGAATAACAGGTTCGTCTTGACACCTGCGCCGGCATTTAGGAAAGCGTTCTGCGGCAAGCTTATGATACACCACAAATTACATTCTTCCAGCAGCTTTTTCTTTGTCTGGACAAAAGCCAGTTCATTTGTCCTGAAAAGTACTCCTTCATCGATAACCATTGAACATGTTCCACCATCCGCAAGATGGTTTATAATATGCTGGATGAACAAAATCTGGGTATTGCCAGTCTTGAAAACAAAGTTTGTCTTGGCGTCTTCCCCTTCTTTTCCTCCAAAAGGAGGATTTGTGAATATGTAATCAAATTTACTTTGTGCGCCTTCGAATAGCTCCATATATGTATCCCTGCCGCTGAGCGTGTTTTTCAAGCCGATATGGGGATAATCAATACCGTGCAGGACTAAATTTGCCAGCGCGATCGGGAATGCTGTGTCGCTGTTATCCAGTCCCCAGAAAGCATCATGCTTTAAATGTTCGATTTCAGTTGCGTTCAGTTCTCTGCCTGATAGTTCAGGATTAGTAAAATAAGCATAACTTTCGGCGAGGAAGCCGCCTGTCCCGCAGCATGGGTCATAGATCGTTACGGGTGCGCCGTCTTTGATTATTTCAGGCTTTACTGCCCTAATCATCGCCCTGATTACTTCCCTTGGAGTAAAGAACTGCCCACCGTCATTGTTTTTCTCACCCATCTTTAACAACAAGCCTTCGTAGATTTGCGAGAGCGGGAACTGGTGGGTTTCATCGATGTTTTCTGAGGTGAGATGGTCTATTTTGTCCAGAACATCAAGCAGGTTCGTCTCACTTGCAAGTTTTGTCTGGTTGTTGTTCCTGAAGATTTGCGAGATGAGCTTTTGTTTTATGTTTGCTGATGGTTTTTCCTGGAATGATTTTAAGTATGGAATCAATTCGTTATTCACAAAATTGAGGAAATCTCCCATTTTGCTGTTTTGCAGTTCCACTCTTTTCTTGCCGTATGTATTCCCCCAGTCCCTCCATCTGTATGGTTCTTTTAGAGAGGGGGTAAACGACTTTCCGACTGCCTGGCACTTTAACTCTTCTTCCTGCTCTTTTTCATCCAGTATTCGCAGGAACATCATCCAGGTAAGTTCAGGAATGTACTCCAGGGCGCCTTTTGTCCTGTCGCGGCGCATGATGTCACAGACTGATTTGATGTATGCGTTCATGCTGGACTGACCATTAACCATTCTTCCATTATTGTTTTTTACCATGTTAATATCTCTTTAAGATTTTGAAATGACAACCTAAATGACAAGTTAAATGACAATTTAAGTCGTCTACAAAATTTCGATAACTCTATACCGTTTGACTCAGCTTCGCGTTTTTTAAGTATGTACCAGTAATCGGCAGCGTTTCGGTTTTCAACCCTATTCCAGTAATCTTGCGTCAACCTTTCCGTCAACTCTTGCGTCAACCTATTTAATGACATAATGTATTGCCTTACCAGCACCTTTTTGCTCTATAAGATTTAATTCGATTAGCTTTATAATTTCCTTATGCGCTGCCTGGCGTGATATTTTAAACATCTTTTGAATTTCACCGCTTGTTATTTGCCCATTTGAAATTATAATTTCCATAATTTTCATTTGCTTTTCCGTGAGAGCAATCTGTCCTTTTGACTCTTTTTTATGTTTTTCCAGAGAAAGATGCAGTGCCTTCTCTTGTACCTTTGCGATGGAGAGAAGAACGCCATCTGTAAAGTATTCGAGCCAGTCTGTAAGATCAAGCGTTTTCTGTTCAACTGATTTTAAAGCGCGGTAATATGCAGTTCTTTCGCTATCGTAATAGTCGTCCAGAGCAAAAAATTTTTTTATGTCAAATTCCCGGAGAGAAAGGATAAGCGTAGCTAACGCCCTTGTTGTCCTGCCATTACCATCAATAAAAGGGTGGATTCTTACAAATTCATAATGGGATATGCCTGCGACAAGTACAGGGCTGAGTTGGGATGAGGCGCTTGAGTTGAGCCATTCTATGAACTCGCTCATTAACTCCGGCACTTCTTCAAGGGGTGGAGGCATAAAAATAACTTCCCCTGTTATCCTGTTGCCAACATATACCTGAAGTTCTCTATATCTTCCCTCATGCTCAGGATTTTCTAAAGTTTCTTTTGTTATATCCCTCTGTAATTTCAAAACAGTTTTTTCAGTTATCTTCTCCTGCTCCTGATACTTTTCTATATTTTCTAAAACTTTAAGATAATTAATGACTTCCTGCTGCGCTTTTCTTGTTGCTGTGACTTTTCTACCCTGAGCAAGCTGGCTGACCTCTTCTAAGGTTAGTGGATTTCCTTCAATTGCTGTGGATGCATGTGCTGCCCTTATCAGCGCATCTCTCCTGAGTGAGATTTCCCATTTTGGGACGAGATAGGCGTTAAGAATGGTTTCTCTGGCTGAGGCTATATCAACGAGATTTTTGACTATCTTGTGAGTGTACTTGAAGTTCGGGTTAAATATTTTATTCACCTTCTATTACAGAGTTGTACCCAAATTGGGGACAACTCAAGTTGTTGGAATTCTCTGTCTTTTATTTTGCGCCAATATTGCCTTGGTGCTGGACACGTTCTTCTTATTTTATTTCCTTCAAAAACAACAAGTGCTTCTTTTGAATCCATATTAATAGCTCTGTGTTATCCGGGTTAAAAACGGTTTGGATAGCAGGGTGAAAGTAATAATCAGATGAAGTTCTTTTTTAATTAAGCGGAGATAGATTAAAAACGAACCGCGGATAAACGCAGATAAACGCAGATTTACTGCATGGTATCCATATTTAATTGAAGTCAATATGATTTTTATTTCTTTTTCAAGTGGCGCTGTCATTTGTTGATCTCGTTTCATAATATCATCAGCTATTGATTTGATATTGTCCGAAGACTTCATTCAAGATGGAGGCGGGGAGCTGGTTGATTGCGTGAACTTGAACGCGAATTTGCTTTTTAATATATTCATTCTCTTTAGATTTTTTATTTAAGAATTTGACATTGTTTTCTTGTTCTGAAATTGGTGGAATAAATATGGGATAATTTTCCAAAAAATCTTTAGATACCCTTTGTTGACCTACTGCACCCGTAAAATGTTTTTTAGCATCTTCAATAAATTTGTGACTTCTAATTATATAGAAAATCCATTCGGGGATAACATTGTTAAGGCATCTCATAACATGAAATTCTGTAGTGCCAAAACCAAAACCATTGATAAGGTTTTTAGCGATACAACTCTTTTTGTTTTGCATACAAGGAGTTATTTTTGCAAATAAAATGTCATTTTCTTCAAAATAGGTATATCCTTTCTTGACTTTTATAAATGGAACTATTTTGATAGCATCAATTATTCCAAGTTCTTCATTTACAGATTCCATCGGTATGAAAGAAGTATTTTGATTATCCGAGCTTGTTATTTTTTCTTGTATTCTGGGATTTATTTGACATATTTTTCCAAGCTTAATCAATTTCCATTCGGTATTTTTTTCAGGCTCAAAAAACTTTATTGTTGAATTTATGATACTATCAAATAAAACTTCACTGACTTCTAACTGCCTCTCAGCTTCTTTTTTCATCATCTCAATTTGAGCCATTTGATTGTTGAGTTTATCGACGATTTTTTGCTGTTCTATTATTGAAGGTACAGGAAAGCTTATTTTTTTCAATTCCTTGACAGATGCAACATTCTTAATTGTTCCACCCATTGTATTATCTACAAATTTTTTTTGTAAGAATTCAGATTCAAAAAGATATTTAAAATAAGTCGGAAGCATCCTTTTTGTATCTAACGTTATTTTAAGTAATGCTTGATTTATTATTCCTCTGTGAGCATTTTTTGGGACTATTGCGACTTTTCCGATAGTTCCAGAACAACTGATAATTAAATCATCTTCTTTGACTTCAAAATCTTTCATTTGTTCGAATTTTATTTCGTCTATAAAATATGAACCAATCTCAAAATTGTTTTGTATTGCATTTTTCTGTTCATATATTTTATATCCAGATGGAACAAACATATCTTTTGTTATTGAACTGCCAAAAGGTCCGCGCTTAATATCAGATTTTGGATTTGATACTATTTGCTCTAAAGTTAAATTCTGACAAGTTTTAGGCAATCTTTTCTCCTCGATACTCACTATCTCTTGCTTCATGCCGCCAGCAGCCCCATCTTTACCTCAGATACCACATGTCCAAGATTAAAACCAGTCTTAGCCAGAGCCTTAATCCCGCCAGCCCTCTTTATCTCAACCACATCAAAAATTTCTGGACTTTCAAGCTCCTCGATGCCATTCTCTTCAAATTGTCTCGCCAGTGCCTTGATAACATTCGCCGAATCTCCGGGCAGCGACATCAACCATTCTTTATTCTTATAATCAAATGCAAGAACCCTTTCCCCCCTCGTTTTTGCAAGCACGCCAAAGCCAATTTCAGCGAACAGGTCAAATAAATCGCAATCTTTCAGCTTCAATAAATCCCGAAGCAGCAAGGCGCCTTTTTCGCCGCCGGGCAGCGCTGAAATCAGGTGCTTTCTCTCCTCCGGATTAACCCACATTTCGCGCAACAGTTCAATGTTCTCAACTTGTTTAAGCAGCGAAGCTGCCAGCTTTTGCCTGTATTCTTCAATCGTGTATGGTCGCTCTTTGCCTGTTATTTCGTCTTTCATCAAAATAAATGTCCCTTCGTCTCTGATTTCAACATAATATCCCCGAACCTTAGCAATCTTCTTTTTTTCTCCTGGGGGAGATATTGAAGGCTCAGTCCTTGGCGTTGAAATAAACTCCTTTCCAAATAACCTTGTCGCATTGGTATAATCGTAAATCCTGAACATGAACTTACCGAAGGCTTCATCGATTCTCATACCGCGCCCGACCATCTGGTAAAAGAGAATCGGTGATTTTACATAAGTGAAAAACACAATGTTCTGGACGCAGGGGATATCAACGCCCGTTGTCAGCAAATCAACGGTTGTTGCTATGAAATGGGAATTCTTTCCTCCACGCATGTTCGCAATCAGAACTTCCTGGCTCTCTCCTAAAGAACCGCTTGCTATTCCTTTTTGCGTGCACTTGAATGCAAACTTTTCACAATTTGGCAGCCCTGTATCCTTGTACATATTATTCAGTTCAATTTCCACGTCTTCAGCGTGTTTGTCATTCGCACAAAAAATAATCGTCTTCTGTCTCAAACCACCTGTTTTTTCAAACTGCTCCAACAAATCCTTACACATGGCTTTTCTTCTATCGGGAAGTATCAGTCGCTTATCAAAATCTTCTTTGCTGTAAACATCTTTAACATCGCCTGTGCCCATTGGCTTTCCCGTTTTTGAATCATAAACGCCTTTTTCCAGCAGTTCTTCCCTGGTTAACTGGCGCTCATCTATACTGGCGCTCCTTTTGACAATCTCACACGCAGCCAGATAACCGTCCTCCCATCCCTTTGAATATGGATATTCATACACAGGCTCGCCAAAATACGTGAGATTGTTCCTGCTGATTTTCTCATCTTTATCCTTTTCAGGGGATTTCTCGCCAGTTATTTTCCTTGGAGTCGCCGTCAATCCAATCTGCACAGCATCGGGATTATTTGTAAGAACGACACTCCACTTATCCCATGCGCTCCTGTGGCATTCATCAATAATTATATGGCTGAAATAATTCCTGGGATAATTTTGCAAAAAGAATGATATGTCACCATCTTCATCAATACCCAGCGCCTGGTATGTTGAAACAATAATCCTGGCATTCTTTTTAGGGTCTTTATTCTCAACAAACGCCGCATTATCGCCAAAAACAGAGAACATTTGCCCAAATCCCTGCTTCCTGAGTTCGTTTCGATCACAGACAAATAAAGCTCTTCTCAAATGTCCTGCCTCAGCCAGTTTATACAAAAGCTGGACAGCTATTCGTGTCTTTCCTGAACCCGTCGCCAGAGAAAGCAAGACTCTGTTCCAGCCTTCTTTCTTTCCTGCAATTTTTTCAAGCGCCGCCCTTATGGCAGCATCCTGATAGTATCTCCTTTCAGATTGCCCCCCCCTGTATGGAACAAACAGAGGTTTAGCATTATCATCAGCAAGTGAAAAACCTCTGCTTTCTTCATATAACTTTTTTAGTAATTCCGGTTCAGGGAAGCTTTCTATAGGAAGCTCTTCGGTGACTTTCTCGCCAAAAGAGTCGTATGCAACAAAAAGATGACCATTCGTTGAGAACACAAATGGAACATTAAGACTTTTTGCATATTCTTTAGCCTGCCCCAATCCGAGAGTTGCATGCTCCCCTTCATTCTTAGCTTCCAATATACCTATAGATAACGGATTTTCCCTTTCCTTTACAGGAAGGCATAAAAGATAATCCGTTCTTCCTTTCTTTCGCTTTGTTTTCCCATTAATAATCTCAATAGTTCCGGCAGTGGTCTCTCTTCTGATTAAATCTTCAGTCCAACCAAGTCTATGGAGTGTTGGATCAATTAGTTTAGCTCTTGTATCTGCTTCGTTTAATCCCAATTTCTACCTCACTGCATTTTTTCCTGATTTCTAAAGATTTATTTGACCTTTGACAAGGCAATAGATATACCTTAAATATATATAAGCATGTAGTTTTTTAATGCGTAAAAATAGCTCTTTTATATTCGAATGCTTGGCGCCGTATGTTGTAATTGGGCGCCCCCTCGCGCGCGCGACTGGACGGCGCGTGGTAATGAAGAATATGTCACTTTTTCATCCTTTTCTTTATTTCCTGCAAAGCTGTCTGTGTATCCTTTCTCTCCCAAACGTGCCTAACCTGTTTATTACCAAGAACAGAAGACAATTTTTCGATCCTTTCATCCACAAGTTTCCTGAACTTGAGATCGATAACAGGCTTTACTATTGCCTGCTCGATTTTCTTTTGCGCTTTTTCAACCTGCAACGTCCTTGATACATCCGGGCGCGCCCTTTCCTGCGAGGTAAGGGCGACAATTGCCTTTCTCCAGTCATTCGCCCAGGCCGAATCCACAACATCCGTATGTTTCGCAGATTTTCGTTTTACACCTATTGCCTTGACATGGCATGCCTTCTCACAGGCTCCGCAATAGGTACAAAAATCCTTCACTACATCTATTTTCTTGTCCTTTGGGATTATCCATGCCTTTGATGGGCAGACATTGAAACATCCATGGCAGCCAACAGGATCACACCCTTTGAGTTTTTCATCTAATAGCTCGATCTCACCCTCAAATGGTTTTGTGACCTTTGCCGCATCATACGGGCAAACCGCTTCACACCATCCGCAGCGTGTGCATTTGTTATCATCCACTTTGATCGTACCAGTTATTTTGGGCGCTATTTTTTTTATTTCTTCAAGGTCAAAGTCCCCTTTTACCGTGATGGCATCTTCAGGGCAGAAAGGCACACACAGGCCGCAATAATCGCATTTTGCCTTATCAACGACAAGATCATCAAAAGGCATCAGGTCGTCTGCTTTTGCTTTTTTCTCAACAAGGATAAAAGCAGGACACAACACCGCGCAGGCGCCGCATAAGGTGCATTTTTTCATGTCAACTGTGATCTCCCCGGTCTTACCCGCTTTAAACGGCGCAAGCGTCTCCTTTTTCGGAAATGTCAGATCAACCGATATTGCTTCTTCGGGGCACGATTTCATGCATATCATGCAGGGGAGACACTTATCATTGAACACGACCCTTGAATCAAGATGCGGAAACTGCGAAAGTTCCAGGATATCCTTATCATTCACGGTCATCCTGACCGCACGCACAGGACAGAAAGCAGCGCACATGCCGCAGAAAGAACATTTTGTATGGTCTATGATAACCGGCGGTGCATCCAATCCGGTGGCTATTTCTATTAGAGGTCCTGGCTCGATGGCTTTCTTAGGGCAGATATCAATGCAGATGCCGCATCCGTTGCAGCGCTTGTAATCATAATCAAGGAGTTTCTTTGATTTTCCTGTCTTCTGGGTGAAAAGAAAATGCGTATCCTTAATTTCACTTTCTACCGAGACATCCAGTTCCTCTTCTACCATGCTATCCCTGCTTGAGCTCGCTGCCTACCGGACCTATTTCTTTTAGCTGGGCAACGAAGTCCTTTACTATCCCCGCAAACTTCTCGCCTTCACTTGCTGCGATCCATTCCACACGCAGGCGCCTTTCATCAAAACCCAGTTCTACGAGTAATTTTGAAAGTACGCTCATCCTCTGTATTGCGCAGATGTTCCCCATGGTGTAATGGCATTCACCAAGCCTGCATCCGGCAACTAGCACGCCGTCTGCTCCACGGCGCAAAGCCTCAAGAATAAAAGACGGGTTGACCCTGCCAGCGCACAGTACCCTTATGTTGCTCATGTTAGATGGATACTGTATTCTCAAAGATCCTGCAAGATCAGCTGCCGCATAACTGCACCAGTGACACAGGAAACTGATAATAAGGGGAAATTCGCTGATCTCACGCGTTGCTTCCTTTATTTGGGCAATGATCTGCTCGTCCGTAAAATTCCTGATCTGGATTGCGCCATTCGGGCAGCTGGCAGTACATGCCCCGCATCCCCTGCATGCGACTTCATCCACGCATGCTTTCTTGTCTTTTACTTTGATGCGTCCAAAATCGCATACGGACTCACATATCATGCATCCGTCGCAAAGATCGGGATTAACATACGCGCTATATGGTTCTATCTCAAGCTCCCCTTTATGAAGAAGGGCATTTGCTTTTGAAGCCGCTGCGCTTCCCTGTTCTATGGAAACCTGGATCTCCTTCGGACCGCCTGCGCATCCTGCTATGAATACTCCTTTTGAGTGCGTTTCCACAGGACGCATTTTTGGGTGGGCGCTCTGGAAAAAGCGATCAGGGCGGGTTGAAAGTTTCAACATCTTCCCTATTGCATCTGAATCTTTGCTTGCTTCCATTCCTACTGCCAGAACAACAAGATCGCATTCCTCCTGGATCTTTTCACCACTTAGTGTATCTTCATAATTAATTAATGTCTTGCCATCCGATTCCTCAACTTCTGCAACCCGCCCGCGAACGAATAAGACGCCCATCTCCTGGGCACGTTTATAATATTCCTCATACATCTCACCAGCCGCGCGGATGTCTATATAATGTACCGATATCCTGGCCTGTGGATAATTTTCCGCAAGCTTCATGGCATTCTTTATTGAGGCCATGCAGCATACTTTGGAACAATAAGGATTTCCCACCTGATCATCACGTGAACCTACACAAAGGAGAAATGCAGCGCTTTTGATATCTACTCCTGTTGATGGTGATACAACCCTTCCATGTGTTGGACCTGAAGCATTTAGCATCCTGTCAAGTTCAAGATTGGTTACAACATTCTTATAGCGTCCATATCCGTATTCTTCTTTTCTTCGTGCATCGAAAGGCTGGTATCCTGTCGCAACAATGATTGCTCCGGCATCGAATTTGAATTCTTCAACTTTCTGGTTAAAATCAACCGCCTCAGCCGGACATGCAAGTCTGCACAGGTCGCACCCCACACAATGCTCATCGATTAATGCACATTGTGGCACAGCCTGGGCGAATGGGATATATATTGATTTTCGCTGGCCTATGCCATAATCGAACTGGTTCGGGACATCAATGGGGCAGACCTTTGCACAGATATCGATGCAACCTTTGCATTTCTTCGGGTCAACATAGCGCGGTCTTGTCTCTCCCGATATCCTGTAATTCCCTGCCCGCCCTCTTATTCCTGTTATTTCAGAATTCGTATAAAGAGTGATGTTGGGATGGTTCTGGACATCTGACATTTTGGGAGCAAGAACGCACATGGAGCAATCATTCGTGGGGAAAACCTCACTCATAAGCGCCATTTTTCCGCCAATTGTGGGCTCTTTCTCAACCAGGTGTACCTTTATTCCAATATTTGCAAGATTAAGTGCTGCTTCAATCCCTGCCACACCCGCGCCAATGACAAGCACATCCTTATTTGCAGGGATCGTCTTTTTTTCAAGCGGTGAAAGTAGCGCTGCTTTTGCCACACCCATAGCCACAAGCTCTTTTGCTTTCTGTGTTGCCAAACCTCCCTGATTTGTATGCACCCATGAGCCTTGTTCCCTGATATTTACCATTTCAAGGAGATGTTTATTCAAGCCCGATTGTTCAAGAACCCGCCTGAAAGTGACTTCATGGAGGCGGGGCGAGCATGCTGCAACAACTACCCTGTCGATCTTGTATTCAAGGATGTCTTTTTTGATTTGTTCCTGTCCCGAATCGCCGCATGCAAATTCAATATCCCTGGCTATGGCGACATCTTTCAGGGCAGATGCATGTTTCCTGACTTCTTCAACGTCTATAGTCCCTGCTATGTTCGACCCGCAATGGCAGATGTATACACCTATTTGCATTCAGTTCTCCAAATTCTTAATGGTTATTCGTGATATATAGGTTTTGGTTATGATATATACATTATGTTGTTTATATTATTCATCCGTCTTTATCCCTTCAATTTTAAGGATTCCATGCTCTGAGAAAATGCACTCGTTAATTTATAGCAATTCTTCTGGCCGGAATATTTTAATTATCATATTTATATCGTCAAAATGTGAATCATAAGTCACAATGCAGTCACATTTTTCAATAATTGCTAATATTGCATGCGGTATATCCGAAGCATCATTCAACTTTATACTATTGGAATAACGAATCCTGTCCTCTCTGTTAAGAAGAGGAATTATTTCAACCCTATTCTTCAGTATTTCTTCAAGAGCAGTTTTACCGATGTATCTTGATATATCCGAAGAAAAATTTTCACGTGCGAATATGAATAATTCATGAAGAGAATAAAAAGATACAACTCCAGTGATCTTATCTGAATTTATTTTATCAAATAGAGCCTTTACAGATTTATATCTATTTGGCTCTAATTTCATACCAAAACATAACTCTACAAGTATTGAAGTATCCAGATATATCCGCACCGGATCACGCCTTTATTTTCTCAGGATGCGCAACAAAATCGACTAAAGTTCTGGATAATGCCAATGCTATTGTAGATATTCCCTGTTCCTCCAATAATAGCATACTTTTTTCTTTGGCTTTCTGTGAAAGTTCTACCAGATCCTTATTTTTTAATTGCACGGCTGCGATTTCATGAAGATCTGATTTTTCATCAGTGTGTTTCTTGTTTCTCATAGTTATTTAGTTGATTTATTTGATTATAAAGATAACCTCAAGATAATCAACAAAGGAAAGCGTCCCTGGGATATCGGGTGCCTACACTGTAATTTCATCGAATTACAGAAGAAGGTTGAGAATGAGAAAAACGGGGCGGGGAAGAAGGACACGGAAAAAAAATCTTGAAAATATAATGAAGTCTGCGAAGGCACAACTTACGGGGCAATCTTCATTCGTTATCAGTGCTTATGCTCGGACTACCCGTTCGTTTCCCGTGCTCATGGCTTATACGAAAGGCGTTCGTCCGTTTAGCGGCGAAGTGCGAAACGCTTGCGTCGTCCGGCGTGTTTGTTAATTATTAACAGTAGAACAACTCAACAACGTCCCCATATAACCTTTTTTTCGGGTCGTTCTTCGTTGTGACGCTCTCAAAGATCATTCCGTCGTCTCGACTAATGTTAAGATTAAGGATAAATTAAAGCTCTGAAAAGGCATTGAAATTACCTATGGCTGAAAAATATTTCTCCGTAAATACTAATCGAACTTATAGGCCAAACAGTTATAAAGAAATGTTGCAAGAAAAGAAAGCTGCTGCCTATTACGATAGAAAAGAGGAGATTATAAAAATTAATAAAGGGGATACAGTTTTCTTATATCATAATCGTGTAGGTGTTATAGCTTTTGGGAAAGCAATTGATTCTTATAAGATAAAGGATTTTGCAGGAGACAAAAATGAAGAATATTTCATTCCACTTAAATTCAATTGGCAAATAAATCCAGATATCGAACCAGAAAAAGCCATAAAAGTTTCAGAGATTAAGGGTAGATTAAATCATCTTCCTCCTTTTTTCAGATGGGCGGTTCGTCCTCTTCATGAAAAAATAGCAATAAAAATTATAGAAATATCACATATGAAATGAAATTTTATCAAGAGTATATAATATTTAACCCATGAGCATTCGATAGATGGCTTTCGGATTTCAATTCGAGCTCATGGACGAATATATTCTTGAAACCATGTCGTTTATTCTGTCAGATTAAAGGTGAATTTACCTTGTTCAATATTGGAAGTCGTCCATGCATTGCAGCAAATTGATGTATCCAAGTCCTTTCAATGCTAGTTAAATCCTTAAAGTCGTAAGTTGAGAAATGAAACCAAACCGCCTTTCCCTCCTTGGTTGGATTTGTTTTTTCTGGATTGTCAATATGCTGTTTAAATCTATAGTTCAGGTTTTCTGAAAGTCCAATGTAAAGAATGTCATTCTCAAAACTCGTGAGAACATAACAACCTGTTTCTTTAGGCACAAATTTAAAAGATGCAAGTTTAAAATGCACTTTGTCTTTAGGTAGGGGAATAAGTTCTTCAAGTTTCATAACTTAATTTCTTTTTTACCTGATTTGAGAAGTGCTTTCACCATTTCAGTATTAATCTTGCCAATTGCCCCAGAATTTAAACCACTTGCCGTACTGCTTACTTTCCAAAATTCTGTATGCCCGATACCTATTGCACCATCGCCTTCAACATTGTCAAAGATTTCTTGTAACAATGTTTGCATTGTTGAAACTTTGTAGTCAGCCATATTTTCCACTTTGTTGAAAAATGGAACACAGAACCTACAGAATAGCTCAATTCCATTTGTTTTCAATAATACTGTTTCCTCATCAGTGCTTATGATATTTGAAATAGCTTTCCAGTAGTTTAAGAAAATTTTATGTTGCACATCCTCATCATAAAGAGTGTATATTGGATTGTTTGCGACTAAAACATAATCTTTAATTGCTTTTACAAAACTCTTTTGTTTAACACTTGACTCTTTATTGACCTCATTTGCCATTTCAATTTTGTTGAACCAAGGACCTTCTTTTTCTGAGTTTAAATAGTCAACATATTGTAAGGCTTTTTGATCTTCCCCTTTTTGGACGTATTTTAATATCCATTTTGGTAATTTTGGAATATCTTCAACTTTTAATAATCCTGTTAATCTCGCATAAATTCTTTGCTCAACACCCTTCTCAACACTCTTCTGTGTTGTATTCACAATTAAGAAGTGAGTCATCTGTGCTATGTTAGAAAGGTTGATTGCTATGTTTACTGGAACTTCAAAATCTAAAACTCTATTGTCTTTCTCAGCGGCCATTTTTAAACCTTCAACACGATGCTGTCCATCAACAATACTAAAAGGTCCAATTTCATCAATGTCAATTTCAATGGTGTTATTAGTCGAGTTAAATTCAATGTTTTTGTGCGTTGCAATGAGAATACTTGTTGGCAAAAAAGCATCCTTTTTGTCTAATCCATCAACAATATAGGCCGCAAGTTTTTTTGCTCTTGCTGTGCTTAACAATCTTTGATAACCCTTGTCATTTGGGTTTTCCGGATCAAGTCTCTCTATGCTATAAAAGTCTGGAATCAGCAACTCGGAAACTTTTAACGATGTTGTATAAAGTGTCAAAGTACCTTGTTTAACGAGAGCAGCAGGTCTTCTAATTTTCTTTGTCATAATCGTATTATTAGTTTTAAGTATTTATAACCTGTCTTAGAGACAATCCAACTCGTATTACTGCGTATAAACTTATTATATTAATTTTTTTAGGCTCATTTCAATTCACGACCAAGAATCGAAACGATCTCGGTTTTAAAAACAATGAGAATTGCAAAAACATGGAGAAAAACATCAATTCCGCCAATTGATCCTGCATACCTCATTTTGTAAACAGGCATCCATTTTCGTTCTTTTCCCCAGCGCCCTTCCAGTCGGCTTCCCAGGCAGCCTGCAAATTCGTGTTTCATAATTGGAAAGCAGTCCAATATCATCTTGTTCCAGCGCGGCTATTATCGTTTTCCCGGCGACCTCGCAAGCAAAGTCGACTATGAACTCTGGTTCATAAACGAACATGAAAAAAGCAACGAACTGGTACGAACTGGTACGAACTAAAACGAACTCTGGCGGCGTGAGTTCGTATAGAGTTCGTTGTGTTCGTTGCTATTTTTTTTCATACCAGATCGCATTGTGTATTCCGGTGCCGGTTGTAGGGACGGCCATTCCCGCGCTGTCACCAACAAGAAGAATGTTGTCGGAAATGAAATTTTCAGATATTTTTTAATTTTTTCTGGGTTAATGAATCCATTTCATGACAGGATATAATAAAAAGCTCCATGGATAGTTGGATTTATTCTTATTAGACACGGATTAACACAGATTCACACGGATTTCGATAGCATTGGCATTAATCTGTGTTAATCCGCGAAATCCGTGTCTAAGGACATTGCTTTCCCATACATCCATCAGTCATAACTTTACACAACATGTTATTTTCATTCGCTAATCATGAGACCTTCCAATTTTTTCCAGACTCTGCATTCTATGGTTTTACAAACCATAAGATAATAAAATGTCTCGGAATTATTTCCCCGGTTTAGAGTAATATTAAGTATATACAGGCAAATAAAGACCACGAATGAATAAAGATGAAGTCTGCATACTGATTCCCACGCTAAACGAAGGTAAGACAATAGCTGGATTAGTACGTGAATTCAAAACGATGGGGTATACTGACATCCTTGTTATCGATGGTCACAGCACAGATGATACGGCATCGCAAGCCCAGAATGCCGGGGCAAGAGTAGTTCTCCAGACTGGAAAGGGAAAAGGACAGGCTATCAACCAGGCATTCCACCTGTTATCGAGTAAATATGTAGTGATGATAGATGGTGATGGAACCTACCTTCCTGAAGAGATCGAAAAAATGCTTGAACCCATCCGCTCAGGGGAAGCCGACCATGTGATCGGCAACCGGTTTGCGAATTACGAGAAGGGTGCTTTCACCCGTTTCAATCTTTTTGGGAACAATATATTGAATAAGATTTTCGGCTTAGCCTACAGCGTATGGTTAAATGACATTCTTTCAGGATACAGGGCATTTAATTATAATGCTTATAAACAAATTGAATTGAACAGGACAGGTTTTGAAGTTGAGACCGAAATTACGGTTGAATGTGTGAAAAAAGATTTTAAGATCGTAGAAGTCCCTATTACGTACCTTGCAAGAATAAATGGCGCGGCTACCAAACTGAGACCTGTCAGGGATGGCTTCAGGATCGCTTCAACAATTTTTCTTCTTGCCCGGACCCATAATCCTCTTTTTTACTTTAATATTATCGGGGCGCTATTGTCCGTAAGCGGTGTACTTGTTGGCATATACGTCTTGAATGAATGGTTTTTGAAAAATATTACCCATGTTCCTCTTACCATTCTGGCAACACTTCTTATAGTCACTGGAATACTGATGTTCATATTCGCAGTTCTTAGTGACCTGATCGTCTCACTACACAGGGAAAACATGCACGTAATGCGAAAAATCCTTAAGGAAATGGAAAAAAAATGAAAATAGCAATGCTTGGGGGAACAGGCAGCATCGGGGAAGGATTCGTTCTTCGCTGGGCTGAAAAACACGAAATACTTGTATGTTCCCGTGAAATTGAAAGGGCTGTCAATGTTGCCTGTGATTATACAAATATACTTTCAAATAAGGGAATACAATGTTGCACAATTACAGGATGCGGGAATGAAGCTGCTATTAAGGACGCAGATGTGGTAGTTCTTTCCGTGCCCTACCAGGGTGTAATATCACTTTTAGAAAAACTAAGTCCCCTTTTTAAGGACCAGATCGTGATCTCACTTGTTGTACCCATGAAGAAGAACAAATGGTTTGAATATACACCTCCTAAACAGGGAAGTGCAGCACTTGAGATCCAGGAAATTCTACCAAAAACCGTGAAGGTCATTTCATCATACCATAATGTTTCAGCACGAAAATTAGCTAATTTAGAATTAAGCCTTGATTATGATGTGGTTGTCTGCGGGGATGATGACAAAGCCAAGAAAACGGTGATGGATTTAACACATGAGATCAAGAACCTTCGCCCTCTTGATGGAGGAGGGCTGGCATCCTCATATATGATCGAATCACTGACACCTTTCCTGATCAATCTTGCTATCCGAAATGGTCTGTCTGACCTTGGCGTAAAGTTCGTATGATCAAAGTTTATAATAAGCTGCTTTGTGAACTCGGACCAAAGAACTGGTGGCCTGCTGATACGCCTTTTGAAGTAATTGTCGGGGCTGTCCTTACACAGCAGACCAAATGGGAAAATGTGGAAAAGGCGATACAGAACTTAAAAGTAAGGGGATTGATAGAAGCAGAGCCCCTTTCAAAAGTTGATACCGTGGAACTTGAAGAGCTTGTCAGATGCACCGGGTTTTTCAGGCAGAAATCAAATAGATTGAAAAATATTTCAACTTTTTTTTATCAAAATCCTGATATTTTTGAAAAACCCGTGGAGGAACTCAGAGACGTGCTGCTATCATTGAATGGAATTGGTGAGGAAACAGCCGATAGTATCGTATTATACGCAGCCGATAAACCCAAATTCGTAATTGACGCTTACACAAAAAGGATGTGTAAATGCATGGGGATCGATGGGAATTACAGGAAATTACAATCTATTTTTGAGGGATCACTGCCAGTGGATGTGCCCCTCTATAAGGAATTCCATGCCTTGATCGTGGAATATGGAAAGCGATTTTGCGGGAAAAAAAGATGCTCTGAATGCATACTGGTAGAAAATGGCAAAATGTAACAATATCCTGATCCGCGACATTCCTCTTTTTGGGTGCATCGCATTCGGTATCATCGACCGCGGGACGAATGTCTTGCAGGTGCGGCCTATTAGCGAATGCCCACTATCATGCATATTCTGCTCAACCGATGCAGGCCCTTATTCACAGCAGCGTATATCAGAATATATGGTTGATCTGGGGCAGCTGATAGAGGCTTTCGAATGGGCTGCCGCATATAAAGAAGTCGATGATATCGAAGCGCATATCGACACGGTGGGTGAGCCTTCCATGTATCCGCAGCTTGTTGAACTTGTAGGGAGGCTTTCTGGAAATGAACATGTAAAGACCGTTTCCATGCAGACTAATGGATTTTTATTGAACGAAAAACTCATTGATAAACTGGATGAAGCAGGGCTTTCCCGGATCAATATGTCCATTGAGGCGCTTGACCCCCAGCTTGCAAAGAAGATCGCAGGAATTGATCATTACGATATTGAAAAGGTTCTCAGGAATGCTGAATATATCACCAGGAATTCTGGTATCGACCTTCTTATCGCGCCTGTCTGGATTCCTGGAATTAATGATGATGAGATGCCAAAATTGATTGAATTCGCACTCAAGATCGGGGCTGGAAAAAAATGGCCCGCAATTGGCATCCAGAAATTACTGCCGCACAAGAATGGACGAAAACCCGATGCGAAGGTCATGAACTGGGAGAAATTCTACTGGCAGCTTGGTGAATGGGAAAAGATTTACAAAACGAAGCTGATTCTCAAGCCGGAGGATTTTGGAAGTCATGAGTGTAAGGCGCTGCCACGGATGTTCAGGAGGGATGAAAAAGTAAAAGTAATGGTCAAAGGACCTGGCTGGATGAAAGGCGAGAAACTTGCGATAGCGAGAGACAGGGTATTGACGGTTGTGGATGCTGGCAATATTCCTGTGGGAAAGGAAATATCAGTAAGGATAGAGAGGGTTGTTGACGGGATATATATGGCAAGAAAATGAATTCCTGCATGGAGATTCCATTACTTTATAAAAAATGTTTGCGTGCTGCCTGCTTTGACCTTATTTATCTTCCTCCATACGGGAACCACCAGGGTCTTGTTTTGTCAGTTCCTGAATTAATATTTACATGCTTGATGCTGACAAATTCCCTGATACCATATCGGGATAAGTCTTTCCCCATCCCGCTATGCTTGATCCCGCCCCAGGGACATTGCGGGTGTAATGTGCATATTTCATTTACCCATACCATGCCGCACTCCAGCCGCGAGGACATGGTCATTGCGGCATCCAGGTTCTTTGTCCACACAGATGCTCCCAATCCATATCTGGTTTTATTTGCAAGAGCAATGGCTTCATCCATAGTTTCAAAAACTGAAATAACTGCGACAGGTCCGAACACTTCTTCATTCATTACACTCATTTCAGGAGTAACTCCAGTAAGAACCGTAGGTTCGTAGTAATATCCTTCTTGCAGCGACAATGGTAT